>DASUKX010000055.1:0-15729 GCA_036278495.1 Nitrosotalea sp.
ACATTATCTAACATGGTGACCCAACCAGTGTCAGAATTAACCATACTGCCTTTTCCATATATAGTAAAAGTGTAATTTCCAGGTTTGATACTAGTATCTGCATGAATTGTGAATGTTTTATTTCCAGGTAAAACACCATTAATTATTTCAGTTGGAAATACTGGAGATACTGTTGCATCAAGATGTTCAGGTACAGAGAGTCCAAGTTGTAGGTCATAACTTGTAAAATTTGTTTCAAAATTCAAATTATAAGGCAGCTGTATAGTTTGACCGACTCCAACTCCGACATACAATTCAGTTCCATTTGTAGACGTAATTGAAACATGTGTATCATTTGATGTTTGCATGTTTTGCAAGTTGAATTGAGGTACATCACTTGTAGCAAGGCCCAATACATATTCAAGTGGAATCTCAAAGAATTGCACATTGTTTGTTCCATCATATAGTGAATAGCCAAGTGCTACATATCTAGAATCTCCAGATATTGCAATGTTGCCCCAACCGCCAATTAGATGTCTTGACAAGATATTTCCATGACTATCAAAGTATGTCAGGTATACTTCGTTTCCTGCACCTGTAACAGCTGCAAGAAATGAACCATCAGAAGACATTGCCACTTGAGAAGATATCTTGTCAACCCAGATCATATATCCTGTAGAATTGAAGACCATGGTTGCCCAGTTTGTACCAATAGCTATGCGGTTACTCTTAGAAATGGAAATGGATAGTACAGGGCTATCAACTTGATCTTCCTTAATCAGGTTTCCCGTGTTATCAATAAAGTAAATTTTTCCAACATATCCACTTGCTGCATCACTTGCCACAACATATTTGCCATCAGGAGAAAGTCTCGCCTGACTATATCCATAATCAGTATTAAATGTCCAGAGTAGGTTGCCATTGTTGTCAAAAGAGCGTATTGTATTTCCTGCTGATGTGATTATATTGGAACCATCAGATGAAACAGATATGAAATTTATCTCTGAACTTGATGTATAATTCCAGAGATTTTTTCCTTGGTTGTCAAAATAAACAAGATTTGTGCCAGAAGCAGCTGCAACATGTGAGCCATCTGATGACATGGATGAGACCAAGATTTTTCCATAGTCATTCGGGGCATAATTCCACAACATGTTCCCATTTTTGTCAAGAATGTACATTGCCCCGTTTTCATATGTGCCTGCAGGACCAGGTGCAATCTGGTATCCTGATGCGAGAACGTATTGACCGTCATCTGAAACTGAAACAGAAGCAATCTTTCTTGTAGAATCATATTTCCACATCAAATTTCCGGTTTTGTCAAAAAAATACACCGAGCCTTGATGTTCGTTGTCATCTGCATGCATTTCCTGTATCCTGGTTCCTGCTACAACATAGGAACCGTTATGGGAAGTTGCAATAGACAAAATTTTCCCGTCTACATCATAATCCCACATTAGGTTTTGTGTCGATTGTCTAAATTGTTGTTCTTCGTTTTGGATTTGTTCTGTTTTGTTTACCGTGGGGGTTGGATAATTATCAACAGGTGGTGGAATTGTGGATATGTGTGATTGGTCTTGTGGCGGAGCAAACATGAAAAATAATCCAATTATTGTTAAAATGCTAATTCCAACTCCTGTAATTATTGATAAGAGTAGAGGTTTCACTGGAAGTACTGGACAAGTATAGTTTAAAAAACTGGTGTAGAAATCTTCTAGATTAAAAAAGGATGGATCGGGCCGGATTTGAACCAGCGACCCCCGCAGTGTGAGTGCGATATCCTAACCAGGCTAGACTACCGATCCAGATTTATTTTTCAAACTAGGATTATTTAGTTCTTGAATTATCTAAAAAATTAATCTGCTCACATCTTGCTTCCACATGTTGTACAAAACTTTGCCGCATTTGATACCATCTTACCACATGAGGTGCATTTTTTTCCATTACCAGATATGGTATTCAAAAGTTCATTTCTTCCAGGCAGACTTTTTGCCGAAATAAACGACGCAACCGAGTTTTGAGGTCCAGATGATGCGTCTCCAGAGGCCAATTTAGGAGCAGGTGCGGATGAGGTATTGTTCATTCTGTTTAGTGCTTTTTTTATCTCAAACATGGCCTTTAGTCCAAGAAATTCCAATGCAGAATACTTGAGAACCGCATCAGTCATACCATAATAATAGTCTCTTTCAGCAAGTTTGTCTTGCTTGTATGATTCCTGCATCTCGGTAAATGCTTGAATGTATTGGTCATACCCACGAAAAATATACTGTAATTTATCAAACATTAATGCAAGTGTATCAACATCGTCACCGCCAAACTCCATTACGATGTACTGATTCAAGACCACTACTTAATTTTTTTATTTAGTGGCTGTGTTGTTTAAAGCAAGTACCACAGAACTCTTGACTGCATTTTGGACATTGTATGAGCTCGCCTGGCCTATACCCTACAAAGCATTTCGAACATGCAAATGGATTCATGTTGTCTTAAAGATACGGCAATACTTAATCTTTAACAGATTTTTGCGCCCTTTGAAATTCCAGTTTATCCCATGGAAATACAACATATTCTGAACCGATGGTTTTTTTCGCATATGCTAGATGTTTTGGATACTTTTTCCCCCTTCTTGCAACCAATGTAGCATACAAAAAATTCCCAGGTTTATCCACCAATGAAAGTATCTTTTCAAACGTATCACCTGAATCATAAATGTCATCTACAAACAATGTCTTTTCAGGAATTTTTTTCTTGTCTACAAGTATTTTTTTAATATTGAAATTATCTGCAACAAGTCGCGCTGGAACTAATCCCCCACGAGATACAGTAGCAATTTTATCAAACTCAAAGCCCGTCTTTCGTATTTTATTACAAAGAATTCTCACTTGTGATTCAATGTCAGACCATTGAAGAAAGGACTTTCCTTTCCAGTTATTTTTTGAGACCAATGTGTTGTCGTTTATTTTGTTGGGTATTAATCATTATGTAGGTAGATTCCCAATGTTAGATCGGACTAAATAATTTAGCCCTAGCTAACTTTTATATGATCAAGAGAATACCGTGGAATCAATCCATGATGGCCCCCAATTCCAAGATATCTCGTTTTACAGGTTTTCTTAGGAGATTTATCGCATACTCAGGACCTGCGCTAATTGTTAGCATAGGATACATGGATCCTGGAAATTATGGAACAGACCTGCAAGGAGGCGCTGCTTTTGGATATTCCTTGCTCTGGGTGGTGTGGCTCTCATGCGCAATTGCAATGCTAATGCAGTACTTGTCTGGAAAACTAGGGATTGCAACAGAAAAGAGCCTGGCTGAGATTTTACGGGAAAAGTTGGGTAGGAGATTGTTTGTAATACCATATTGGCTAAGCTCTGAAGTTGCAGCAGCTGCAACAGACCTTGCAGAATATCTAGGTACTGTAATTGCCTTGAACCTGTTATTTGGAGTGCCAATGCTTTATGCTGCAATATTTGGAGCTGCGGATGTCATCATAATACTTGCTCTTACTTCAAGAAAATTCCGTCTATTAGAACAAGTCTTTTTGATTTTTGTCTCAACAATAAGCTTTGGCTATGCATATGAAATGTTGATTGCACCACCAAGTGTTCACGGAATATTGCTTGGCTCATTTTCACCACACTTTGCAGATGCGCATGCCTTGTTTGTTGCAGTAGGTATCATAGGGGCAACTGTAATGCCTCATGTAGTATTTTTGCATTCTTTTCTTACAAAAGAAAAAGCAAGTGGTAAGACACTAGATGAGAGAAAGAAAATGAGAAAACTGCATCTTGTAGAGACCATATTTTTGCTCACAATTGCAGCCCTGGTAAATGCAGCCATCTTACTTATGGCAGCAGTTGCATTTTATCCAAACAACTCCCAGATTGCATCAATTGCCGAAGCCTACAAAACACTCGTACCACTGTTTGGTGCATCTGCAGGAATTGTCTTTCTTGTCACGTTATTATCATCAGGTATAGCATCATCTGCTGCAGGAACCCTGGCAGGTCAGGTAATAATGGAAGGATTCTTGGGCAAAAAAGTCAACGTATGGATGCGAAGAATAATTACAAGATTTGTCAATGTCATTCCAACCACTGTTGCAGTATTACTTGGGTTTGATCCTTTACACATACTGATATACAGTCAGTTTGTACTTAGTTTGTTGATACCCGTAGCAGTGATACCCGTAGTCATACTTACAATGAATAAAAAACTAATGGGCGAGTTTGTCAACAGAAAGACAACAACGGTAATCGCATGCATCTTTGTTGGAATAGTTTTGGCATTCAATATTTTCTCACTTGTCAGCCAAACATAGCAAGAGAACCTAGAGACATCTAGGTAACTACTTTGAATTGGACATTCTTCTTTTTGAGGAATTTTATCAATTGTTGAGCATGATCCGAATCCTGGGTTTCAAGGCTTAGTGTCACCCCTGCGGTACCTGCAGGTATGCTTGAGCTGAGCCTATCATGAATCACATCTACAATGTTTACGCTCAGTGAAGATATCTGGTCAACTACCTCCTTTAGTGCACCGGGTTTGTCAGTCAAAAGGATAAAGATCTTGACCATCCTTCCCATCTCAGTCAGTCCTTTTGCTACAATTTGTCCCAGTAGATACATGTCCACGTTTCCTCCAGATAAAATTGAGACAACCTTTTTGCCCCTAGCAGGTTTTTTGTCAAGCAAGTATGCAAGACCAACAGCACCTGCTGGCTCTACTACAGTCTTGGATCGTTCCATCAGCAAAAACATTGCCTTTACTATAGAAGAATCATCAACAAGAACAATGTCGTCAATTAATTCATTTATGATTTTAAATGTAGAGTGACCAGGAGTTTTTACAGATATACCATCAGCAATTGTCCTGTGACCTGAAACTGATTGTAGTTTTCCAAGATCAAATGATTTTTTCATTGCAGGAAAACCAGATGATTGTACTCCAATTACCTTGACCTTTGGTTTTTTTGTCTTCACTGCTTTTAGTATTCCAGCTGCAAGCCCACCTCCACCTATTGGGACATAAATCTCGTCAACATCTGGCAGGTCTTCCATTATTTCAAGTCCTATCACTCCTTGTGCAGCTATTACTGTTTCATCATCAAATGCATGAACCATGGTAGCACCAGTTTTTTGTGCAATGTCTGCAGCCTTTGCTGAAGACTCGTCATAGATTGCACCTTCCAAGATTACATTTGCGCCATATGACCTAGTTGCAGAAACTTTGGCAGGTGAAGCAGTGACAGGCATTACAATCGTACATGGAATTTTTTCAAGTGATGATGCATATGCCACACCTTGCGCATGATTTCCTGCAGAAGCTGCAATAACTCCTTTTTTCTTTTCATCTTTTGAAAGACTGGCAATCTTTGCATATGCACCTCGAAACTTGAACGAACCAGTTTTTTGAAGACATTCTGATTTGAGGTACACTTTGGAACCAGTCATTACACTAAATGAATAAGAACTTTCAAGAGGAGTTCTCCTTATCACATTACGCTGGATTTTCTGCGATTTTACTATATCGTCAAAAGTTACATTCAACAGAGTTTTCAGCCCAATCTTGGTATATTTGGTTTTTTGAACCTCCCAGGCCCAAAAACTGGTCAATATTTTTGATAATATTGATACATTTCAAGTAAAAAACATACAATTGGTAAATAATTTAACAAAATTTTCATGGATCAAAAAGGGCTAAATAATATTCTGAGAAAATGACAGATCTAAGTCAAGGAGTCATGTGACGTCACATGGTGTCTACTCCCCAAACTGTGACACCATGGTACAGTGCGGACTCCTTGACTAATTATAAATGAATTTTCAAAATACTTTGATATAAACAATTTTTTAATTTTTTAGAATTTTTATGATACTATCAAGTAGTACAAGTAAGTTTGTCTTTGTCTGCTCAGAGATTCTTGTCAAGTTGATATTCCCTTGTCGCGTATTGTTTTTCAGATATTCCAAATTAAAATTGCAGAGACATCCTTCCTCTGCTGCGATCATTTTGTTTTCGTCAATCAATACAGGTGTGGTGTGATACACTTCAATGAGCATGTTGTCAAGCTCACCAAACAGCCTGTCCCTGTTTGCTACAAGTTTCGTATGTTCTGCATGTGAGACCTCGATTGATTTTACAATGTCTTGAGTAATGTCTTCTCGGTTAAACAACACTTCAAACAGTTTTTGCTCGTCCATGCCCTGGTACCCTTCCTGTTGCAATTTTGCTTCAATTATTTTGTCATTTTCAGGTCCAACCTGAACTTGGAGTTTTGTAATCATGTCAGAAATGTCTGAGAGTTCTTTTTGAATCTCAATCACTCTATGGTCAAGCTTGTAAAACAACAATGCGTGATACTGTAAAGACATGTGTCCAGATAGCAGATAGTTGCCCTCTTTTATCTCAAATTTTATAAAACTTCTTCGCAAGTCTTTTTCTGCAGTGGCCGATACTCCCTGGTTTCCCCACTCTGGAATCTTTTGTAAAAGACTGTCAAAGAATTGCCGTACCTGTGCTGGATCAAATGATTCTTGGTCAGTCACGGTACCGTCTCCTAACATCACCTTTAGTGGAACTTTGTGTGTTAGAGTTGTAATATGTTCCAAGAACAAGGTTTTGATGCTTTCTGCCTTGTCACTCATTGATTTTATGAAAGGGTCGGGATTGCTGGTAGGTATCTGCACAAAGTTTGTTCCAATACCTGCCCCATAAAATCGGTATGCACTTTAAATACTTAATAAAACCATTTTGCACTGTGGTTCGTGAAAAAGG
Organism: Nitrosotalea sp.; assembly: GCA_036278495.1. GTDB lineage: Archaea > Thermoproteota > Nitrososphaeria > Nitrososphaerales > Nitrosopumilaceae > Nitrosotalea. Next base: position 6,760 of record DASUKX010000055.1, read on the forward strand.
AACAAAATCATCTTTTAAGAAGATAATATGCTGGAACTGTAATGTTGAGATAATACAATACTTTGATATAAAATACAAGGGAGAAAGAGGCGTATGCCCTGTATGTGGAGCCAATTTTCCATTGGAGTGAGCAAGAATGAGTGAAGACCCAGAAAGCCAACAAGAGGAAAAAACTACAACAAATAGCATCATAGACATGATGCTAGGTGGCGGCAAGTCAGGCACGTTGGACAGTGAAAGCCTGATCAAGGAGACACAGAAAAGAGTATGGAGTTCACTCAAGAAAGGATACGAATATGATTATTCAATTGATGAATCAGATACATTTCTGAGAATGCATGTGGCGCAAAAACTGCACATGGTTGTAATGTTTGTGGACTTGGTGGGTTCAACTGACATGGCATTGCTTTTACCCCCAGAAAAACTTGGAATAATAATCAGTTCATTTTCACAAGAAATGCGTTCTGTTATACGACATCATGGAGGTTATGTCCTAAAATACGTCGGAGATGCAGTCATTGGATACTTTATCGCAGAAGAAAGTCCTCTTGTCATATCAGACAGTGCAGTCAACTGTGCAAGAACAATGATTGATGTAATTGAACGCGGAATAAATCCAATACTTAGTGAATATGACTATCCCGAATTACGCGTAAAGATAGGAATGGATTTTGGTGAAAATGTAGTTGTCAGATATGGTGCAGATCAAGTCAGATCACATGTAGACATTTTGGGCCCGGCAGTCAGCATTGCAGCAAAGATTACCGCACTTGCCAAGCCAAACCAGATTTTGGTGGGTGAGGATGTTCATGAAAAATTACACCCATCACTGAAGAGTCTTTTTGAGAAAATTGAATGGAAGAACAACCAGTGGACATATCAAGACAAGAAGACTGGAAGAGTTTACAACGTTTACGCAATGCACACCTAGACAGTGAATTTGTCAGGGCATTCTACATGTTCATAATGGTGATCTGTAAACTTTTGATCAACAATATACATTACAATTTTATACAAATCCGTAGAACCAATATTTTTTTTACATTTTATACAGTGCATTGATATTGTTTTTGACATTAAACTGGTATCGATCAGGCCATTCTATAAGGATCAGTGATCGATAGAATTTGATAAAAAACGACTCGCACTTGACACTTTCCTATATCTAATGCGTGATTTTGTGAGTAAACATGAAATAGAGGAGAACAGAAATTCCATTCATGTGGCCTTATGACGTGCGAAAAGTAATGGAAGCTTTTGGCCAGCCAATGGACATGTTAAACTCACCATTTGCATTTCCAAGATTGCCACCACGTGTAAATCCTCCACAAGGAATAGCAAGTGCTGGAATGGTCAAGGATCGCATAGTTCAGGATGCGGACATGATGATGAGCAAACTTTCAGCCCATCACACAATGTTTCAAAGATATGCAGCTGGATTGTTCAACATGACACCAAATACATTCATGCCAGGCCATCCAATGCATGCAACAATGAAATCAGCAGACTCGCTGGCTGAAGAAAATAAAAGACTACGAAAAGAAAACTTGGCCTTAAAATCAGATCTCGGTAAAGAAAAGAAAAAGTAGTTTCCAACTTTTATAAAGCTTAAACTTTCTATGACACATATGCAAAAGACGCCTAGTCAAAAATGGACTGAACAGATAACACAATACAGACAAAAGTGTCAAAGCATTCTAGAATTATCAAAATCAATCAGATACGTCGGACTTGTAAATGAATATGGTAGAACACTAACTGGAATATTCAGACCAGGACTTGCCACACTTTTATCAAACGAGCCTGCAAGAAATGAATTCTTTCTCGTATCAACAATGCTTGCAATGAGAAATAAGGTAAGCACTACCCTTGGAAGCATGGACAGTGCCGTAATCAAGCATGACAAAGTAACACTTGTCATATTTCAAAGAAAAGAAGGAATTTACTATATCTCTGTAAACAAGTCTGTAACACCAGATGCCGTCAATAAAATAATAACAAAAATTAAAAAAATTATTTAGAGAGGTGCAAATCCGTGGAAACCACGAGCTTGCTTTGCGCCATCATCAAACGACGGTTCAAATAATGATACCATGTACTTGTCCGGATCTAGTACAATGCAGTTCTTGCCTGCCTTCTGAGACACCACATCTCTATACACTGTGACATTTTTGGATTTGAGTTCCTTTACTGCAGACTCGATATCTCCCACAACCAATCCAATTACGATTCCATTTTCAATCGAGGTTCCCGTGTTGATGGGTTTGCTTGCAGGATGCAGTATGACAGTAGCACCTTCTTTTGCCAATTCTACCCAGTTTTCCCTACTGTTTTTTATTGGCAGTCCAATCACTTCATGATAAAATTTTCGAGATTTTTCAAGGTCCGAGACTGCAAGAATTACACTACCAAGGTGTCTGATATTCATGGATAGATTAGTACACTTGTAGTGTTAAAGGATTATGGTAAGAAGTGACCTTTAGACTACTTGGACCAGTGTCTCGGTTCGCTCGACACCTTTTATGTTTTGAATCTCAGTCGTGACATCCTTTATGGCAGACAATTCCTTTACCTCGATGAGTGCAACTGCATCAAACTGACCGCTTACGGCAAAAGAGTCATAGACTGATTTTACCATACGCAATCTTGCAGCTATGAGTTTTTTCGGAGATTTTACCAGTACTACGGCTTTGACCAACCCATATCCACCTCCACTTCAATCAGAGTCTCAGTTGAAACAATTTCTTTAATCTTTTTAAAATCAATCACAATGTTGTTAATTTCATCAATTGTACCTTGGAGAACAACCGCAATGTCTGCTCTTCCTGTTACAACCATTATTTCTTTGATTATCTTTCTTGCTTTTTTCAATGAAGTTATAACAGAATCAACTTTGCCAGGTTTTACAGTAATCAGACAAAGGGATCTCATCACCACTACAGACGATACAATCATGGATAAGTCTTTTTGATCAACCAAGTATGGATTTAATCGTCACTTGCTTCTTGGGAACGCGCTTCTTCTAGGTATGCCTTTCGTGCCTCTAGCTCTGCTTCCTTGTCAAGACCAGTGTCATCCTCAACAACAATTATGCCGTCATCTTCCTGAACTATATCCTCTTTGAGTTTGGTCTTCTCTTTCGGTTTAGCCTTTGGGGCTTCTTTTTTTGTCGTTTCTTTTTTAGCTAGTTCCTTTTTCGGAGCCTCTTTCTTTGCCGGCTTTTTGGTTTCTTTTTTCTTGTCCTTTGTCATAAGACGATTATCCAACAAGTAACATCGTCCTTTTAAACTTGTCTCATTATTCCACTAGTAAATAATTCCACCCAGATTTCAAGAAAAAAGCCGATTTTCGCATATATTACGGAAGCAAAATACTTACTTGAGATTCTTTATTTTTTCAATTATGGAATGATGATCAGATGTTGGTTCTGTTGAGAGAATAAGGATCCCGTCTTTTTGAAATATTGTCAACAATTTCACTTTGCCTTTGGATTCTACTATCCAATCCGTATTTCCAAGCTTATCTGTGAACATTTTATCCATCATTGCCTTTACAGAGACTTGATGGTGTGCAAGTGCTGCAAGATCCTTGTCAAGTAAAGGTATTACACCATCTTTTCTAGCCGTGGATATCAAAATTTCATCTACAATTTTGCCTGCAAACCGAATCTTTGAATCAAGCGCCAATATTTTTTTGCAGTAATCAGACATATCAGTAGTGCTTGAACTCATTTATGTTCAAACTATCTTTGAAAAACACCCTATTTAAGACATGTTTTGAATTTCTACTAGAATAATTAATTTTATTAATTGTGATATACAATTTGAAAATTAAAATGAGCAAGACTTCTCAGAGATATGTGGTTGCAGTTCTTGTATCAATTTGCATAGTAGGTGCTTTTGGTATACCGTTAGGAGATCCCAAGTTTCTCATCCAAGCCATTTCTCTAGAATCAGCATTTGCAATATTAGCAATAATATCATTAAAAAATTTCAAGTATGCATACATTCCCAATTTCATCATTGCAGGTATCGTAATTGCAGGAAATACAATATCTCCAAAACATTTAGAAATAATGAGTACACTAAATCCATTACATAATGCAATTGTGTTAATTGTGGGTGGTTACATTTTACAAGCACTTTTACTTTTGACAAACGGGATTACATTAACACGCTATAGAAAAATTGCCAGATAAGGTCTCGAATTTTTTATTACAACATGATAAAAATTTAGTTTTTCAGGCACAAAATACCAAAAATAATCAGTTATCATACTTATCAAAACTAAAAGGTGCCGCCGGCAAGACTTGAACATGCGACAGCTCGGTCTTCAGCCGAGTGCTCTCCCGGGCTGAGCTACGGCGGCACATTTCATTATCCGATTCTCGGGGAATTAAAGTGTGTCTCTCTTACTTTTTCCAAGCAACGTCCGAAATTTTTTTTCTTTTGTTTATTGTTCGCGCTACGACAAAAAGAAGATCAGATAAACGGTTTATGTAAATCAAGCAGTGATTGTTTACCTTGTCAACTTCAGACAAGTGTACAATGTTTGTTTCAGCTCTTCTACATATTGCTCGTGCCAAGTGAACCTGTGAGGCAACCAAGTCGCCACCTGGCAAAATAAAATATGTTATCGGAGATAGTTTTTTCTCCAAGCGGTCTATCTCTTTTTCTAAATAAGATGTCATTTCAGATGTAATTCGATTTGATTTGTTTTCTAGATTGGGATTTGCAAGATCTGCTCCAACCACAAAAAGATCATTTTGTATCTTAGTTAACAAATCACGTATGTCCTTTCCTATTTTGAACGATAAAATGATGCCAATTGAGGCATTTATCTCATCAACCATACCATAAGATGCAATTCTTGGATTTGATTTTTTTACACGCTTGTTGCCAATCAAACCAGTTGTGCCATCATCACCAGTTTTAGTGTAAATTTTCAAGGTTGTTCATTGGTACCATTATTACAATTTTAATCTTGTTTGGAAAAATATGAAATTCTGAGATTTTCTAGACATACTCAAAGATTAAAACGGGCAAATGTGATAAATCTACAAATGTTGTTTGATTTTTTCTATCTGGCGTCAGAGCTAAAAAGAATACCACGCAGCGGATGGAAAAACAAAGTAGGCATAGAGCACCCAGAATCAGTGGCAGACCACTCGTATGAAACTGCAATCATGGCAATGATCTTCTCAGACACACACAATCTGGACACGGAAAAAACTCTCAAGATGGCACTTCTTCACGACTTGGCAGAATCGATCATAGGAGATTTCATGCCAGGCGAAATATCAATCGAGAATAAACGAGTTGCAGAAAATGAAGCCATGAAAGAAATTCTTTCGAAACTGCCAGAAAATATTGCAACAAAATATCAAGACATTTGGGATGAATACACTCTAGCAAATACCGCAGAAGCATTGCTACTGCATGATATTGACAAGTTGGAGATGGCCATACAAGCCATGAAGTATTCTTCAGAAGGATTTTCAAATGAAAAACTGGGTCTGTTTATTGACTCTGCAAAAAAAGAGATCAAATCAAAAGAATTGTTAGATATGCTTGATACACTATCGTATAAATAACAAGAATCATTTTTTCAATCATGCAATATTTTGTTGCACTCAAGATGGGAGAAAAACGAGTCAAGGAAGCACGTGAGTATCTCAACACATTGTGCAATGATCAGGCAATGCCAGCATTGGCTCTTAGGGACAACAAGACAAACGTATGGGAACCAGTTGGCCAAGAAAACCTATACGCAGTGTTAAGCGATGTAGGAGGATACGTCTTGACAGATACCACTGGATTCATGGTAGTGCTTTGTGATAAAAATGGAATTTCAAAAGCTCTTGTACGAAGTCTTGATGCACAACGCAAGGATGCAATAGTTGCAAGATTAAAAGCAGACAACATTGGAGAGCATGCAGGGGACGTGGTACTCCCAGTTTGAGAATATTTACCAATCATGCAACATCAAGATTAAATTAGTACAATCCACTCATTTTAGGAAATGGCAAAGTTTTCCCATGATATCGAGGTAAAAGGACACCTCATTGATTCCATGATACTAACCAAAATCTTTGATGTCATAATGGACTTAAAGGGTGAATTCCAAGTCCAAGAGTTCAAGGTTGGCAAGCACAAAAAAGATGAGAGTCATGCAAAGCTCTCAATCCAGGGCCATTCACAAGAACATCTTGACAAAATACTAGAAGCAGTATACCGTGAAGGCGCAACATCGAAGATCCAGCAAACAATCTCTCTAAAACAAGCACAAAAAGACATGGTCATGCCAGATGATTTTTACAGTACAACTAACAACCATACAGAAATTTTCTATATGGGAAAATGGATCAAGGTGGAAAATATGATGATGGACAAGTGCATAATAGTAAAAGCAAATCGAGCATTTTGCACTCCAATCCGTGACATAAAAAAAGGAGACAAGATAATTGTAGGAGAAAAAGGAATACGAGTTACACCACCAGAGAGACCAAGAGAAGGAGTCAACCTGTTTCAATTCATGAGCAGTGGAAGCTCAAGTGAGAGACCTACACAACACATTGCAAGAAAAGTTGCGGAAGATATTTACAAGATAAAAAAACAAGGAGGAAAAATTGTCCTAGTTGGAGGACCAGCAATTGTACATACAGGGGCATCAGATTCAATTGCATTGTTGATTAGATCAGGATTCATAAACGCAGTACTTGCAGGAAATGCGCTAGCCGTTCACGACATAGAATATTCAACTCTTGGCACATCACTTGGAATGAATGTGCAAGACGGTACACTTGCAGTAAGAGGCCATAGAAACCACATGCAGGCAATAAATTCTGTTTTCAAAGCTGGGTCAATTCACAAAATGGTGGAGAAGAAAGCCTTGACTCGAGGTATAATGTACGAGTGTGTGAAAAACAAAGTTCCATTTGTACTTGCAGGCTCATTACGAGATGATGGTCCATTGCCAGATGTCATAACAGACATGACAGTTGCCCAGCGCAAATACAAAGAAATCGTAAAAGATGCAAAACTTGTCATCATGGTTTCAACAATGCTACATTCCATTGCAACTGGAAACATGTTACCAGCAGATGTCAAGGTGATTGTAGTAGACATCAGCCAGCCAACTGTAACAAAACTCATGGATAGAGGGACATGGCAAGCATTAGGCATAGTAACTGATGTTGGAGCCTTTTTGCCGTTAGTCACACAAGAAATTCAAAAACTAGCTAAAAAATAAGCCAGTATATGAAATTCATGCTTATTATTCATATAGCATAATCCCCATTATCCTATGTGCGATTAAAAGACAAGATTGCAGTTGTCACTGGCGCTTCAAGTGATATTGGATTAGAAATATCCAAGAGGTTTGTAGAAGAAGGAGCCAAAGTTGTTTTACTTGGAAGGCATGCTGATAAACTTGAACATGTGAGAAAATCAATTCCAGATTATTCTGCAAAAACAGCTGCAATTGCATGTGACATTACAAATGAAGCGCAAGTCATTCAAACTGTAAATCAGATAACTGATCATTATGGAAGAATAGACATTTTGGTAAACAATGCAGGAACAATAACTGATCCAATCCACTTTCATGAAATGCAGGACAAGGACTGGAATTCTCTAGTTGATACAAACTTGTTTGGCACATTTAGAATAACAAAATCAGTTTTGATAAAGATGCTTGAAAATAAAAATGGCGGAAACATAATCAATATTGGCTCAATTTCTGCAGAGAGAGCAATACCCAAAGTTCATCTGACAGTATACTGTACAACAAAGGCAGCGATAAACATGTTCACAAAAGGATTGGCAGTAGAATATGCAAGAAGAAACATTCGCTGTAATTGTATCAATCCAGGAATTGTAAATGCTGGAATGATAAAATCATACCTTGACTATCCAGAAGCAAGAAAAGTTCTCGAAGACAAGCAGCCAATAAACAAAATAGGCCAACCAGAAGACATTGCAAATGCAGCAGTGTACCTAGCATCAGATGAAGCAAGGTGGATTTCAGGCACAATCCTTAATGTGGATGGTGGCAAGTCAGCCTCAGAAGGATAAGATATTAGTAGAAAATTTCAAAAATAAATTTTCAGAGAATTATTCTATTCTCTTGTAAATTGCCTTAAAGTCTTCTGCAATTCGATATGCAATGTTTTCAAGATGTGTGACCTCAGTCATGTTAGACTTGCCAAGACCCATCTGTCTCATCATGGTATTGCACTTGTGCACCTGCATGTGATCAGATGCAGTATCTTTACTTGACCACACCCTAAAACAATCATCAAAATCAAGGCAGAAATTCAGAATTATCAATTCCCAGTCCTTGTTCGTGGTCGGATATCCTATGCCGTGTGCCAATTCACGAAATTCGTTGCTCTTGTCAGTAAATAGCATTTTCAGAGACTTTTCTGCCTTTTTGGCATCATAATTATCAAGTGCGTTTGAGCCTTGCATGGTAAATCCTCACATAATATTCTATTTTAAGATGACTCTTGGATTTTAGAAAACTTACAAAATGGATCGATGTATCACGTTAAACTAGTATTATAAAGAATGAAATCTTAAATATCAAATAATGAAGGTTAACATGTTGACAATTAATTCAAAAGTATCCCTTGTTGCAATAGTTCTGTTAACAGTTTCATTTTTCACCGCAGCTGCACAAACTCCAATCACAGTAACAACAGACAAGACATCATATGCAGACGGTGATACAATTGCAGTATCTGGCACAGTAACAGATCAGCTTGGAGTTCCAATATCAATCGTAGTCAGAGACAGCTCGCATAACCTGGCATACATCGCACAGGCAAGTCCTGGCTCCGACGGTACATATTCAGCCCAAATAGTTGCAGGAGGAAACACTTGGAAGACTGCTGGTACATATGAAATTGATGTAACATATGGAGGACAGAATAAAACTGCCAAGACCACATTCGAGTTCACACTTGGT
>DASUKX010000056.1:0-3177 GCA_036278495.1 Nitrosotalea sp.
CAATTCATGAAAAAATTAGTCTTAACGCTTTTTGTTAAAGTATGCCTTGGATAGGTCTTCATAATACTGTGGCAGTTTCTTGTACAGCCTCTTTGGTTTTCTTGGCTTTTCATTGCTTAGTGCATAAAGACAGAGTATTGGAAATGCAATTGTTGCATCAGTGTACACCATGATGACATCTTCGTGTGCATCCTTTACTTTTCCCCAACTCTTTCCTTCCTGCAGGGTTGCACCAGAGAGTCCTCCAGTGTCAGGTCTTGCATCAGTTATTTGTATGATATAGTTTTGTCCTCCATGTCCCAACCCAAGTATTTGGTCTAGCAGTGGACCTGTTTGTTGTGCAGTATTTTTTGGAACACCTCCACCTAATTCCAAGATTCCGGATTTTTTGGAATTATACAAAATTGCAGCCTGCTCTATTATTTCTCTTACAAAGTCAAGGCTGTGTATCTTGTTTTCAAGTCGCAACGGTGCCAAGTCAAGTGCAAGTGACGAGTCCTTTAAAGTGGAAACATAAACTGGAACATCATAATCATATGCAGTTACTACAAAGCTGCGCTCTGGATTCTTGGAATGTTGTTTGGAATATTTTCCCATTGCATTGCAAAACTCGGCAGTTGTAAACGGTTTGTCAAGCAGGCTTTTTGTAAACATTTTTTGTACAATTTTATCTTCTGCCTTGAGGGTTTCATCTCCCTTGATGTATACGTCCCTGATTCGTACAATGTCTTTTTCATAGAGCACCATGTCGTCTACCTCAAAGTGTCCCTGTTTCACAGGTAGGTTCCATGCGAAATGGTCCTCATGGTATACGTTTGCGCCTGTGGATACAATCCAGTCAACAAAGCCGCGCTCAATTAATGACTTGAACAAACCTCCAAAGCCGACAGGTGTCATTGCACCTGCCACTGTGAGACAAATTGTTGCATCATCTTCAATCATTTTACAGTACAACTTGGCAGCATCGCCAAGCTGCCTTGCATTATAACCAGTACTTGAGAAAATTTCTACCAGATCATCAATTCCCATATTGGGTTTTATTTTCAGGTGGGGTATGTCTTTACCCTTGAAATTGTGATGATCCACGAACGACTAACGTATTTTTGGGTTAAATAAATACTTGCAAGGATTTGCCAAATGGAATCACAAAAATATAGAAATCTATTGTGCGATTTCTACTTCTCTTGCATCGTGTCGTGAAATTTCTTTATGCATAACAACATGCGACTTGTCCTTGAAAGTCAAATTACATCTGTAACAATGCCATGCTGTCATGCTCATGCCAACAATTACGTAATTTTCATATTTAAGACGTGTGCACAAATTGTTCATATCAATTCTACTAGAGAATTTTTAGAAGAATCATCCATGGTATCATTGAATACATCACAAAAGCAAATCTATTTTCCACATAGTATTTTAAGAAGAAACTAGAAGTTTGAGTCGGATGCAAGTTTTCAAAGAGGGAAAATGGGATCTAAGTGAACTTGTAAAGGATCCCGAGTCCCCGCAGTTTGAAAAACGCCTAAAGTCCATCCAAAATGACGTCAAAAACTTTGAAAAGAACAAAAAGATTCTCAAGTCTACAATATCTGAGAAAAAATTCATGTCAATGCTCCATACCTTGGAAGAGATTACAGAAGAATTCGGCAGGGTGTCAGGATATGCATCACTTGAATACTCGTCTGATACCCAGTCAGACAAGGCAACATCCCTGGTTTCAAAAATGAGAAAACTTGGGGCGCAGCTTGAAAATCAAACCCTGTTTTTTGACCAATGGTGGAAAAAACAGATTGATGAGAAAAATGCTCAGCGACTGATGAAGTCATCAGGAGAATTACACGAATTTTTAAGATACAAGAGGTTGCTTGCAAAATATTCGCTTACAGAGCCAGAAGAGAGGATAATCAACACATTAGATGTGACGGGCCATTCTGCGCTTGTTAAAATATATGATAAAATCACAAACGCATTTGTCTTTGAGGTAAAAATTGACGGCAAGACAAAGAGGTACAACAGGGAAGAACTCTCAGTACTGATTCGAAGCCCCAAGCCAAAGACAAGAGAGATTGCATACCAAGCGTTGCTGTCAGAGTTTGACAAGAACAAGGGAGTGTTAGGAGAGATTTACCAAAATATTGTTTCAAACTGGAAAGACGAATGCATCCAGATACGCGGATACTCTTCTCCAATATCAGTCAGAAACATTGGAAACGATACAGACGACAAGACAGTTAACGCATTGCTTGCAGTATGCAAGAAAAACGCAGATGTATTTCGCAAGTTCTTTTTGCTCAAGGCGCGCATCCTGAAGATGAAAAAATTGCGAAGATATGACATTTATGCACCGATTCAAAAAAGAGAAGAAAAAAAATACAATTATGACAAGGCAGTAAAACTTGTTTTAGATACATTAAATGATTTCAGTCCGCAGCTAAGCGAATATGCAAGTAGAGTTTTTGTACAAAGACATGTTGATTCCACAATCAGGCCAGGAAAGAGAAGCGGTGCATTTTGTAGTACCATATCTCCCAAAATTACACCATATGTCCTGGTAAATTTCAAGGGCAGGACAAATGACGTTTTTACACTTGCCCATGAATTGGGTCATGCAATACACAGCGTGGCAGCCTCAGGAAAATCAATATTCATAGCAGAAGCGCCGCTGCCGCTTGCCGAGACTGCATCAACATTTTCTGAGATGCTTTTGTTTAACAAAATTTTAGACCAGATATCAGATGATGAACAACAGTCAATATTGACAGAACATCTGGATGACATGTATGCTACAGTTGGCAGACAGGCATACTTTACACTCTTTGAGATAGCAGCACATGAAAAAATCGGCAACGGGGCAATGGTGCAAGATATTACCTCAGAGTACATGAAGACATTAAAGGACCAGTTTGGAAACTCGGTAGATGTAACCCCGGACTTTGGAACAGAATGGACATGTATCCCACACTTTTATCATTCTCCTTTCTATTGCTATTCCTACTCTTTTGGCAACCTGTTATCGTTATCGCTATACCAGAGATATAGAAAGGAGGGAAGATCATTTGCTTCAACATATATCGACATTCTGGCTGCAGGAGGCTCTAAAAAGCCAGAAGAACTTCTCAAGGAACAAGGAATTGATATTACATCAGAGAGTTTCTGGCAAGAAGGTTTCGAATA
>DASUKX010000057.1:0-2012 GCA_036278495.1 Nitrosotalea sp.
CATTTCACTAATCGATTTTTTGTTGGTATTAAAGTTATGCCTGACTCTCAATTTTACTCACCATTCCGAGTATTATTTTAGAATGTTTCACCATTTGCCTCAACATGAGTGAGACATGAGGGATAACTTACATTATGTGAATAATATGATCGCTGCATCATGCTATAATATAGATTCCATATTATTTAAGCACGAAGAACGATTCAGACTTTTCAACTTCAAATCTCATATAAAAACTGAATTTCAAGGAAGACGTCAAATAGTAGATTAAAGAATGAGAAAAAGGAATGAGTAGTGAACATGGAAATGATGGTGTATCGGCACTTGATTATTTTGCGGTTCAAATTCAACTTTTTACAAATCTGAATTTACTAAGAGAGGAAGTAATACACAATGTAGAAAGATCTAAGGATAAGGGATTTGATGAAGCACGTGCAAAGAAAATTCTTAGCTCTCTTTCTTCTAGACGTTCATATCTATTAAAAATAGCATCGCAGGCATTGACATCTGAAGATTATGCAGAGTTTAAGGATCTTTTAGAATCTTCAATTCCTACAGGATATGTGGTATGGGATAAACTAAAAGCCAAGAAAATACACCGCAAATTCTAGTTAATGATTAGACCTATTTCTTTGCATTTCATTCTCCGATATTTTATTACTATAAACATACCCTAATGCATATATGAGAAAAATTTGTAGAACTCAATTGTGAGTTTCTCCCAGATATCTTCTAGATTACAAGCAGAACTAAAATCAAACAATCCACAGATTAGATTTCTCTTAAAGAAAAGCCCAGGTCTTGCATTTACTACTATTAATGAGATTGCAACAGAGGTTGGAAAAAAATACAGAATCAAGATCACACTTAATTTCCCTGAAAGAGGAAAGATTGAAGATTACGATTCCTATGGAACAGAAAACATTGGCTTTGTATTCCAAAGAGACCCAAAATCATTTCCAGTACCAAGAGATACAATAAAATCAAAAGCTACAGAAATATTACAAAATCCCCAGATCCAGGATGCGTACATGTACGAAGGAAAGGAAGGAGTACGAGTCATTGGACAAAACTATAGACTAGACATCTTGCCTGCCTCTTTGCATATTTGGGGCAAGATAGATGACAACATCAAAAATTTCTGTAACTGGCTGCTTGAGAACTGCTACGAAATCAAGCCAGGTGTTGACGGGGCCTTTAACGAGCCAAGCTCGTAAGAATATTGCAGATTTCCATCTGGGTCATAGATTTCAGCTTTTACGGGAAGCGGCAAATTGTCAACTATCCAGATTTTATTCATCTTTGCACCAATCCTATATGACAACAGATACGCATCTGCCGAGCCAAACTTGAATGACATTTTTCCAGAATCTGTTACCTTGAGTTTTTCTTCATTTGCACCGATATACAGGTCACCCCATTCTGCATCTTTTGCAAGATACTTGGCTTCAGTTGCATAGTCTCGCATGGAAAACACAGACTGGTCCAAGATGTCAAAGTATGGTTTTGATGGTACCGATACATCAACAAAATCATAGACCAATCCAATGGGTACAGTCTGGTCTATCTCACTTGCACCACCACCTGGATTTATCTTGACTAACAGTTGTTGTGCACCTTGAGAAACTGGAAGAAATTTCATGTCAGCCAAAAAAGTTGTCTGGTTAAAAGTTACCTGGTATGTCATCTCTGGAGTGTATTCAGAGCCTTTACCCATGTGCCACTGGCTTGCCTGCACAGGTTCCATGATGTAACCAAATTTCATCGTAGAAATAAACGGCCACGCAAGTCCTGCTACTGCTGCAATTACAATGACTGCAAAAATAGCTATTATTCTTATGTTTGGCATTTGCTTTTCAATTAATTTTTTTACAGTCCAGTCTGTAGCCTAGGATTGATTCTTACAAATAGAATTCCAAGTCCTGCCACAATTGCCATTATCATCAGGGAACTAACTGGGAACTCTGGTATTGCAGTTTGATTATCATTGGAGGTACTGTTAGGCTGACTTA
>DASUKX010000058.1:0-10448 GCA_036278495.1 Nitrosotalea sp.
AAACTTGTAGAACTATTCAAACATGGTTTGATGACTTTGGGGGCAGGTCAAAAATCAATGAGAATTATACCACCATTGATAATTACAAAAGAGCAGATTCATGAAGGTCTTGACATCATGCACAAAGTTTTGATAAAAATCTAGTATGCATCATACTTGTCACCCATCTCAAGTGATGCTATCTTTAGTTTGAGTACCTCATTTGCTCCCTCATAGATTACAATTGCGCGAGAATCAAGAAAATGCCGTGCCACGCGGCTTGTCTTCTGATACCCGTATGAGCCAAATACCTGAACTGCTCTGTTTGCACAGTCAAATGCAGCATTTGTAGCATGCAATTTGGCAATGGCTGCAAGCCTGTCTGCCCTGTTACGCAAAATAGAATATTCCTTGTTTTCCCGGTTAAGAAAATCAAGCCAATTTGCATCCCGCTCTTTTAGATTTTCAACGTAATCATGGAGTTTTTGTCTGGCGGCACCCGCACGATATACCAACCACCGTGAACTTTCAATGTTGATAATCATGGTTGCAATATGTTCCTGGATTAATTGTTTTTTTGCAAGAACAGAACCATGTTGTTCTCTTTTTTGAGAATATCGAATTGATTCATCAAGACAATCCTTCATTACACCTACAGCACCTGCTGCCACACTTAGTCTTCCATCAATTAGTGCACTAAATGCAACACTAAGACCATTTCCAATTTTTCCAAGAAGATTTTGTTTGGGTACAAGACAGTTCTCAAAAGTAATTTCAGCATTTTTTACTGTAAGCAATCCCATTTTATTTTTCATCTCTTCTGCGTGAAAGCCTTTAGAGTTTGCATCCACAATAAATGCCGATATTTTTCCATCAGGTCCTCTTGCATAGGTGGTGATCACTTTGGCAAATGTTCCATTTCCCACCCAATGCTTTGTCCCATTGAGTACAAAGTTATCTTCCCGTTCTTCAAATTTTGTTGAGATTCTTCCAGGATCACTTCCAGCATCAGACTCGGTTAGTGCAAAACCCATTATGCTGGTTCCATTTACAGTATCAGAGAGATATTTTTTCTTTTGCTCATCGGTTCCCCAGTTTTGTATTACCATTTGTCCAATGGATACATGTGCAGAGAAAAATGTTCGAAGAGAATTTCCCTCTCTGCCAATTCTCTCCATTGCAAAAAGATATGTCAAGACGTCATAGCCCAAGCCTCCATATTTTTTAGATATTGGGCATCCAAGCATTCCAATCTCCCCAAATTCAGGAATCACCCGGTCGTTTGATCTCTCATCAAGATAACATCTAGCTTCATAATCCCTAATGGATTTGCAAACTCGGTCTATTTTATCAAGAAAAACTTTCTGTTCTTCTGAGACCTCAAAATTCATCTTTGAAATATTAGAGTAGGACATTTGTTTTCCAGCTAAACCTCAAGTGATATCATTTCGTTTTAGTTTCTATACTTTTACTATCTGAATCTCTCTGACATTATGTCTTGAGAGGTCCTCGTGCAATGCAGCGTGGGATTCATCTGTAAAGGTAAGATTACAGCGATAACATTTCCACGCTTTGGTACTCACGTATCTAATACGTGATTTTAATTTATAAATATATTGTACTTGTATGGCATTTTTTGCATAACTGGGATATAGGACCAAAATGTTTGGAATTATTTGTCTTTTGTACCAATATTTCTGGAATTTCTAACTAGGCATAGAGCATACCAAGACCTCAATTTATAAAATGAATTTACATCAAAGACCAAATTGGAGTTGAAAAAATTAAAAGAATTTGTAAGAAAGAGACTTGCACAAAATGACGCAGCCCATGATTTTGAGCACATAACCAGAGTACTCAAGAATGCAACCATGATTGCAGGAAAAGAAAAAGCAGACATTAGGATGATAACAGCTGCAGTGTTGTTACACGATATTGTCTCATATCCAAAATCAGATCCTCGCTCAAAAAATTCATCATCAGAGAGTGCAGAAGAATCAAGAAAAATTTTACAGAAATACAACTTTAGTCAAGATGAGATAGATACCATATCTGATGCAATAAGAGATCATAGTTTTTCAAGAGGTGTTACTCCAAATACACTAGAGGGAAAAATACTCCAAGATGCCGACAGACTTGATGCATTGGGTGCAATTGGAATAGCAAGAACATTTGCGGTAGGTGGTGCAGAAAATAGGCCATTTTACAATGATATAGATCCATTTTGCAGCAAACGTTTGCCAGACGATAAATCCTGGACACTAGATCATTTTTACAAAAAACTCTTGCGTCTAGAAAAAACAATGAACACAAAAACTGGAAAAATACAAGCAAGGAAAAGAATCAAGATAATGAAAAAATTTCTAGACGAATTAAAAAAAGAGATCTAACCGTAATCGACGTATCTTTTGTATCTTTTTTCAATCTCAGAGTTGTTTCCAGTTAGAATTCTTCTAATTTCATCTGCATGTTTGTCTTTGATGTAAGCAATCATCTCCTTGAAATTATCATCTTGTGGAAATGCATTTGTAAGTGGTTCTAGCATTTTAAAATATTCAACCACTTTTTCTCGAAATGCTTCTTTTGTTGGTCTTTTGATTCTATTCATCCTAAACCAGATTGAGGCCCAGCTTGCACCAACTACATGCGGTAGTAGGTCATATGCACGCGTTATCTCAAATGTCTGGTCTTCTCTCATTTCTCGTTGAGTGCTTTTGCTGCGCCCTTTGAGAAATATGTTACTATCATGTCAGCCCCGGCACGTTTTATTGCTGTAAGAATTTCTAGCGTGACTTCTTTTTCATCAATATATCCTGCCATGGCTGCTGCCTTTACAAGGGCATATTCTCCTGAGACGCTATATGCTGCAATTGGTACATTGAATTTTTCTCGTGTCATAGATATCAAGTCAAGATATGCAAGTGCAGGTTTTATCATTACAATGTCCACTCCCTCTTGTATGTCTGTCTCTACTTCCCTCATGGCTTCCTTTGGATTTGTGTACGGTAACTGGTAGCTCTTTCTGTCTCCAAACTGTGGTGCAGAGTGGGCCATGTCCTTGAATGGAGAATACAATGAAGAGCGATGTTTTGCAGAATGCGACATGATTGCAACATCAGAAAATCCAGCGTCATCAAGACCCTGTCGTATTGCCTTTACCTGTCCGTCCATCATTGCAGATGGTGATACAACATCAACTCCGGCCTGGGCTTGACTTACTGCAACTTTTGCCAGAGTCTCAAGACTTGAATCATTGTCTATCTGGTTACCTTTTACCAGTCCACAATGACCAGAACTGGTATACTGGCAGAGACAAACATCAGACATTATTGCAATATCATTTCCAAGATTTTTTCTTATTTCAGAAATTGTTTTTTGAACAATTCCATTTTGAGTAAAAGCAGAAGTACCTGCATCATCTTTGTGTGATGGTATTCCAAATACCATGACTGCGGGAATTTTTAGTTCAGCAATAGAGTTTACTTCAGTTGCAACATCAGAAAGTGGGAGTCTTTCCATGCCAGGCATTGAACTTCCTTGAATTCTAGATTTTAGATCCTCTTGTACAAATATCGGACAGATGAGATCTCTTGGAGATAGCCTCACTTCTTCTAATAGTTCCCTAATTTTACCAGTTTTTCTAAGACGTCGTAGTCTCAAATTAGGAAAAGACATTATATACAAGACACCTGATTTAGCAAATATAATTTGTTACTCTCTTGTCTTATAATCAAAGAGTCTTGTAACAGTTTTTAGAATCTCAGCATCACCCTGCTCTGAGGCCTTTCGAAGATTATTCATTGGGATTGACATGATATCTTCAACAATTGCTTGTGTGAGTTGGTCAATAATTCGTATTTTTTGTTCGTCTTTTTCACCCAGCATTTGTAGTGCTTTTTTTAATTCTTTTACTCTGGCTTGGTCTATCTCCTTGAAGACATTAGTTACAATTGGTTCTACCTCAAGTCTCTTCATTGCTGCTTCTACTACAGGTAACTCCTCATTAATTATACGCTCTGCTGATGATACTACGCCCATTCTATTTTTCATGTTTTTTTCTACCATCTCTGCTATTTGGTCCAAGTTCATTACTTTGATTTTGTCTATAGTCGATACCTTATCATCAACAGTTCTAGGATTTGAAAGATCCATTATCAACATTCCATCTTTTCTGAATTCCATTGCTTCCTTTACTCTGTCATGTGTGACAAGAAAATATGGTGCAATTGTAGCCACAAACAATACATCAATTGATTTGAAATTTGCAGTTGCTTGCTCAAATGGCATTGGTGTTCCACCTGCAGTCTCTGCAAAGGCCTTTGAACGCTCAAAGGTTCTGCTTGTTACAAGAAAATCAATCTCTCTTTTTTTGAGTGATTTTGCTACAAGACTTGCGGCTTCACCAGTTCCAATTAATAAAATATGTTTTGATTTTAGATCGTCAATGTTTTCTTCTGCAAGGTTTACTGCCATTGATCCAATGGACAGGCTTCCCTTGCTTATTCCAGTTGCCTGGCGTACACGAGTTCCAATCTTGATTGCCTTGTCAAACAAAGTGTTGAGATTATCCCCAGAAGCTTTCAGTCCTTTTGCAGTATTGATTGATTCTTTTACTTGGCCAAGTATTTGATCTTCGCCTATTACAAGAGAATCAAGACCAGACGTAAGCTTGAGCAGGTGTGTGTATGCATCTGTGCCTTGGCTTACCTCAAGATTTTCTTTGAATGCATTTTCTTCAAGGCCTGCAATGGATGCCCAGGTCTTTTTTATTTTTGAGAGATCAGCAGAATTTGTACATCCAAAAAGTTCAACCCTGTTACAGGTTTGCAATATGACACATTCTTGCAATCCAGAATGTTGCAAAAACGATTCATAGGCAGAATCCAGATCTGGAAAAGTAAATCTCTCAAGCATGTGAATTGGAGACTTTCTAAAAGTAACTCTTGCGTTTATTACATCACTTGTCAGATTAGTTCACCTAGCATTTCCATAACCCGCTTCTGTGCTTTTTTTAGATTTCCGTCTCGTATTAATTGTTTAACCTGATTGTCATTCATGACGCTGTAGAGGAACTTTTTTCGCTCAGGAAATGTCGGGAGTTTATCCTTGACTGCCTTTCTTGCGAAATCTTGTAGTTTTATGTGATAAATGTCCTCTTTTTTTATTACTTTTTTGAAGATCGTTTCTGCCTGAAGTTTTAGTTTTCTTGCCATGGCAGGACTTTTTCCTCCAGTTGATACTGCTATCTGTACCGTATCATCGATGTTAATCACAGAGCCAAATGCAAAGTCGCTTACCTCTGGATCGTCTGCAGCATAAGCATAGCACCGCATTGATTTTGCTTGCTGCACGATTTTGCGATTGAGTTGTTTATCATCAGTTGTTGCCAAGACCATAAATGGCTTGTATTTTTTTAAAAAGTTTGCATTTGAAAGCCTCATCTGCTTAAAAGATATTTTCTTTTGCTTGACATAATTTTGAATCTGTCTATTGGTGGAATCACTGATAAGGAGAATCTTACAGTCCTGAGTCAGTAACGTGTTTACTTTTTTTAGTCCTTCATTTCCTCCACCCACTATAATCACCAAATCTCCATGAAGATTTAGATCAACTATCAACGGATCTCGCTGACTGGAAATGATATTTATAGATTCTATGACAAACTAGGCAACATTTTTAATTGTAAGACAAGTTTTTTCCTGTAACATGGACAAGTTGGATAAAGAGATTCTAAACGAGATCCAGTGGACTTTTCCCTTGACTCCAAAGCCATATGAAATCATGGCAAAAAAGTTTGGCCTCTCAGATGAAGAATTGATGCAAAGACTTGTCGCACTAAAACAGGCAGGAATAATCAGGCAGATTAGCGCAATATTTGACACGCGAAAACTAGGATACAAGAGCGCACTTGTTGCAATGGCAATAGAGCCAGAAAGACTAGATCATGTTGCAAATCAAGTAAATAGACATCCCGGTGTAAGCCACAATTATGAGAGAAACCACGAATACAACCTATGGTTTACTCTTGCAGTTCCTCCAGGATCTGACCTAAAGACAGAGATTGATAAATTTTCAAAGTTACCAGGAATTAAAAAGACAAGACTTCTTCCCACCATCAAGTTATTCAAGATAGGAGTAAAGCTTGAGATGGTAGAGGAAAAAAAGTCTGACATTAAACCATCAGAGGAGAAAAAGAAAATTATCGAGACCAAGTTTGTAGCAACAGAAGAAGAAAAGGACTACATACGCGAGCTGCAAAAAGACTTGGAAATAGTTCAAAGACCATTTTTAAAATCGGCCCAGAAACTTGGCATAACAGAAGAACAGTTGCTTGAAAAAATAAAACAGTATGAAGAGACCGGAATAATGCGAAGGTTTGCAGCCATTCTAAGACACAGAGAGGTTGGGTTTACTGCAAATGGTATGATAGTGTGGCAAGTCCCAGATGAAAGAATTGAAGAGGTTGGGGCCAAATTGGGGGCATTTCCACAAATTAGCCACTGCTACCAGAGACCAGTATACCAAGACTGGCCATACAGTGTATTTTCCATGGTCCACTGTAAATCAATTGAAGAGGCAGAAGACATGGCAAGAGAGATTCAAAAACAGGTAAATGTTGATGATTACAGAATTCTATTTAGTTCAAGAGAATTCAAAAAAACTCGAGTAGAATATTTTGTAGAACACGAATTCAATATCGAAGATCCAATTACAGTATAATTATAAAATTCTAGGAAAGCTCAATCAATGTTTCCGCAGTAGGAGTTAATGTTACCTTGATTGAATGCACTTTGCTTTGGTACATGAAGAACTTTTTACCAGACGCGTTTGTGTCCCCTGATACTTTCACAAGACCAGAATTGTGAAGCCTTCGAACCCATCTATAGACCTGAGTCAATGGAATTTCTGACATGGCGCTAATATCCCATGCTGATTTAGGGGAATCAATTGTAGAGCGGAGTATCTGCAGGGCTTGGTCGTTTGACATTATTTTCAAAATATTGTCTGCATCCTTTCCCTCAATTGTTCTTCCTTGTTGTAAAACTTGCATGGGTACCGTATCACGCCATAAAATATAACAAGAGCGATTAGAGTGAATTCATTTGCAATCACTTGCAATTATTTGCAATCACTTATTCAGTAAACTTGAACGACATCATGCCAGCATTGTACTCAAAATCAACCTTTTTCTCCAAGACTTCACGAAAGATCAACCCAAGTACAGTAGTATGGTATAGTGACCAGTTCTCACCAAGGTCGTGTTTGATGATAAAGGTATGAATGTTATTTTTGATGTTGTGATTTATTTCAATTGAAGAGGCACGCATCCTTGCTTCAAACCAAGAGATAAATGAATCTAGATTAAAATCACCTTGCATAAATAATGCAGTATCTCTTACTACATTTTTTCCGATACGGTTTGCCATGTCAATGATGTGGTCCTTGCTTAGAGTTCCAAAGAGTTCTACGATGATTGGTTTTGCAATAGGAATCATTCCAACCTTTGCTTCAAACATGTCCCATTCTACGTATCTTTTGAAGATATGATTGACAAATGTATTAAGACTGGTTTCCCTGTGTTCAGATTCAGAACGAAGTTTGTTGAGCACATCTTCATCTATTCGAAATGTCATAGTCGATGTCTTTTTTTGACCAGGAACCATCATTCTCGCTAATCTTTCTTTGAATATAATTTGTTTTATTTGTCAAGTGATATCTTAGGCAGTTTGTACAGACGCCTTTAGATCATATGATGGCCATTGTTTGAAAAGTCCAACTATCTCGTTTTTGTCAGCATCACTTAGATATTTTCCATCAGACATTGTAGAGAACATCTCGATTTCTTCCTCACTTACTACTGTAGGCAGTACAGATGAGACAGATTTTTGTGACAAGATGAATTTGATTGCAAGTTCTGTAATGTTCAATCCGTTTCTTTTTGCAATAGGCATCAACTGGTCTACTTTCTTTAATGCCTCTTGGACCCAGTTTCCGCTTCGTACTGAGCGGTGATCTTTTTCACTGATTTTTGTGTCTGCAGTTACTTTTCCCGTCAATATTCCAGAAGCATCAGGCACACGAACCAAAATTCCGACATTATTTTTTTCTGCTTCCTCTAGGAGAATATTTCCCGGGTTTTGCTCAAGAATGTTGTATACAGTCTGCACTGCTGCAGTGTTTGTTAATTTCATGGATTCTAGTCCTTCTTGAGTCCACCCGATGGCAGGACCCAGTGCAATTTGATAGCTCTTGATTATTCCCTCTTTAGTTTTTTCGTCCAGAAAATCAAAAATTTGCTTGTCCTTAATGGTTGAAATTTTTGGATTGTGTAACCCATAGACATTAACATAATCTGTTTGTAATCTCTCAAGGCTTTTCTTCAAGGCAAAGTCAGTAAACTCAGTTGTGAATTTTTGTGGCAGTTCCTTGTGGCCTATCTGCTCGTTTGAATAAATGTCATAGCCATACTTTGTTGATAGTACAACTTGGTTTCGCATTCCGGAAAAAACTTCACCGATTAGCTTTTCGCTTTTTCCCCTTCCGTAAATGTCTCCAGTCTCAAAATAATTAATACCTAAATCAAATGCGCGCTTGAGCATTCTTTTTGCTTCATCATCTTCAATCTTTTTTCCCCACCAATCAAGGCCAAGTGTCCATGCGCCAAATCCAACTTCAGATACATCAATTCCACTCTTGCCAAGTTTTCTGTATTTCAATTTATGATACTCCTAAACTCTGATAATCTTTGTTGCAGATCTGCTTCATCTAAAACAGCTGATCCAGTTCCTGCATTGACATTTAATTCTATCCAAGATTTGCAACCGTGATATTCTGGAAGAATTGGAATTTCCACTGGTGCAATCTTGTATACCTTGAGAAATATTGCAGTCATTGGTTTTTGAGGCATCCAGTTCATTCGTTCCACCATGTATGATTCACTCCAGATATGAAAGTCAGATAATTTTTCAAGTATTCCCATTGATGAGACATCGTGCTCTGCAAGCACTTCGGCATAGGATGTGATTTTGTTAAAACCATCACGTGGTTTTTGTTCTCGAACATCTGCAAGATATCGATAAAATTGTGACTTTAAAGAAGAATTATCTTGATGCTCATATGTTGGAAAGAGGACAAATTTTTTATCTTCAACCTGAAACCCTGATGCTGTTTCTAAAATTCCTCCCTTTCGGAGCAAAACTGTCTGGTCTCCATTTTCAAGTGCAGTAATTACAGTAGCCCATTCTTTTAGTGCCTTCATCATCCAAGGCTCCTAATCAAAGGAACAATGTCTTTTTTGACACAGACAATCATTGGCGTATCAACTGCGATAAATCCACTGACACGTGTTTCTCGCAAGTCCATTATCAAGTCCTGGAACTTGTGTAGAGTATCTGTTTCAAATGCAAGCATAAAATCTTCATCATGAATCCCAAATGAGTATGTGGTATTTAGCTGGACCTCCGGATATTTGTGTCCAACCTGAATGTGTTCGGTCATCATATCTTTTCTTTTTTCAAGCGGAAGTAGATACCATTCACGTGTTTTTATGAAAGGATATACGACAACATATTTTTTTTGCTCTTCTCCTCCTATCCAGCCCTTTGGGCCTTGATTGCTTGCATACACCGAAGGTCTTGTACTTGACAGGTAAACATGCGAAGGTATGATGTATTTTCCAAAGACTGTAAGGTATAATTTTGATACAACATCTTGGATTTTTTCAACTGAATCAGATACAAACCAGATCAGAAATTCTGCATCGTCTCGCAGTCCAAGAGTAGAATAAGTTCTGTATTTTATCTGTGAATTTTTAAGGACGATTTCTACTTCTTTTGCAGACTCTTCTTTTGCCAAGTCTGCCATCCATCTCCATTTTGGGTCCACCTTAAAAAATGAGAAATTGAAAAACTGCCTGGGTTGTTCACTCATGCAGATGTGAACGATTGTTACCTTATTTAAAATCTAATCAAATTAATCAGGTTTGGAAAGATTATTCTTTTTGGAAAACATGTGATATCTTAAATTAGAGAAAATGTCAGGACAATACATGAGCAGAAACACCAAAATGGCAATAGGAATTGGCTCTATTTTTACTGCATTTACGGTTGTAATGATTGTTCTTGTACTCCAGTCGTACTAGAACATCAGATGAAGATTTGAAGCAGATCGGATCCGTTAAATGATACACTGATTGCTTTAGAATCATGGTAACAATTAGGCATCAACCAATAAATGAGATAATAATTCATGAGCTTGTCAAAGTCAACAGCATTGAAGATTTTCTAAGTATCAAGACAAACAACGTTCCATTGGGTAGCTCTGCACCTCCTGCACGTTGGGCAGACGGAATACTGTATGAGCCTCAGGGCTTTCCTCCAACACCTGAAATAATCAAGGATCAGATTGAAGGTAAGATACATTTTGCTGCAATAGAATACACCGAGATGCCGCAATACAAGCAGTATCTA
>DASUKX010000059.1:0-15981 GCA_036278495.1 Nitrosotalea sp.
CTGTCAGTGGAACCTATGTAATGACGGCACAGGAAGCAGCTAAAGCTATGGAAAAGATCAAGCCAAAGATTGCAATTCCAATGCATTATGGAGTAATTGTTGGCAGTGAGAAAGATGCTCATGACTTTAAGCAGCTTGTAAAATCATGTGAGGTTCAAATCCTCGCAAAAGAGTAGTGAATTTACTATCAAGTGTATATGGTAGCATCTTCCTGCTTCATTGACCTCATTGAGATCTTCACAGGCGTTACTTTCCACAATTCCTGCGGTAGTTTGTTACCAATTTCTATGATGCATAATCCGTTTTGTAAAATATTCAAACTTGCATTATGATCACGATCTAATGTCAGACCGCATTTGTTACAATGATGGATGCGCATGGCAAGATTTTTTGGTACTGCATTTCCACACCTTGAGCAATCAATTGTAGTATTTCTTGCAGATACCTCTACTATCATCTTACATTTGTATTCTAGCATCCTGAAAAATATACCCCAGCCTGAATCCATGATATTTCTTGCTAACTTGTGATTTTTGACCATGTTTAGTTTTTCTAGCCTCTCAACAAAGATAATGTCATTATTTTTGGCATACTGGGTCGACAGTTTATGGTGGAAATCTCTTCTCCTATTTGCTATTCTCTCATGAATTCTTTGATAAAATTTCACAGCCTTTTTGCGGTTGTTTGATCCCTTTTGTCTTCTTGATATTTTTTTCTGTATTCTAACTAATGGCTTTAACAGTTTTTTCAGATTTAATGGGTTTGGTGTAGCATATCCTTTAGAATCATACGCAAAATTCTTTATTCCAACGTCAATACCTATGGATTTTTCATAGTCTATTTTTTTAATGTCTGTCACAGTGTTGATATTACATGTTATAATTGCATACCATTTTCCACTCTTTGACCGTGATATTGAAATTTGTTTTATCTTGCCACTTAGTTCTCTGTGCTTTCTAATCTCTATGAATCCGATCTTTGAAAGCCATAAAAGATCAGTTTTACCATGTTGTTCAAGTTTGTAACCTGATTGGTTATATACAAATGTCCGATATTTCTCATATCTTGCAAATTTAAGATTTCCAACTTTGTAGCCTTTTTTGCCTAGTTCAATTAATGCTTTCTGTGATCCTTCTAATTGTGTTGATACCATCTGCAACATCTTAGAATGATAATTATATAGCCAAGGCTCAGATTGCTTTAATTCAGTAAGAAAATAATTAAGATCATTTCTTGATACAAAATTATTTTGTGCTATCTCAACAAATCTATTGTAAACCCATCTACACACTGAAACATTATTTTGTAATTTGTTTTGTTGTTGTATTGTAGGATAAAGTCTGAATTTATAATTTCTAGTTATCATCATTATATCAATACGTAGATTGTGATTTTACGTAAAAACAATTATGGTGCAAAGACTTGTAATCATTACTGTACGTGATTTCAACCTGTTTTGAGTATTGTTTATTTATCCTTGGAATATATTTGGCATTATTTACGCTATGGATTTATAAACAGAGCAAATTCCATCAAAAACTAGTTTGATTCAAGATGCCAAACTGTTTACCGTAAGAAAATTTAACTTTCATTTGAGGCATCTGCTTGTAATTGGAATTCTCATAATTTCATTTTCCATTTCTGCAATGGTTAGATCTCAGGCTGCTGATTATGGATTCCAGCTAAACGAATTTGATCCATTCTTCAATTATCGGGCTACGCAATATTTGCTAGATAATGGATTGAATGCGTATATTCATTGGCACGATGACATGAGTTGGTATCCTACTGGAAGAGATGTCTTTGCTACTTCTCAGGTGCCATTACATGTGACGGATGCAATTTTATACAAAATATTTGGCGGAGGAACAAGTCTCTATGACTTTACTATAATCTTTCCAGTAGTCTTTGGCTCACTGACTACTGTAATCATATTTGCACTAGTTCGTGTCTTGGGAGGTACCAGTGCAGGACTCTTTGCCTCACTTTTCTTTGCATTATCTCCTCCTATAATAGTCAGGGGAACTATTGGGTGGTTCAAGTCTGAACCTCTTGGTTTGTTTTATGGATTGTTGGGAGTGTATCTATTTCTTAGTGCGTTAAAGTCAGAAAACAAAAAAATTGCTATATCTAAATTGATAGGCGGTGGATTTTTCCTAGCTGTTGGATTTGCATCATGGGGTGGAATAGAATTTTTCTTACTTCCGCTAGGTCTGTTTTTTGTTGCACTACCATTCATTCGAAAAGATCATAATTTCTTGCTCTGGGCAATTCCATTATTTGTAGCCATAACTATGGTAATATCTGGAGGATTGTTTGCAAGACCTGGACCTACTTTTGTATTTGGTGTAAGGGGACTGGCAATGATTGGTCCTGCCATCCTGCTTGTGGTGATAATTTTCATTCAAAAATATAGTAAGGAACAACATCGTATACGTAATAGTCTTCTAGTCTTGGCTGCCCTGATGATAATAGGATGTGTTGTATTATCTTCAGATACTCTTCATACGGTAAGCTTCCGTTATCTTAATGCGATAAACCCGTTCCTGACCTCCGAAGATCCTCTGGTTGACTCTGTTGCAGAGCATGCCACTCCTACACTGACACAAAACTTTAGTTATTTCTCGGTGCTCATGTTATTTGCAGGCCTTGGAATTTGGCTTGTGTTTAGAAAAAGAAATGGTGATCTAAATGCATCTAGGTTCTCTCTTAGAAATGAAATGATGGTGTTTGCTCTGATAATAGGCATCGTTGGGGCATATGCTGGATCAACTTTCTCTAGATTAGAATTACTTACGGCGACTTCTGTGATCATACTTTCGTCTATAGGTCTTGCTGTACTTGTAGCTGATATTTTGAAACGTGAAAATAAGCAGATCAAATTTGTTGAATCCTCAAAAAAAGGGTCAAGTACGAAAAAGGAAATTCCGACAAAGAAAACCTCTGATTTGCTTGGAAGGGTTCCAAAGATTGCATTTGTTGCAGTAATTGTGGCATTATTGTTGGTTCCAGCTCTATATCCTGTAAATGCTAACTGGATTTCAATAACAAAGTCTCCACCCACTATTCTTAATGGAGGATCAAATTTTGCCATATCTACTAATGACTGGCCAGATGCTCTAAATTGGATTAAAAATAATACTCCAAAGGACTCTGTAGTTGCTTCTTGGTGGGATTATGGGTACTGGGTACAAACTCTGGGTGAAAGAAAGACACTGGCAGATAATGCTACAGTTGATACAAATGTTATAGCAAACATTGCACGGATATTACTAAATTCCCCCGATGAGGCATGGAAGATGCTAAACAAGGCAGGAGCAAACTATGTTCTAGTTTATGTCGTAGGTCAAAAGTTTGTTTCAAATGGACAAGATCTTTACGTACTAGGAGGTGGAGGAGATGAAAGCAAGAAACAGTGGTTCATGAAAATAGGAGGCCTTGACCCTACCAAATTCCTTCAGGATGATTCCTTTACGCCCACAGACTATTTCTGGAAGAATACTTTGCTTGGACAGATGTTTCCATTTACTCCGCTAACATACTATGATCCAAACACGCACAATGAATCGCCTACATATACTACGGGGTACACTGCAATTTACTCTAAAACTGTAAAATATCCTGCAAATGGCGCAGGACCATTGCGTCTGGTGTATTCATCTCCAAGCTTGGACCGAAAAGACTCTGGCGTGTTTTCAGGAGTGTTGATTTATCAAGTAAATCCGGATTACAAACCTCAATTAACATCTGACTCTCTTGGTACATCACAAGCAAATAGCTCAAGTACAACAATAAAACCTGCAACAATCCCAACACCTAGTGGAGGAAATATTGCAGTGATAAGTACAAAGTTTGGAGATATCAAATTCAGATTATTTGACAGTGTTGCACCAAAAACAACAGAGAACTTTATCAAACTTGCCAATTCTGGTTTCTATGACAAGACTGTATTTCACAGAATAATGCCAGGATTTGTAATACAAGGTGGTGATCCAAATACTATAACAGGAGACAGAAGTACATGGGGTCTTGGTGATGCTGGACACACAATTCCTCCAGAATTTAGTTCTACTTTGAATTTCACAAAGTATATGGTTGGTATGGCACGTGGTGCTGATGTTAACAGTGGAAGCTCCCAATTCTTTATCACACTTGGAGATGCCCCATGGCTAAACGACCAATATACTCTATTTGGTGAAGTTGTATCAGGCCAAGATGTTGTAGACAAGATAGCAGCATTAAAAACCGATCCAACTACCAATCAGCCAGATGATGTTGAATCTGCACGTGTAACAACAATTACTATAGAGTCATCTAACAGCACAACAAAATAAAACTAGACTATTTGTATCTGTCCGAGATGCGATATCTTGCATACTTGTCATCTGGAGAATATTTTCCTGGGTGTACGGTAGCAGTCTGATGTCCACACTTGGGACACTCGTCTTTTAGTGTATATCTTTTGCATTCTGTACATTTTCTCATCTGAAAGTGCATGTCAACCTTCTCGTGTCTTCTTTGATTCTTCTCTTGTAAACTTGAATGTGCCACCTTTCTTTTCTATTGCATCTTGTACGGATGAAAGAATTGGCTTGAGTTCCTTTTCTGCCTCCTTGAAGTTTGGAGCGGTGAGGGTAATGCGGTATTTGGGAGCGCCAATGTATGTGACAGCGATCTCCTTCTTGTTTGCGGTTGCATCAATTAGTGCGGTCTTGATTATCTCAATGCCGTTTGATTTGTTACATGTAATCTCAAAAATGCCGCGTATCTCAACATGGGGAACTTGGATCTTTGCACCAAGATCTGCAATTACAGTCAATGCCTTTTGAGGTATGTTTAGGTTATCTAAAATGGATATGCCCTTGGCTGAAACCTCGGAGAATGCATCATAGACTGAGCCAAATTTCTCTACCAGGATATTTTCTAGTTTTGTCATCTCGGATTCGGATAAACTAATACGAGATTTTAGGTTCTCAATTAGTGCCTCTTCCTTTTCACCGCGTTTTATCTCTAAAAGCTTCTTCTTTTTTTGATCAGATGATACCTGTTTTAATGATAAATCTATTTCAGATCTTCGTGGATCTACACGTTTTACAAGTAAGACTTTTTTTTCTCCAACTTTGAGAAACTTGGCTACATTTCTAATCCAGCCTGTGGCAATCTCTGACACATGCAAGAATCCTTGTATCTTGTTGAACTCGTCTAGTGAGACATATGCTCCTTGATCCACTATTCTTGTAACAGTGGCAACTACAATCTCTCCCACTTCAGGAAAATCTTGTACAGTTGTTGTCATGGTTTTCAAATTTATCGTACATAATTTAATGTTGTTGCCTAAAAGTCGATTCCTTTTTTTGCCTTTATTCCAGATTTGAATGGATGTTTTATTTCCTTCATTTCAGTAACTAGATCTGCCTTTTCTATCATTTCATCCTTAGCGTGGTTTCCTGTCAGTACCAAGTTAACATCATCAGGTTTGTTTGAAATAATTTCTAATACATCTTTTAGATTTACAAGGCCAAGATTTATTGCATAATTTATCTCATCAAGTATTACAATATTGTATATTTTTGAATTGATCTTTTCTTGTGCAACTTTTAATGCCTCCTCTGCAATTTTTTTGTGATCCTCAATAGGACTCTTGTCGTCTATTATGCCGACAAATCCCTTGCCAATTGCGGTTAATTCAAACTCGGGTTCTAGTCTTTTTGATGATGTCATCTCACCATAATGCCATGAACCTTTGATGAACTGTATCATGCAAACTTTATGGTCATAGCCAACTGCACGAAGAGCCATTCCGAGAGCCGCTGTTGTCTTACCTTTTCCTTTTCCTGTATATACTATAACAAGTCCCTTTGTCATTTGAAATATTTTTTTGTGCGCTAGGTAAAAAGATTGGGTTCAAAAGAACTTGAAAACCACAGCTTATAATATTGAACAGGGAAAATTTGAGTAATAATATCATGGCTAAAAATTATGACTATGATGTAGTAGTTGTGGGAGGAGGCCCAGCAGGTCTTTCAGCAGCATTGGGTGCTGCAAAAAAAGGTCTTAGTGTTGCAGTGCTTGAAAGAGATGAGGCAATAGGACAAAATGTCAGGACAAGCGGAGTAACGTGGATAAAGGAGGCAAAATCATTTGGAATTCCATCAGAGTGCTATAATGAAATAAGTAACTATGCATTTTACTCCCCAAATAATTATGTGATAAAAAAAAGTGACACAGCCCAAGCTGCAGTCTTGGATGTGAGAAAGACATACCAATTTCTTGCATA
The DNA here is from genome assembly GCA_036278495.1 of Nitrosotalea sp. GTDB lineage: Archaea > Thermoproteota > Nitrososphaeria > Nitrososphaerales > Nitrosopumilaceae > Nitrosotalea. Next base: position 6,278 of record DASUKX010000059.1, read on the forward strand.
TCAGGCAGCAAGTGCAGGTGCAGACATTTTTTTACGAACCAGTGCAACTGATGCAATAAAAAATGACAAGGGAAAATTAAGTGGAATAAAAGCAACCTCGCTCAAAGAAGAACTAGTTTTTAATTCCAAACTTGTAATTGATGCAAGTGGTTTCTATTCTGTTGTTGGAAAATCTCTTGGCATTGTCATGCCGTGGAAAAGATTTGGGGCAGGTGCAGAGTATGAAGCATATGTGGACAAAGTCAGCCCTGACACATGGTATCTAATGGTTGGCTCACAATATTCTCCTGCAGGATATGCATGGGTTTTTCCTTTGGGAAAAAATAAGGTGCGCATAGGAGTTGGGGTTGGAAAGCCAAATTCCCCTGCAGATGCAAGCAAACTCCTAATTGAGTTGCTTGAAAAAAGGCCAAAACCGCTAAATGATCTTGGCAGGATTGTTCCAATCGAGTTTCATTATGGATTGATTCCAAATGAAGGACTAAGGCAGTCAACCATAGATGACAATCTCATAATGGTGGGCGATTCTGCAGGACAGGCAAACCCACTTGTACTAGAAGGGATAAGATATGCAATTGAATTTGGTAGGGCAGCTGGCAAGATTGGCGGCCAGTCTGTTCTTGAGGGTGACACATCAAAAGAATCTTTAAAATCATATGAGCAGACAATGAAAAAAGCAATAGGGTCAAAGATAGCGGCGGCAGTAAAGGTACAGTATAGATGGCTAAATCTTAGTGATCAAGAGTGGGACAAGGAAATTGAGATAATAGGTGAACTTTCTGCTGAAGAATTTCTTGATTTTATCAAGGCAGACTTTGGTATTGTCAGTATGTTAAAACTTGCAGCACACCATCCAAAACTTGCACTACAACAACTTTTTCAAATAATAAAAAATACTGACAAAGACCAAGAGGCATGAAGATACCGCGAATTGTTCTTGCAGGCGCCACAAGTGGTGTGGGCAAAACATCCATAACAACTGCAATAATTCATGGTCTAAAAGAAAAAGGATATTCGGTTCAACCATTCAAGGTAGGGCCTGACTTTATAGATCCGAGCTATCTCAGCTCTATTTCAGGTAAACCTACTTGGAATCTTGATGTCTGGATGATGGGGAAGAACCGAGTCCTCAAGAGTTTTGTGCAAAATTCACAACAAGACATTTCTGTAATTGAGGGTGTGATGGGATACTATGATGGGTTTCGCGGAGGATCAAGCTTTGCAAGCACACATGATGTTGCAAATATTACAAAATCTAATGTCATCCTTGTTTTGGATGCAAGCAAGACTGCTCGCTCTATTGCAGCAACTGCATTTGGATTCAAAAATTTTGAGAAAAACTCTAGGATTTGTGGAATCATACTAAATAAAATTGGAAGCAAAAAGCATGAAACACTGTGCAGGGATGCACTAAAAAAAGTGGGACTGCCAATACTTGGAGTCATCCCAAGAAACAATGACAGTCTCCAATCTAGGCATCTTGGACTGATACCTGTAAGGGAAAGGCAATCCCTTGATAGGAAAATAAAATCTATTGCAAGATCATTTTCTGGTTTTATTGATATTGAAAAAATAGCCAAACTTGCAAGGAATGTGCCTAGCTTGCCTCAAGTGCGTGAGACAAGAGACAGGAAAGTGCAGACTACAATAGCGGTGGCCATGGACGAGTCCTTTAATTTCTATTATCAAGCCAACCTGGATTCGCTAAGAAAACTAGGTGCAGAAATTGTATTTTTCAGTCCGGTTTCAGATAAAAAAATACCCCCCTGTGATGGAATCTATATCGGCGGGGGATTTCCTGAAGTCAAGGCAAATCTATTGCAGAAAAATGATGCCATGAAGAAATTGGTAAAAAAATATGCCCAGGATGGCATGCCAATTTATGCAGAGTGTGGCGGACTGATGTATCTTACAAAGTCCATACAATCAAAATCTGGAAAGTTTCAGATGGTAGGACTATTTGATGCTGTCACTGTGATGGAAAAGAAACTAAAGCTGAATTACACCAGTGCCAAGATTCGTCCCAGGTCTCCATTTTTCTTGCAATCAAAAATTGTCAAGGGCCATGAGTTTCATTATTCTGAACTTGATTTGATTCCAAAGGATTCCAAATTTGCATATGATGTATCAGTTGGCATTGGCATCAAAGACAAAAAAGATGGCCTTACCATATACAATACGCTTGCATCATACATGCATGTGTACTTTGATGGTTCGCCAATTGCTGCTAACTTTGTCAAGTCTTGTATATTATATTCGAAAAAATAATCTAGGATTTTCTTGCTGCAAGAATTTTGTACAGTGCATTGACAATTGCAGAGGCACATGGGCTGCCTCCCTTTCTGCCAATGTTTGTAATGTATGGAATATTTGTTGCACGAAGTTCATCTTTTGACTCTACTGCACAGACAAATCCAACAGGAATTCCAATTACAAGGGCAGGAGATGTTATTCCCTCTTTTATCATCTGTATCACTTCTATGAGTGCAGTGGGAGCATTGCCTATTGCTACTATGCCATTATTCATCTGCTTGGCTGCAAGTCTCATTGAGGTCTGTGCACGGGTCTTGTTGAGTCTTTTTGCTTCCTCTATTACCTGAGAATCTGAAATGCTACATATGACTTGATTTCCAAATTTTTTCATGTTATCTTTGTTAAAACCCCCTATGACACCATTTACATCAACTATGATGTTACATCCCTTTTGTAATGCCTCTGTAGCGCTCTGTATTGCGTCCTTGTGAAACACTATCTTATTTTCTCTTGCAAAATCAAAATCTGCAGTAGAATGGATTATTCTTTTTACTATGGTCCACTCGTCAGGTGAATATGGATGAGAACCTATCTCACTGTCTATTATTTCCATACTCTTGTCTTCTATTGATTGGCCCTTTTGGGTAATCATGTCTCTACCTCCTTGGCCCTTTCAATTATGAGATCCATCATCTTCTGATCTGTCCCAATGTGTTGCGTTATCAAAACTTTTTTCAGCTGGTGTTTTTCCAATGCTGGCCTAAGATCTGCATTGATGTCTGTTTTTACATGTGCGCCTTCATGTAAAAAGTAAAAGACAACCACGAGCACTTCTGGATCTCTTTTCTTACATGTCTCTATTCCTTGCTCTATGTTTGGCTCTTCGATCTCAAGGAAACAGTAGTCTACATTTCTATATGATTTGCCAAGCTCATCTGTTACATACTTTATTGACATCTTTGCATTGGGATCCTTGCTTCCATGGCCAATTACTAAAACATCTATCTTGTCATTTGCAAGTGAGACTTTGCCTTTGTCAAGTGCTGACTTGATCCTACTCTCAACTAATTTGACAAGTGTCATGTGCATGGACATGGGTTTTGTTATAAGGAACTTTACATCTGTTGTCGCTTGATATTTCATGACTTCGGTAACTGCGGCCTTTACTTTTTTTCCTGGATACAAAAAGTATGGAACTATGGTAAGAGAATCAATGTCTGCTTTTAGGCACTTTTTGATTCCGTCATCTATGTATGGTAACGTTACTTCAAGAAAACAATATTCTGCAAATTCGTAGCCACCCTTGTTTTTTACTTCCTTGCAGATAACTTCAAGCTCTTCTGAGGCCTCTCTCTCCTTGCTTCCTCTGTCTATTAGTAATAGTCCGCGCTTCAATTTGTTCTCCTTGCTATTGCAATTGTAAGATTTGGAGGAAATTTGTGTTTTTGTACAACCAACTCTCCCCCTGAGGCCTTGATTGCTGCAGCTTCTGATACGCTTGGAGTACCCTCAAATGTTTGCACCACGTCTGAAGGATTGGGTATGCTTATGGTAGCAAGATCTGTCTTGTCAAAATATTCTAGTGGGATGTTCATCTCAAATGATAATTCCTGTAGACCTTTTACATCAGCTTCTTTTTTAATTGATGCAAATTTTGCAACTGATTTCGGACTCATTTTAAATTTAGACAGGCAAAAATTCATTCCCTCCTTGATAGTATCCTTTGTTGTATCCCAGTGTAGACCAACTCCCACAACCAGCGTCTTTGGCCTGTAAATGACAACACGGTCTTGAATATCCTTGTTTTCTATTATTTTATCAGAGATTATCAAAAATCCCTTGCAGTCAGATGATGCCATCTCATCAAATGACTTGTAAATGTGGACATTTTTTGGAAGTTCTTTTTTTGGCATCCACCAATCTTTCTCTCCAGCATCTTGATAGACACCAATTTTTTCTTCATTTACCATAAATGCGCTAACCTTTGTTACACTAGAGGCCTCATCAATACTCCATCCAAATTCTCTTCCAACCAAATCAACTGCAATTGTCTTGTTTACATCAGCTGCTGTAGTGATAACAGGGGTGGCTCCAAGAGTAGATGCTATTTTTTCTGAAAGCTCGTTTGCCCCTCCGAGGTGACCCGAGAGTGTGCTTATGACAAACTTTGCAGTATCATCGATAACAACTACTGCCGGGTCTGTTTTTTTGTCCTTCATGTGGGGCGCAATCAGTCGTATTACGGCACCCAGGGAAAAAATGCACACCAATGCCTCATTGTTTTCAAACAATTCTTTTACTTTTAGGGTGGTTGACTCGTCAAACCACTCGATATCTTTGCCATCCTGGCGAAGTTTTGATGGGGCAAATATCTTCCACGCTGGAAAATGTTGTTTTAATAAATCTGCTGTGTTGATACCGTTTTTTGTTATTGCAAGTATGGCTACGTTGTCCACAAAATTGTCTTTCTAGGTCTCAAGATATTTGTTGCTCTTTGGAAAAATTCCAATTACCTTGCCATCAAAGTCAAACATGATTACCTCTATCTCAAACTTGTTCTCAGAATATTTTCCAAGTTGCTTGTGGGCCTCTGAGCATATCATGTCAAAATAACCAGAAATGTTTTTTTCATTTATGATCTCAAATACATGTCTTGCAGTATTTGCTTTTTTGATGGAGTCTTGTACTTGTTGTGGGGCGCCACACCTTTTTGCCAATTCTGACAAAAACTCCATATCAACTTTTGAGCCCTTTACATGGGTCTGCTTTACACCCATTGACATTTTTGCAAGTTTACCTATGAATCCTGCGACATAGGCCTTTTTGATTCCCTTTTTTGCACAGACTTGGACTGTATATCCGGAAAAGTCTCCCATCTGGACAAAGCAGTGGTCAGGCAGATCAATTATCTTTCTTGTAAAATCTTCACTTCTTCCGCCTGTTGTCAAGACAACTGTATCATCGCCCATTGCCCTTGTAACTTCAATACTTTGCCTGATTGCTGCTGCAAAAGATGCTGTAGAATATGGCATCACTATGCCGCTTGTTCCAAGAATTGAGATGCCTCCAATAATTCCAAGCCTCGGATTGTCTGTCTTTATTGCAAGCTCTCTTCCCTTTGGAACAGATATCATGACCTTTATTCCGTTTTTTGCAAGAATGTCTTTTGCTATGTCCGAAATGTTTTCTCTGATCATTTTTTTTGGTGTTGGGTTTATGGCAGCAGATCCAATGTCTAATCCGAGTCCTGGCTTGGTGACCCGGCCTACTCCTTCTCCACCGTCTATCTCTATCTCTCCTTGTTTTCCAGTTAAAATTACCTGTGTCCTTATCTCTGCTCCGTGGGTGACATCTGGATCATCTCCGCCATCTTTTATTACTGTACATGTTGCACTGTCCTTGTAGAATTCGCAAGACTCGATCTTGATTTGAATCTGTGATTTTTTTGGAAGTATGACGCTGACAAAATCTATTTTATTTTGGTTTATGATTGAAAGCAATGCTGCCTTTGCACCAGCTGTTGCACATGTTCCTGTAGTAAAGCCAGTTCTCATCTTTTCTTTTGGCTTGTCTTCTTCTGACATGAGATGTCTTGTATTTTATTGCGTATTAATCCCTTGATGTTATTTTAGTATGGTTGACAGGATTATCCATAGTGCCATTGCTCCAAGTCCTCCGTACAATATGATGTGGGTACTCATTGGGGAACCTTCCTTTTCCTGATTGTGTTCATATCCCTGTTCTGCCTTGGCCCCAAAATCGCGTCTAAATTCTGCAAAGTTTGGACCAAAATGAAACTCTTCGCTTTGTGACTTGTCATACTTTTTCCAAAAGTCAGAATATTTTGTGGCAACTTCGCTTTCTGAAATTTTTTCTTTTTTCTTTTCCTCACTTCTTAGCTGTTGATATGCCTCTGTTACCTTCTTGAACCTAGCCCCATCCAGGTCATCTTTGTTCCTGTCTGGATGATATTTCAGGGAGAGCTTTCTGTATGCATTTTTTATCTCCTTTTGGGATGCTCCTGGTTGGACACCTAAGATCTGGTGACAGTCTACTATGTTCAAGTATGTTCTGATATGGTACCAAGACCAAAATTAATTTGTCGGCACGATATGTGTTCTTGTATGCATCAAACAGTTGTTATCACTGGGGCAAATGGCTTTGTCGGAAGAAATGTAGGCATGTTTCTCTCAAGAAATGGATTCCGTGTCATAGGTCTTGTGCGCAAGGGTAGGACTGTAACCTTCGGAAAAACAGTAACATCTGATGCCCTTGATGAAAACAGTCTTGCATCCAAGATACAAAACTCTGATGCACTATTGCATTTTATTGGCCAGGGAATGCAAACTGTAGACTCTGATTATGATTCAGTCAATGTAGGTTTAACCAAAAATGCTGTATCTCTTTGTAAAAAGGCAAAAATAAAAAAAATAATCTACATCAGCGGCCTTGGAGTTGCCAAGTCTGCAACACTTGGATATTTTATTTCAAAATACAAGGCAGAACAAGAAATAATCCACTCTGGACTTGATTATACAATTTTTCGGGCATCATATGTAATTGGAACTAATGATCCGCTATCAGAAAATTTGCGACGGCAGATAAAAAAAGGACAGATAATAATTCCTGGCTCTGGGAATTATAGATTCCAGCCTATTTTCATTGGTGATGTGTGCAAAGTTATAGCAAAATCTGTAACAGAAAAAAAATTCTCAAACAAAATAATTGATCTGGTGGGACCTCAGATAGTAAGCTACAATACTTTTGTAAAGAGATTCTCGCGTGGAAAAACTAGGGTAAAAAAGATAGATTTTGAGAGTGCATACCATGATGCGCTACATAACAAGGGGCCATTTGGCGTAGATGATCTAAGCATAATGGTAGGTGATTACATTGGAGATCACAAAAAACTTGCACGCCTTGCGCAGATGAAATTTACTAAATATGAGGCAGTCTTAGAGTTAGAATCTGTTAAAATGGTCTAAAATGAATGTGAAATAATTCATTATTGTTTTCTAATACCTTATAATTTGGTCTATTTGGTGTACGTAGAGCAGAAAACATGCATATGATTTATTAAATTCTATTTGTAATTATAAGCAGGAAATTACAATGACTCTTAAACTCAAAGATTCAAAGAATTTGGATTCTGATACTGGTCAAATCAAAGATGATTTGTTTCTACAAAACTTGAAACAAATAATGAATGAAAATCCCAGACTCTATTCTAAACTGGCCAAACTTTGATCTTAATTTTTGTTTCCTACCTTTCTGTTTAGATATTCTTCTATTTCACTAAATATTGTAGGATCATCTTCAAATTTGTACATTGTTCTAATCAACAGATCTATTAATTCATCTTCTTCTTGATCAGTTGATAGTTGTAGATCAAATCCGTTTTTTTGTAAAAAATATTTGGTAACTATGATTGCCATTGTTTTGTTTCCATTGTTGAATGGTTGTTGCCATGATGTGCCTCCTAGTACAGCAGTTGCTTTTTTGATGATTCTTGTTCTTTTATCTTTAATATCATTAAATGAGTTAGCTTTTGAAAATACCCATTCTATCCTTTCATCATTTACTCCAAATGATTCCTTTCTGTGACTGACTATGTGTTCATTTCCAAGTATTATTTTGTTTATGAGTTCTTTGGAAAAATATTCTGACATTCTCTAATTAGTTATATTGTGATCTTTAAATAAATGCCTAAATAATTTGAATAACTTTTAGGCTGTAAATTTACAGACCAGCAGCTTTTCTTAATGTATCTGCCTTGTCTGTTTTTTCCCAACTAAATTCAGGTTCGGCTCTTCCAAAGTGTCCGTATGCTGCGGTCTTTCTGTATATTGGACTTTTTAGTTTCAGCTGGGAAATTATGGCAGAAGGACGCATGTCAAAGTGCTTTCTTACAATATTTTCAATCTGATCTTCTGGAATTTTGCCAGTGTCAAATGTATTTACAGTAAGTGATACTGGCTCTGCCACTCCAATTGCATATGCAACCTGGACCTCACACTTGTCTGCAAGGCCTGCAGCAACCACATTTTTAGCAATATATCTACACATGTAGCATGCTGACCTGTCTACTTTTGATGGGTCCTTTCCGGAAAATGCTCCGCCACCATGTCTTCCCATGCCGCCATATGTGTCCACAATTATTTTTCTTCCAGTAAGCCCTGCATCTCCTGGCGGACCGCCTATGACAAATCTACCCGTTGGATTTATGTGAATTTTTATCTTGTCATTCCATAGATTACCGCAAACTGGCTTGATGATTTTTTCAATTATCTCTTTTCGTATCTGTTCATTTGTAATATCTGGAGAGTGTTGGGTTGAAATCACAATTGCATCAATGCGCTTTGGCTTGCCACCATCATACTCTACTGTAACTTGAGACTTGCCATCAGGTCTTGCCCATGGTAATTCTTTGTTCTTTCTTAATTCTGCAAGACGCTTTGTAAGTTTGTGTGCAAGTAAGATTGGCATTGGCATGAGATCTTCTGTCTCATTTGTTGCATATCCAAACATGAGCCCTTGATCTCCTGCACCTTGGTCTTTGTTGTCATTGGCGGTAACTCCCATGGAAATGTCTGGGCTTTGTGCATGAAGTGAAACTAGAACGCTGCAAGACTCTGAATCAAAACCATACAATGGATTGTCATATCCAATCTCTTTGATTGTTTTTCTAACTACATCTTGTATGTCAAATCTTGCCTTTGATGTGACTTCGCCTGCCACTACAACAACACCAGTTGTTGTCAGTGTCTCAACTGCGACTCTTGAATCTGGGTCTTGCTTTAGAAATTCGTCCAAGATTGCATCAGATATTTGGTCGCAAATCTTGTCTGGATGACCCTCTGTAACTGATTCTGAAGTAAAAAGATAGCTTCTAGGAGAGGCCATGATATAATTTCCTATAACTCATTTTCTAGTTTTATGAAAAGTACGTTGTTTCCTCTGACGATAACTCTGCCGTAATTTGCAATTATCTTACCATTGCTAATTTCTTCGGCATCTGTCATGATTAGATTCATGTATGAATCTACATTATTCATCTTACCCTTGTATTCGATTTCACTTTTTAGTCGAACTGTAACTTTTTTGTTAATGCCTTTCTGCAATGTTGTTAAAGGTCTTTTTGGAGTTGCTGCTTGTGACAATCACAAATCACTTGTCACCACTGCTTGAAATAGGGAATAAAAGGGTTCTGTTAATGTTAGAATGGCAACACATTGTGTGATAAAAGTCTGTTAACATCTGGTACTAATTGTAAGAGATCAATGGACCGTGACGTTGTTGCGAGCCTGAACATTTCTTACAAGGGGTGGAGTAGGTTTTGCCATCCTGGAGGGCTTTCAGATGAAGCTATGAAGTGGAACGTGGATTGGAATAATGTTTCCATACAGCCGCTAATCCTTAGAGTAGATGGAAGCAAGTTGAGGTCTTTGGTA
>DASUKX010000060.1:0-12146 GCA_036278495.1 Nitrosotalea sp.
CCATCTCCTTTACTACTCCCACTTTTTTTGCTTCGGCGTCATATACTCCAAGACCAGTTATTGAACTGAATGTCTTTACACTTCCAGAATCTTTTGGTTGTGCTTGTACCTCAAAACTTTGAGCTGGTTGTGGTGGTACACTATTTGTATTGGAAACAGGTATTGCTGCTCCAACTGATGCAGCTTCGTCTGGCTTGCTAAAGTTTCTATATTCTGCAAGAATTGATCCACATGTAGTACACACATACTGTCCCTTTTCTAGCAAAACGAGATTTTCTGCAACTATCTCGTTGGGATTTTCATATTCTATTTTTGGACTTCCTTCGTATTCTTTCTCACACGTATTACAATAATATTTAGAAATTTTTTCTGAATCAAGACGTCCAACTGGGGCAAGAAACAAGTCTGGTCCACCGAGGTTGCCTTTTCTCTGTTGATCATCATTTACTGTTGCCATGATAAAACCACCAGATCCTCTTAATTTTTTTAATCGAAGTTCGTTACTCATGCTTTAATCTACATTAATCTCAGATAATTATGTATATCATTTTGATGGGTCAAATCTATGCCACATATCAGAGTAAGAGATTATACAATTTCCAAAAATAGCTTGGTTTTTTTCAATATTTTGGAAAGAGTTATTAGAGCCAAAAAGGTATGTTAAACAAAAATTGACGGAAATAGGTAATCAAACTTTTCTCTGTCGTTTCAATAAAAAGATGAATAAACTTGGTAAAATTTGAAGAATTAGGACTAAAGGACACAATACTCACAGCACTTAATGAAATGGGTTTTCGCGAACCGTTTCCAATTCAGGCAGGTGCAATCCCAGTACTTCTTTCAGGCCAAGATGTAATAGGTCAAGCACACACTGGAACTGGAAAAACTGCTGCATTCTCATTACCTATAATTCAAAATGTAATACCAAAAGGTGGAGTGCAAGCATTAATCATAGCTCCCACAAGAGAGCTTGCAGTACAGATATCTGATGAAATTGTAAAATTCTCAAGGCACTCTGGAATACGAAGTGTAACAATCTATGGTGGCCAAAGCATGAATGTACAGCTTCAAGAACTTCACAGGGGAGTAGAAATTGTAGTTGCTACACCTGGACGTCTTATTGATCATATCAAGCGTGGTTCCATAAAACTACAAAAAGTAAAATGGGTTGTACTTGACGAAGCCGATACCATGCTTGACATGGGATTTATAGAAGACATCAAGTTTGTCTTGGACCTGGTACCAGAAGATCACATCAATGCATTGTTCTCTGCCACAATGCCCGCTGCAATATTGATGTTGGCAGAAAAATACATGAAAAATCCACAAAAAATATTCATAGATTCAGATGATCTCAGTGGAGAAGGAATCGAACAGGCATTTCTTGTAATAAAAGACAGGGAAAAAACAGATTATCTATTCAAATTTATCAAAGAAAACGGAGCAGGCCAGGCAATTGTATTTTGTTCCACAAAAGATAGAACAAGAAGGGTTGCACACGAGCTTGAACAAGGAAGGTTCAACGTAGTCTCAATCCAAGGAGACATGTCACAGTTTAGAAGAGACAAGGCAATGTACATGTTCAAGAAAGGCAAGGCAGACATTTTAGTCGCTACTGATGTAGCAGCAAGAGGCATTGATGTGCCAAAAGTTGCATTGGTGATAAATTATGATGTTCCAAACCAAGACATGGTCTATTTCCATAGAATTGGAAGAACTGCACGTGCTGGAGAGAAAGGCAGAGCAATCACTCTGGTGTCTTATTCCTCAATTGGAGATTTCAAGGCAATATCTAACCAAACAAAAGTCCAAATGAAAGACCTAAACAAGGAACTCGGAATTGCAGTAAATATTCCGGATCCACTCAAAAGAGAAGTAAGCCACAGACGAAACTTTAGATCAGGCGGTGGCGGTTATGGAAGATCTGGAGGAGGTTATGGCAGGTCAGGCGGTGGTGGCTATGGAAGACGCGATGATAGAAGAGATGATCGACGAAGATCAGGCGACAGAAACTATTACGGCCTGAGAAGTCGCTGGTAGAAAACCGTTCAATATATTTAGGGATTCAGAATTTTATATTACATGGATAAAGCAAAACCTGTAAATTCACAAAACTGGGAAAAAGAGGTCATGGCTTCCCAAATTCCCGTGTTTGTAGATTTTTGGGCTGAATGGTGTGGTCCGTGCAGGATGGTAAGTCCTGTAATCGAGGAGCTAGCCAGTGAATATGCAGGAAAGATCAACTTTGTCAAGGTTAATGTTGATGAAAACAATGAACTTGCATCAAAGTACAATGTCTTTAGCATACCGACACTAGCATTATTCAACAAGGGCCAGGTTGTAGCACAACAGGTAGGCGCTGCATCAAAGGGTTCCTACAAGAATATGATAGACAGTGCTCTTTCAAAAATCTAAACATCACTTCTTCTTTTTTCGATCTAAAATAATTAATAACGGTCAAGAAAACAACCCACATGTCATTTGGAGATATTGATACACTAAACCTTCTATTTGACAAACTACAGAATCTACTAAATGATACCCAAGGATACTATGAATCATTTCTTGATGCCAATAACATGTACAAACAAGGTAAGCTCACAGACAAAGAATTCTTTGAGAAGCTGGGAGATTATGTTGTATCGTATTCATCGCTCGAGTTTTTGTCTGTCAAGGTACTCTTTGAGCTAAAAAAATCACTTGACAAGATAGCAGGTGGACGTACTTCTGGTTCTACCATGGTAAGCCCAATGCCCCCTGGTATGGGACCGCCACCATCACAAATGACTGCATCCACATTGCCTGGAATTGGACAACCACCATCAATTGTCTCTGCATCTGCAGCCTTTTCAACGCCTGGAGAACTTCCGCGACCAGATCCAGCTCTAATGCCAAAACAAAGCTCAAGCGGTCCTGTCTGCAATTCATGTGGATCTGCTCTAAAATCTAATGCAAAGTTTTGTTCCAAGTGTGGAAATAAAATATAATCTAGTCCTGGTTTGCGCCGCACTCTGTACAGAATTTTGCAACCATGGATAGCTTTGATCCACATTCTATGCAAAACTTTGTGTTTGTTTCAGTTGGGGTACCAACACTGCCATACAAACCACCTATAGTTTTCATTGCACCGGTTGGCACAAACGTATCATCATCGACCAAGGGCGTTGGTGCAAAGTCTCGTTCTTCGACAAAATTCATTATCCTTGGTATTTGCTGGCCAGGATTTTTTGGATCAGGCACCATGTCACCGAGCCAAAATGCAAATCTAGTTAGTGTAAGCTCTGGTGTAGAAAAAGTCAATGTATGACTTGACATGTAATCGTCTGCAGCTATCTTGCCATTGAACACTTTCATTAAATGCACTAATTGTAATGGATGTATATTGTTTTTTATTTTTGTGGGCAACCACTGCAACCATTGATGATAGAGCCAGTAAAGTTTGCTCCTCTAATATCAGCATCTTTGAGATCAGCATGTGTTAAATTGGCATTTAATAGATTGACATTTGATAGGATAGCACCTTTGAGATTTGCACCTGATAGATTTGCCCCTCTGAAATTTGCTCCTGAAAGTAAAGCCCGTGATAGATCTACATTGTGAAGATTGGAATTTGAGAGATTTGCATCTTGTAGATTTGCACTGGATAAATTAGATCCCTCCATGTTAACATTTGAGATGCTTGCTCCTTGCATGTTGATCCCAGAAAGGTTTGCACCCCTTAGATCTTGAATTGACAATATTGTAATGGTTATCTGATCTGATTTGCTGGCATAAAAGTTGGGAGCACCAAGATATGATGCATAAACATGATGTACTCCCACAGGTAAAGATGTGCTAAACGTAGACTCACCACCAAATATTGTAACTGGATGTCCTACAATTGTATCATCCACATAGAATTGCACCATTCCATTATCAGGTATTGGTGATATATCTGCGGTCAATGTTTCCATCATGCTAAATATTGCAACGGGTGGACTTGTAATTGTTGTAGTTGTTGGTACTACTGGAGGTGTAAATGTTATTGATGGACCATATGTTGTAGGTGAAAAACTTGACTGTGTTGCATTGTATGACATTGGGTTTGAACAAGGAACAAAAAGTGACCAACCATGAGGCACTTCGCCTACATAACACTGGTATGCCCCAGATGGATCATATAGTTTTGTTACATATTTCCAGTTTTCATCTGCAGAAGATGGTATAAAAAATCCTGGTATTATATTTGAAATAATAACTACCATTACAGCCAAAAAAGCTAATCTAAAAAATATTGATTTTTTCTTGTCAAATTGCCTAATAACTAGTATGAATAAAAATATGATGGCAAATGATGTGAATCTCTCTGCTATTTCCCCCCTTACTATTGTTGATAAAAACAATGTTGCAGTTATACAATATAGGACAAAAATTTCAAATCTTAATTCCCTCTTGATGGAATTTAACACAATAAATCCGATGATAATGATGGATATGATGTAACCAAATTCTCCAGCATATTGGAAGATGTTGTAATAAAAGATCTTGATTATACTTGTAGAAAATACTTGTATTGTTGACTGGGCAATGCTTGTAATCTGGATTGTTGGAGATTTGAATTGTTGAAAATAATTTGTATAAAGTAATAATGTCTGGATTAATAACAGAATTGTTGGTATGACATAACTGGTTACTGTTATTGTATCTTCCTTGTTTCTTCTGAGTTCACGTACTATAACATAAATTAATGCGGGGAGCAAAATAATTGCAAACGCAGAAGACAAAAATGACATAGAGCAGAAAAACGCATAAAGATATTTTTTTTTCTTGGATTGTTTTTTATATTCTTCATACCTAAATATCAATAATAATACAAAAAGCATTGTGAATATGTTAAGAAACCACTGGATGCTTGAAATGTTGGAATAAATCTCATTAATACTTGGAGCTGCTATGATAAATAGCGAACAAACAGCCCTTAACCAATCATTTTTAATTATGAATCGAAATTGTTTGGTGACAAAAAATAATGCACAAAATGTTGCAATAATTATTGCAGCCATGTTCATTGCTAAGTTGACATTAGAAATGCCAAACAAGTATAATGAAAAAATTGTTACAAGTCGTGGAATGAAATGTAAATAATAATTATAAACAACAAAAATGCTTCCCCATGAATACTGGATAGCTTCTCTTACAAGAACATCTACATCTTCAACCCTGCCAGGTTGAGCCAGAATAAAGATTGGTTTTCTTAGAATAAACAGCATCATACTTGAACAAAATAAAATGGGCAAAAACCATCTTGATTCTACATTCTCAGAAAAAATTTTACGTATTTTACTGCCCAAATTAACTGGAACTTTGATAGATCCGCCCTTAAGTTTATCGGGAATGTAAAAATTTTTTCTAGATTTTTATCACGTTGATAGAAAAACCATCAAAATGGAATTTGTCTAAATTCTAGGTGAGGTGGACCGAGGGGGATTTGAACCCCCGACATCCGCGTTGCGAACGCGGCATCACTACCACTAGACTACCGGCCCTTTTGTTATCAAGAATATCGTCTGCTTTTATTCATTTACTCAAAGAATAATACTAGGTTTTCAAGCAAAATTGCTGATGACAGTAGACGCTGTAATCACAGGCTCCCATGTTATTTTACAAAATGAAATGGTTGAAAAAAATATTATCATTGATGAGGGTAAAATTGTTGGCCTGACAAGAGATACTCCATCATGTGATCTAAAAATAAAAGGAGATGGTTTGGTTTCACTTGCAGGAGTGATTGATCCGCACATACATTATGGCGTATATTCACCAATTGATGAAGCTGCCATCACAGAATCTAAAGTTGCAGCAATAGGTGGAGTTACCACAATGATGAGAATGTTGCGTCTGCACGGCTCGTATAAAAAAAATCTAGATTCTCAGCTTGCAGCAAGCTCAAAATCACATTATGTAGATTATTCAATTCATGCCTCGATACTTCAGAAAGATCAAATCAATGAAATGGAGTTTTGCAAAAACAGAGGAATAACGTCATTTAAGATATACATGAATCTTGGGGAAGACGTAGGTCATGTCTACATGGACATGCAACCAGGTGATAGGTCTCTACGAGAAGAACGAATAGAGATGACAACGGATATGATTGAACAAATTATTGCAAAATCTGCATCTCTTAACTGTCCAGTTCTTGTTCATGCTGAAGATTACCAAATGTGTTCCTGTGGAATACAGACTGCAAAAGAAAAAAAGATGGATGGGCTAGCAGCATGGTCACAAAGCAGACCGGTAGAATCTGAAGTAAAATCAATTAAAACAGTGTCACAAATTGCAAGAAAATATGGCTGTACCATTTATTTTGTGCATATAGGATCAAATGCGGCAATTCATGCAATATCTGAAGAAAAGAGAAATGGAACAAAGATACATGTTGAGACATGTCCACATTATCTTACATTGTCTTATGAATCTCAAAAGGGATATCTTGCAAAAGTAATGCCACCAATACGTTCCCTAAAAGATGTGGAATCTGTATGGCATGAAATACAAAATGGAATGATGGATACTATTGGAACAGATCATGTTGCAAATAGACTAAATTTAAAATTAGGAGGAGAAACTGTATGGAATGCGCTTGCAGGATTTCCAGGAATGGGCACAATGTTACCTATATTGCTAAGCGAAGGTGTTAACAAGGGAAGGATAAATCTACAACAGTTGTCACATATGACTAGTTTAAACACTGCACGGATATTTGGAATGTATCCGAAAAAAGGTATTATACAAAAAGGCTCTGATGCAGACATTGTTCTGGTTGATTTGAAAAAGGAAGGTAAAGTGTCATCTGAAACAATTGATGGCTTTTCTGATTATAATGTCTATGAGGGCTGGAGCCTTAAGGGATGGCCTGTTAAGACAATTGTCCGAGGAAATGTAATTGCTGAAGATTTTAAGGTCATAGCAAAATCTGGTTATGGCAAGTTTGTTGCAAGGCCGTAGATATGAAATCTTTTGTTAAATGGTTATAAAACCTGATTTTATTGCAGACAGTGCAATGTTTAGACCAAACAGAGCAAATGTCACAGCGTATATTGACAACATGGCACCTTTCAATACTTTTTCAGATACCTTCTTTTCAATTATTGTATGAACAAACTTGCCTCCATCAAGTATTGGTAGTGGTAACATGTTGAATATTCCAATAAAAAATGACAACATCCAGAGCCACAACAAGAACATGAAAACCTCAGGACTCCAATGTATGTAATATGGAACTACGGGTTGGTATGATGGCAACGCAGCTCGCAAAATTCCAAGCATTCCTTTCTGCGGATCCTCCTTTGAAGGAGTAACTTCTACGGGAATCTGCAAACTCTTTCCATCTCTTATTATTGAAACCATTGCGGTATCACCTGGCTTTAATTTCACCTTGGCAAAGTCCTGCGGCAGAGAAATGGTATTACCATCTATTGCATTTATGATGTCGTCTTTTTGTAGTCCAGCTTTTTCAGCTCCTGTGCCATCTGTAACTGAAACAATTGGAACCCCAAGAGGCTGATTGTAAAATACACCCTTGATTGGATCTGGCATGATGAGAGCAAATGAAGGATTGAATATCAACAGTCCTGCAATTATAAATGAAAACAAAACATTTGATGTTGCACCTGCACCAATTACACGTAGACGAGAGATTTTTTTTGCCTTTACAAACTCTTCCTCATCTGGCTCTACAAATCCTGCAAATAATGCAATAAAGACTGCAAATCCTCCAGTCTTGATCTTGATCTTTTCTAGAGTGGCGACAATTCCATGTGCACCCTCGTGAATTACCAATACGATTGGTACAGAAAGCAGAAAATATGCAATATTTGCGCTTGACTGGATTGTAACTCCTGGTATCAATACTGTCATCTCTGAGAATGATTCAGGCTTTACAAAAAAGTTTGATAGATTAGAGGCAAGGTACCAAAATGCAGCTCCCATCATTATAAAACCAAGTACCACACTTGTGTTAGAAAAAATTCTAGTTGCACGCTGGGTTCTACTTAGAATTCTCGAGAGTATCAATTGCACATTCTGGTTCTTGTACGTTAAACTGTATGGTTTTATCTCAAACCCATGCTTGTCAAGTTTTGAGACCTTTGCAACCGCAAATACAACAACCCATGCAATCAAAACATAGATGATAGAATTGTGTGTTAAAAATGAAAAGTCCAAATTAATTGATACTCTTTTTAGTCAGGGCAAATTTATCAGTTGCTATGGGAGTTGTTATAGTTTCAACATATCCTGACAAAAAATCAATTTCTAAAATAGCTCATGTTGTAGTAGAACAAAAACTTGCAGCCTGTGTCAATTATATGGAAATAAACTCTATTTATTCTTGGAAAGGTAAAATTGAAGATGCAGGAGAATTTTTAGCACTTTTCAAAACTACAGAAACATCAAAAAAATATCTCAAAGACGTGATTGCAAAATCACATCCATATGAAGTGCCAGAAATTGTTGAACTAAATATGGATGATGTTAATGTGCCTTATTTGAAATGGTTGGAAGAATCAACTTTGGGGAGCAAACCTAAGAAGAGAAATCACACCCCCAAGAGACGAGACACGTAACCCTGCATCTGTAGTAGAATCTACTGCATAAACTTCAACTCCTTTTGATTCAACCTGATTGAGAAATTCTATTATTTTATCCTCATCCTGTTTTTCAAAGATCTTGTCTGAGAATACCAGTGACTCTACCGCACCAATCTCATTTGCCTTTGAAGTCTCCTCAAAGCCCATGGTAAACTTGTTGCTTTTCTTGTTGGCCCTTGCCATGGTCTCATCTAGTATGGCAGAAACTTTGGCAATCTTGCTTGTATCAAGTGTCTGTTTCATTATATCTGACTTGATGAAAGTGTAAATCCCGTCCTCTCCAGAAGAGTCTATTCCGTCCACTACCTGTATCTTGTGTCCCTTGATTGATGGAATCTCCAAAAGAAAATTTGCAAGTCTCTTCTTGGTCTCGCCAGGACCAAATATTATGATGTTGTCTCCATCTCTTATCAAAGTTACAATTGCACCTTGGACATCTTTGAAAAAATCTTGAATGTTGAACTTGGACTTGAACCTTTTTCCACTTGCACCAGAATACATGTTTGGCAAAAGTTTGAGATGTGTTCCACTTAGCCTTCCCAATCCACAATCTGTTGTATCTACTGCAACAAGAAGGAACGTACTGGTGTCTTTTTTTCCAAATATCAATTTCTGTTCAATGTCGCTCCAACTTTTTTTGACAAGTGTGATTGCATCGCCAATCTTTAGTGTCAAGGAATGGTGTGATCCTTTACTTACAGCTGGATTGTCTGATTCTTCTATTGTGCCCTGAACTCTCAGTCTATCAACTACCTCATCAATAGAAATTTTTTCAACATCTAGTACTATACGAATTTTTACTCTTTCTCCCCTGTCAGGCCTTGAAAAATCCTTTTCTTGCTTGATAGCTCGTGAAGTATCACCTGTTATCCTGTCTCCTTTGGCTATGACACGCCGTAGTGTAAAGAGATCATCTGACTCTTCTGGTATGAGGGCAACAGCATTATCATCTATTTTTTTAATAATCAATCTAATACCTTTACAGTACTATAATAAAAAAGAAAAGTAATCTAGTTTGTTAACTCGTCAGTATTGGCTTCTTTCTTTTCTTCTGCTTTCTTTCGCAAGTAGTTCTGAACCCATTCCTGTGTTAGGACACCGGATTCAGTCAAGTTAACAAGTGTATTGGTTGAAGCCTCTCCAACTACTTTACCTGTGTTTCTTCTTACCTGTCTCCACTTTAGATTCGTATTGCCACTTTTTGAAGAGTAGATGATGCCAAGCACCTCTTTTGCATTTACAAAAGTCATATCTCGAATCTTTTTTAGAGTAACCTTGTCTGCAGCCTCTACATAAATTGGGCCAGGTGATGACTCACGTTCTGGGAATACCTCATAATCCTCCAAGTAACTTTCAGGAATAAATGAGTTACAAGTGCTTAGGATTACAAATTTCCTAAAACTTTCAAGAGAACACGTTGCATCTATTGCTACCATTTGTGTAAACATTGCTCTCGCCTTTTATCAAGCTTCTTGAAAGACTCAAGTAGGAACAAACAAAATTGTTTAGCTGCAGGCGTTGATGACCAAATCCCTTTGATTTGATGAGAAGGATCTTGAGTTCTGAGCCTGCACTGGATTTTTATCGGTAAATGGTTTTCATCATTGATATGAACTCATACACTGAATATCTTACATACAATGTACCGTCAAGGCGAGGATTTGTAAATATTACACAAGACATAAGAAAAATAATTCAAAAAAGTGGAATAAAAGAAGGTCTCTGTCTTGTTAATGCCATGCACATTACTGCAAGTGTATTTATCAACGACAACGAGAGCGGATTGCATCAGGATTATGAAAAGTGGCTAGAAGAGATTGCACCACACGAACCTGTATCGCGATACCAACACAACAAAACAGGCGAAGATAATGCGGATGCACATTTGAAAAGACAGGTAATGGGAAGGGAAGTTGTGGTAGCAATAACAAAAGGCCAGCTTGATTTTGGTCCATGGGAGCAAATATTCTACGGCGAATTTGACGGCAAGAGACAAAAGCGTGTTTTGGTTAAAGTAATTGGAGAATAGCCTCTAGGATAATGAGCCTCTCTTCTGGGCCCCTTCTTCTAACGGTTTTAGCTTGAAACTTTGCTCATGGTTTTGTGCACCATGGTTGCATTTTACACAACCCACCTTGAATCCATTGGCATCTTTGACAAAGGTTTCACAGCCGCAAAAACAAGTCATCTGATTTTATTCTCAATCTCTCTGATATAACTATTACAATTAATGGCTCTGTTAACTCTTCGGTTGATCTCAAAATCTTTAACACTACTCAAGGTAATAACAACATGACCATGCTCTTTTTTTACATATTAACTCTCACTTGATAATTGCATGTCATAAAATCTATCAAACAATCGTTTGTTCCATATGAAGGAATTCCTCTCATGATGGAAACATTCAGGCAGATGGTAAACCATTGCATCAGGATAGGTTTAGAGAACAATTGTTCCACATTGAAGAGATTATCCATGTTGTCATATCACACATTAGAGGAGTATCATATCCAGTCAAAATACAAACTAACTGCAATATCGCAAGCTGCAGGAAGGTTATCACAAATGAAACGAGATATCAGAAAAGGTAAAAACCCAAAATCGCCATTTGTCTCAAAACCGTATCTGGTGTCATGCTATGGATTTAAGATCAACGAAATGTTGTTATCAATTCCAACAGGAAACAGAAATTACATCCATGTTTTACTAAATCGTCATACTGTATCACAACTATCAGAGGATGGAATAGAATCTAGGTCATTTACAATCACATCGAATTCATTATCAATTTCCGTAAGAAAAAATATCCCGGAAACAAAATGTACTAATGTGATCGGAATAGACCGGAACCTAAGAAATGTTACAATTGGTAACAAGGATGGCGTAATCATGTATAAGACAAATAAGCTATTGTCAATCAAGGAGAATACTGGACACGTATTATCATCATTCAAGAGATTTGATGTGAGAGTGAAGAGACATTTTCAACAAAGGCTTGGAAACAGAAGAAGTAGAAGAATCCAACAGCATCTACACATAATATCAAAAAACATTGTACAAAAGGCAGTAGAATCAAAATCTATGATAGTTTTGGAGGATCTAAAGGGAATCAGAAAACTATACCGGAAGGGAAATGGTCAGGGAAAACGATATAGGCGAAGACTAAACTCATGGTCGTTCTATGAATTGCAGCGACAGATCCAGTACAAGGCATTATGGGAAGGGATTCCAGTAAGATTTGTAGATCCAAAACGCACCAGCAAACTCTGTCCGGTATGCGGAGATAGAATCCAAGAGGACAAGTTACACACTAGAAAATTATGGTGCACTAATTGTAAGAGATCAATGGACCGTGACGTTGTTGCGAGCCTGAATATTTCTTACAAGGGGTGGAGTAGGTTTTGCCATCCTGGAGGGCTTTCAGATGAAGCTATGAAGTGGAACGTGGATTGGAATAATGTTTCCATACAGCCGCTAATCCTTAGAGTAGATGGAAGCAAGTTGAGGTCTTTGGTA
>DASUKX010000061.1:0-2192 GCA_036278495.1 Nitrosotalea sp.
CCACCATCACAGGAATTTGATTTCCAGATGGAGATGTTACAGATGCAGAATATTGTGGACATACTTTGGAAAAATCACCCTGTTGGCAGTCATTTTCTAGTGCTTGAATATAATGTACCCATGAGACAGCAATCGTATCAGGCTCTCCAAAATATCGTAGTGCAAAGTGAGAAAGTTCATGAGACAAAACCCATGCACCTGCCCAGCTTTCTATTTGAGTGTCACATGAACAGACATAGATTGCCTGTTTGCCGGTACCAGATATTTCATACATTCCATAGAATCCTTGTTGTACTAGCTGTTGGCCAACTGTATTATCAGATATTACAACAGGTAGCGTAAATGTTGATAGTCCAGAAAAATATGACTGATAGTTTTTCAGTGGGACACATAACGAGCCTTGTAGATCATGCTGTATTCCATACAACGAAAGATATTCGTCTGCAATAACTTGGTAAAATTTCAAGCTCTTGTATTCAGAATCAGAACATGTGTCGTTTTCAGTTATGAAAAATACAGCATATGACAAAGCTGGACTGTTTTGATTTCTTTGTTGCTGTAGTGTTTTAAAATCTGGGATGGTGGAATTTGTTTGCGCAAACGACGGAACTAAAGACAAGAGTAAAAAAGATAATAGTGCAATAGATAGGATAATTCTTTTCATCCTGTGAAATTAGGACATATCTTTGTGTTATATGACTTGCTGTAGATATTTGGTTTTATAAAAAAACATGCAGGCAGACAATTTATTATATGAAGTAACTTTGTTCTCGGAATCTTTAAGTTTTATACCATAGATCAGTAAGACACATGCCGGAGAACAATCCAGACCTTAGGGAAAAGATAGTTGAAAACAGAGGTACTTGGAAAAAGCTACAGCTAAAGATACCAGGACTCAGAGAGTACCGCAGTCTCGAAGACTTGAGAGCAGCAGATCAATTGCTACGCAAACAGGTATCAGACAACCTAAATGAATCCAAAAATAAAATTGAAGATCTTAGAAAAGCAGCCACTGCAAAAGGAGATTTTAGCAATCTAACTCTCATAGGAAGTACCATATCACATATACAACAGATTTCAGGTGTTTTGCAGCACTCCCAGCAAGGCTCTGCAGGAATATCCCCAAACATAAGAATCGATGACGGAGTTCTCAACAAACTATACGAGTATGACTATAATTTTGTAAATACTGCAGAACAGATTTTTTCATTATGTTCAGCTGTTATATCAGAATACAATTCAGGTAAACCAGTACAAGAAATAACAACAAAAATCAACTCGATGCTAGATGACTTGGATCATTCATGGAAACAAAGATTAGAATCAGTTGAAAACATATTGGTTACAAAGTGATAAAAATGGTAGAACATGGAGATTATCTGTAAATGTTTGGACGTAAAAAAGATCAAGATTCTGGCGGAAGTGTAATTGGTTCAACCACCATAGAGTGGGAATCACAATACAAGGAAGGCAACATCATGTGGAAGGTCCCGCGATTAATAAGACTCAATGATAACATAGTGATCAGAGAAGACGAGATTGCAGTATTTTTCAGAGATGGAAAAGTTCTGACGTATTTTGACAAGCCAAATAGATATGCGCTTACAGACTTTAATGCACCAATAGTTGGAGGGTTGCTGAAATTCTTTACAGGAGTTGAACAAGCTGCTGAAGTGTATTATTTACAAAATAGATACATTGACGGCAAGTTTGGTTCTCAAGGACCATATCAGTTTGTGGACCCAGTACTTGGCATAGTAAATTTGAGAATATTTGGAGAATTTAGATGGAAGATCTCATCTCCTGAGAATTTTGTGAACCAGTTTGTTGGAACATTTGCAATGCAAACATCGGATGCAATAGAATCTCGTCTAAAAGAACAGATGGTCATTTTGGTGTTCAATGCAATTGGAAAGATGAAGGAGAGTGGAATGAAAATTACGGATTTGGCATCAAACTTGCAAAACATTGAGCAAGTTGTACTATCCAACACGCCATCAAACTTTGGTCAATACGGATTAGAGATAAACAAGATATCAGGATTGACAATCAGCCTCCCAGACGAGGTACAAAAAGCAATCAATACCAAATCAGAAATGTCAGTTTTAGGTGTCAATTACATGCAGTACCAAGCAGGACAGGCCATGACAGAGGCTGCCAAGAATCCTTCAGGAGGTGCAGGCTCCATGGCA
>DASUKX010000062.1:0-23646 GCA_036278495.1 Nitrosotalea sp.
GACTGTCTGCAAAAACTAGAGAAAAACCCGTCTGATCCAGACACTATGGAAAGAATGGTAAATGCAGCTGATGTAATCCGTGGAGGTGCAAAATTTCTTCAAGACACGGATCTTGAACTAAACTGTAAAACACTGATTGAATTATTTAAAGGGGTACAAGATGCTAGAGAACGACAAATAGGGCTTGAAATGATGCAGAGTCGTTTTAGAGTCCTAGTAGACAAAAACTACTCTAAGGTCTTTTCTTAAACAATTCTAAAGAAAAAGACAGGTATGTCTAATTGATACAAAAATTTGTAAAAAATATGTCATATTTGGGATAGGAAATAAAATTATTAATTCTAGCGAGCCTTCATGCGCAATTAATGCTGTCATCATTAATACCAAACATGCAAATTTGTAGGTAAATCAATATAGGTAGCGATTCTCATAGTGAAATAGTTGACAAAAGCAGAATATGAAAAATTACTAAAGAACATTCAAGATAAAGTATCCCAGACCAAGACTGGTTCTACATCAAGATTTGAACTTCCTAAGGTGGATATTATGTGGCAAGGAAATAGGACATTTTTTAGAAACTTTTCAGAATTTCCAAAGATACTAAGAAGAGATCCTGAAAAACTTCTTCAATATCTTTCAAAGGAATTTGCAACTCCTGCACAATTTGGAGGAGATAAAGCAGTATTTGTAGGAAAAAAAGATCCTCATGAGTTCTCTGCTCTTTTGAATCGTTACCTTAAGGAATATGTGGAATGCCCAACATGCAAAAGTCCAGATACTAGAGTAGAAAAAGAAAATAGAGTCACCCTTCTCAAATGTGAAGCATGTGGAGCAAGATCTCCATTGAAGGGTCAATATGCGTAAATGAATTTTGCCGTTAAACAAGTGAATCAGAAGCAGAACCGTATGTTGAATATATGCGACGCTGAATTGGTTGGAAAAACTGTCAGACAATCTGATTTGGAAATAACTATAACCAAGAGTTACTATGGAGACCGCATAGTTGATGAAAAAGAGGCAGAATCTCTACTACGAACCTCTTCTATAATCAATATGGTTGGTAAAAAAACAATTGATCTTTCAATAAAAATGGGAATAGGATCTGCAAAAGGCGTAAAAGAAATTGAGGGAATTCCTTTTCTTATTGTCTTCAAGTTTTGAAAATACAACGATTATATACATACTGAACACATTGTTGTCTGAGAATTTTGGGTAAGCGAAAAGTACTAAACGAAAGTGAATTGAAGGAAATGCAGTTGCCTGGTGAAGGCGAATTGTTAGGAAGAGTTGTAAAACTCTTGGGTAGTGATCACATACTTGTAAGATGTACTGATGATAAAACAAGAATGGGCAGAATTAGAGGAAAACTAAAACGAAAAATTTGGATTAGGGATAATGATGTTGTAACAATAGCTCCTTGGGATTTCAAGTCTGATGATCGTGGAGACATTACTTGGAGATACACTCTATCACAAGTTGATATGTTAAAACAAAAGGGACTTTTACCACAAGATTTCTAACAGCAATCAATTTTACAAGGTTCGTATTACAAACTGTATTGTCATTTAGGAGCAATCTACAATGAATAAAAATTCTGTAGATGAATTCAAAGATGAAGTTACAGAAGAGGATCTAGATCTATCTGAGATGATGGATGAATCCGAAAATTCTATCGTTGACGAATCAGACTCATCTACTGAAGAATCTGATCTTGGACTCCAAGATAACTTGGCAAAAAAAATGAACATTAAACTTGCCGGAAAAGCAAGGGAACGGAAAACCGAGAAGGATGTATTTGATAAAAACAAAGTGCTTGAGGCAGTCTTTGACAAGTCCACAGTGATGATTCTCTCACGGTTGATAAATAATGGCATTATTTCATACGTCAATGGTGCAGTGGGTGCTGGAAAAGAATCTCAGATGTATTGGGCAGTTGATCCTTCTGGTCAAGACCTTGCAGTAAAAATTTATCTCGTTACAACATCCAACTTTAAGAAACGCTATCCTTACCTTGTAGGAGATCCGCGATTTACACGGATAAAACGTGGTACTAGATCTCTTGTAGAACTATGGGCCAAAAAAGAATTTCGTAATCTGAGTAAATCCTTTAACTCTGGAATTTCATGTCCTGAACCTGTAATTGTGGTAAAAAATGTTCTAATAATGAAATTTGAAGGAGTTAACGGTGTTCCATCACATACATTGGTTGAATCTGAAGTAGATTATGCAGATTATGAACAGGCAATACAAATTATTTCTGATCTATATCAAAAGGCAGAACTTGTACACGCAGATCTTTCAGAGTATAATATTTTCAAGACCGATAAGGGGTTGGTTGTTTTTGATTTTGGCTCTGCGGTAGATATAAGGCATCCTAAAACAAAAGAATTTCTTGAAAGAGATATTAGTAATATTACTAAATTCTTTGTTAAGAGAGGACTTACCGTGGACAATCCAATTGATGTGTTTGAGAGGGTTACAAAATGATCTTTGAAAAAACTATACTGATTCCAGTTGATCGTGTAGGAGTACTAATTGGCAAATCCGGAAAGATAAAATCTAAAATAGAAAAAATTTGTTCAGTTTCACTATCAATTGATGGCCAAACAGGCGAGACAGTCATAAGGGGAATGGGTGACGTTGAAAATATAATGCCGTTTAAGGCTGAAGAAATTGTAATGGCCATAGGTCGTGGATTTTCAGCAGAAAATGCAATGCGTCTTGTACAAGAGGAGACTTCGTTGCATATTATGGATTTGCGTCAATTTGCTGGAAGATCTGCTGCCCAGATTGAGAGGATAAAAAGCAGAATAATAGGGGAAAGTGGCCGGGTTAGAAAAAATATTGAAGATCTAAGCGGTGCAAAGGTATCTGTTTATGGCAGAACTGTTGCCATAATTGGAGACGGGACCCAGTTAAAATCTGCTGTAAATGCTATAACATCTATTTCAAGTGGTAGTACTCATGGCAAGGTCTACAACGACCTTCAAGAATCAAGAAGAAGACAAAAGTTAGAAAAACTCCAGCTTTGGGAGGGTGGAAATATCCTTGAGTAAAGAAGTCTTCAGCCAGATATCTCCAAGTGAGTTCTTTTACAGAAACAGGGATCTTGCAGGATTTAGTAATCCTACACGATCACTTTACACTTCGGTTAGGGAATTTGTAGAAAATGCACTTGATGCATGTGACCAAAAGAAAATACTTCCTGACATCCATCTTTCAATAAAAGCCGTGGATTCTGAAAAAGCAGATCCAAAACACTACATCCTAACTGTGAAAGATAATGGTCCCGGAATTGATCCTGAACACATTCCACTTGCTTTTGGTACTGTTCTTTATGGTTCAAAATTTGGTCTTAAACAAGCTAGAGGTATGTTTGGTCTTGGTGCAACTATGGCGATACTGTATGGTCAGATCACTACAAACAAGCCTGTTACTGTCAAGAGTTGTTCTGATGGAAAAACACTTGATGAATTTGTAATGTTACTTGACATTCAGAAAAATAAACCTGTCATACAAAAGCATACTACCAAAGAAGGATCAAAGACAGGACTTGCAGTGAGCATTGTTCTTGAAGGAGATTATTCAAAGGCAGGATCAAAAATTCGGGATTATGTATACCAGACTTCACTGATTACACCTTATGCATCAATAACATTTGAAGATCCAAGTGGGGAAAAATTCCATTATGCAAGAATTGTAAAAGAAATGCCACGTCCTCCTACAGTTATCAAACCACATCCTCATGGTATTGATGTTGAAACCATTAGACGAATGATCACGGATACACATTATCAAATTCCAACTATAGATAACAAGATGATTGACAAGGTCAAAAAAGAACTTGGCCTGAAAAAAAATCTCACTCCAAAAGAGATTCTTGAACGTGCACAGAAGCGTTGGTCTGATATATCCAGGCCAGTAAGAACCGTAATCTCTGTAATGTCATTTTTGAGTATAGATTTTGAGGGACTCAAAAAAATCCGAATCGACGATATTGATATTGCAAATAAAAATATCACATATTGGGACTTTGGTGAATCCCAGTCTCACGCAGTAGAATTAGACCCAGAAAGCCCGTATTACAAGCAGCTTGCAAGTACTGTCCAGGGAGACACACTTCTTACGTTTTTGACAAAAAGATTCCAAAGGGTTGGACCTACGACCGCAGAAAAATTCTGTGAATTTGCCAAGTTCAAACCAGACAAGAGAATAGGTAGCATGACAAATGAGGAATTGGTAAAACTAGCTGACGCACTTCAAAAATTTGAGGAATTTCTTGCACCAGATCCTAGTTGCTTGGCACCCTTGGGAGAAGAACCGCTCTCTAAAGGAATAATGAAGTTTTTCAATCCAGAATTTGCAGCTGTCTGGCAACGCAATGCATCAGCATATTCGGGATTTCCATTTATTGTTGAAATGGGAATTGCTTATGGGGGAGATATTCCTCCAAGTGGTCTTAAGGTATATCGTTTTGCAAATCGCATACCGCTCTTGTATGATGAGGGTAGTGATGTGGTACTCAAAATAGTTAACGAGACTGAATGGAGTAGATACAAAATAAAAGGAGATCCGCCTCTTGTCATAGTTTCACATATCTGCTCCACAAGAATTCCATACAAGACAGTTGGAAAAGAAAATGTGGCAGACCGACCTGAGCTTGAAAGAGAACTAAAGAACGCATTACAATATCTTGCAAGAAAACTTGCAGTACACATGTCACGACAAGGTGCAGCTGACATGGCAAAAAAGAGAGCGAATCTTTATTCAAAATATGTACCGCTTATTGCACAGTTTGCTACTGAACTTGCTGGCAAGAAAAAAGAACCAAATTATAACCAACTAATAAGGATGGGAAGTGAGATTGAAGAACAAGTCTAACGCAAAGACAGCAGAGGTACGAAAGAAAAGATTACTGTCATTGCTTGAGCAACAAGGCATTAACATCTATGATCATCTTGACAAGGGAAAATTTCCACAATTTGTAATTCCTAGCAGATCTGTAAGCAACATCGTTTATGATAAAAAAATACGACAATACATCTTGGGCGCTGCAAGTGCAGTACGAAGTTCAAGAAACATGTCGCAATTGCGTTCATATACACAGCTTGCATGGCTTGCTTTTTTTGTAAACAGACTTGTACGTGAAGGAAAATCCTCTACATTAAGAGACATTTACTATTCATCACAGGCATTTAGTATTGATTTTGAGGACCAGCCAGAGTCTGATAATATTATAGTTGATCTAGAAGCGGTGCTCACAAGTCCGCGTGAAGAATTTCATATATTTCCTGAAGAAAGAAGCAGCGTCTTTGGTGATCTTACAATAGAGTATACCGTTCCAGGGTATGAAGGAAAAAGAATGAATCTGTCTGATCACCCTGATGGATATTTGATTGGTCCTAGTTTGAGCAGTGCTGAACTTGTTGATACTAGTGCAGAACTTGTCATTGCCATAGAAAAGGGAGGTCTTTTTACAAGATTTGTAGAAGAAAAAGTCCATAAAAAATTCAAAGCAATAATTGTTGATACTGCAGGTCAAGCTCCTAGATCAACAAGAAATCTTTTGAGAAGACTAAATTCTGAAATGGGATTACCTGTTGTTATACTAGCAGACGGTGATGTGTATGGTGAACACATTGCAATGGTCATAAAATCTGGTTCTGCAAATGCTGCTCACCTAAGAGAGCTTACAGTACCTGATGCCAAATGGTTGGGTGTCTGGGCAACTGATATTGAA
This sequence comes from Nitrosotalea sp., assembly GCA_036278495.1. GTDB lineage: Archaea > Thermoproteota > Nitrososphaeria > Nitrososphaerales > Nitrosopumilaceae > Nitrosotalea. The sequence continues at coordinate 5,741 of DASUKX010000062.1, forward strand.
AAATACAAACTCCCAACAATCCCAATGACTGAATCTGACATAAAGAGAATCTATGACCTTCAAAAGGATCCTAGGTATCAAGAAGGAAACTGGAAAAAACAACTCGAAGTCTTTCTCAAATTGAAAAGAAAAGCAGAGCTTGAAGCCTTCTCAAAATATGGTCTTACTAATATTACAGACAAGTATCTTCCAGCAAAACTAGAAGAATCAAAGAGTTTCTAATTTTTTGATTCGTAATGTGAGAACCCCATTTCTGTATTTGAAATCATGAATTCCCATGTCTGGGGTTGTTTCAATTGGGATCTCTTTTGAAAAATGGCCTGATCCTCTCACGTATAAAATTCCATCAATTAATCTTACTGTGACCTGGTCTTCTGGACCTGGTACCTCGGCTACGAATATCGTCTCTTTTTCTCCCTTTATGAGGTCGTAGACCCAGTTCTTTGTGTCTGCTTCTTTTGGCGCATATTGTGGAGTGCTATTCTCTACTGTCATCTTCTTTAGTACCTTGACCCAATAGATCATAATCATTGCAGCTATCCCAATCAGTACAAAACTGACGTATCCTTGCGAAGATCTTAATGATAACATGTACACAACACCGAGGAACAGCAAAACCATTAAGGGAATTATAAAATCAAGTGACTTGTCATTAGAGTATCTGCTTTTGTAACTTGCCAAAGATATTCTGTATGATTTAACTATGCACCAAATATAAACACTCGTAGAATTTTGACCGAAATTTATTGTGTGTTTATTTCATAATTATGTGTTAAAATTACTATAATTTTCTTATGTGGTTTCCCATCTTTTAAACAAGTTATGCTCAACTCCAAATTGATCCAAGCACTTGCCTACCACATGGTTCAAAAGGTCATCAATGTTATTTGGTCTGTTGTAAAAACCCGGCATGGCAGGCAATATGACAACTCCGATTCTGGAAAGCTTGAGCATATTTTCAAGATGAATGCTGGTAAGCGGAGTCTCTCTTGGAACAAGGACCAATTTGCGTGATTCTTTCATTGTAACTCCAGCTGCTCTTGCCACCAAAGTTTCTTCATATCCGTTGGCAATACTTGATAGCGTCTTCATCGTGCAAGGAATTACTATCATGCCATCTGTCTTGTGTGTTCCACTTGAAACACTTGCAGCCATGTTTGAATCATCTGAATAATGATCTGCTAATGATTTTACATATTTCAAATCATAATCGGTTTCTAATGTCAAGCATTTTTTTGCCCATTCTGTCATGATTAAATGGACATCGACTCTGCATTGTTTTAGAACCTCCAACATTCTTACACCGTATAAAATTCCTGAACTTCCAGTTAATCCTATGATTAATCTCATGAGAAGATTGACCATGTTCCATATTTAATTTCAGCTATGGTTTTGGCATGTTTATTTATGGCATGATGAGTTTGGATGTTTATGAGTGTCAATATTGATACTGTTGAAGAAAATATTGTTTCTGAACTTCGAATGTCTCCGATTCAATCTAAAGTCTATGTCTTGGTTGTAAAGACTGGCAAAATGTCTGCTCGTGACATAGCAACGAGTCTGAACATCTCTGAAGATGAAGCAAACCAAGTAGCAACAAGCCTGATTCAAAATGGAGGATTTATTGATATCACAAAAACAGAGTTTGAGTCGATGCATCCTAGATTTGCTGTTGTAAATATGTACAGAAGAATGTGTGAACGGGAAAATATTCCATTTAAGAAGAATCTTTTGGTTGATAACATTTCAATTATTTTAGAAAAACCATATGATGATGCAAGAACTAAATATAACCAATAATGGAGGAGGAAACATGTCTCTAGATGAAGAGTCTTCTTGTAATCATGAAATAGTATACTTTGGAGTTACAAATCTAAACTATGAGCGACGAACTATAGGTTCAGTTGATACATGGAGATGTGCCAAGTGCAAGAAAATTTTCTGTGAAGAAAAACAGCTTGGAATTGAGAGCATTGTAGATTATGTTGGAATGCCAAAAATATCCGCAGATCAAAAATGGGCTGTATTACTGTGTAATCTTAAAAAACACAAGGATAAATGGAAACTAGTCAAGATCAAAAAAGATGATGAAATTCAACACGAGTGTGTTGATGAAAAAGTAATAAAACTCACGGTAAAAGACTTTAAGATTGATGATGATAAACATTGGAACTTTCTTATCGAAACCTCCATTAACAAAGCAGTAGAAATCTAAATCTTAGATGGACATTCAAGTTCATATCAATAATGTACGCGGTAGTCAAATAGCTGCCAAGATAACTGGTACTTTTACTGTTGATACTCATCCATTCAAATTCACTGCAATAGCTTTTGGCAGGATTGGTGGACATAACATTGGTGCCAAGATATCTAAAACTGTTGAAAGAAGTCTTGTAAAACTTGGCTATGATGTAGATGAAGTGATTAACGAACTACAGCAAAAACTTGTCCGAGGAGATATCACACTTCCAGAAGGACTTACAAAAGACTCGTTTGCAGACGGCTAGAACTGTGCTTCTTCAAATGCCTTGTGACACAAGCAACCGCGTTGTTGTGGTATGGAATCAAAAAGCAACGAAAGTATGTTCTTTATGGTTCCCACGTTTTTAGATAGAGTTTCTAGAACTTCCTTTGCGGTAACTGGCTTGTCTGCCCATACATCATAATCAGTTACTGTGGAAATTGATACATAGCACATCTGTGCCTCTCTTGCAAGCTGGCATTCTGGAACTAGTGTCATTCCTATGATATCTGCACCAATTACATTTTTGTAAAACTTTGATTCTGCTCTTGTTGAAAATCTTGGTCCCTCGATGCAAATGTATGTTGCATCTTTGTGAATATGTAAATTCATTTTTTTTGCTACATCTGAGACAACATTTTGAAGCTCAGGGCAAAATGGGTCTGCTACTGATATGTGGATGACTTTGCCGTCCTCGTAAAGTGTATACTTTCTTGATTTTGTAAAATCTATGAATTGTGATGGAAGTACAACATCTCCTGGTTTTAGTTCCTCCTTTAAGCTTCCAACTGCTGATGGTGCAATAATTCTTTTAATTCCCATCTCCTTGAATGCCCAAATATTTGCTCTAAAGTTTATCAAATGTGGTGGAATGGTATGTTTCTTACCGTGTCTTGGCATGAATGCAACTTTTCTTCCCTTGAATATTCCGACTGTTATAGAATCCGAAGTCTTGCCAAATGGAGTGTCTATGGTAATCTCTTTACTTTCTGTGAGAAGACCTGAATCATATATTCCAGTTCCGCCAAAAATTCCTATTTCCGCTTGCTCTGTCAATATTTCACCAATGAATTGTGTTTGTAACCTTTGATTGCCTTTGATCCTTTCAGATCAGTCAATTCTATTATGAATGCAAAACCTGATACCTTGCCACCTATTTTTTCAACTAACTTTGCTGCAGCCTTGGCAGTTCCTCCAGTTGCAAGTAAATCATCACAAATGTACACCTTCTGACCTTTCTTTATCGCATTGACTTGAATTTCCATTGTTGCAGTTCCATATTCAATATTGTAGGATACTTTGTGTGTGGAACCTGGTAGTTTTCCTTGTTTTCTAACCATGATCATTCCCTTGTTGTATTTGAGAGCTAGTGCGCAAGCCAGTGGGAAACCTCTTGATTCTATTCCTGCAAAAACATCCACATCATTTGGATGAATTATCTTTGTGAACTCGTCTATGACAAGCGATAATGCTGCAGGGTCCCTTAAGAGTGGGCTAATGTCTCTGAATAAAATTCCTTTTTTTGGAAAGTCTGGTATCTCAGATATTGTATCTTTTAGGTTCACAAATCGTTGACAAGTGGTGGATATAAAAAATATTACTAATTGTATCTTTATTGAATTGTAATGCTGATTACCGCTTTTCCAGTTATGGACGATGCCTCTACTGTATATTGGCCTGGATTGACATTGCGTGGAACCTGCCAATCTGTAACATAGTCACCTCTGTTTGTTGCTGAAGTTGGTAGTGTATCAATAACAGTACTGTTGCTGTTTATGGTAATCTTTACCGATGCAGTAACTCCTGCATCAGATCCAGTGATTTCTACAATATCACCACGGGTGTATGTACCTGAAGGTCTGTCCAAGTGTACTATGATTGCCTGTTTGGATGATTTTACAATTATTGGCACTGAATTATGATTTACGCCACTGGCCCCATCAAGTTTCCATGTTCCTGGAACTGCAACAGATGGTATGTTAAAATCAAATGAAGAAAAGTGACCAGTCTTGTCTGTAAATGTTTGCACTGATTTTACTACCTGTCCAGTTGGATCTGTCAAAGTAATTTGAAGAAGGCTATTTGCATTAGCAGTTCCAATGATTATGATGTTGTCTCCTGGTAAGTACGAGTCCTTTACTGTGTTAAGTTTGATTGTTCCAGTATTAGTTGCAAGTCCAACCGCAAATGACTTTTCAACTTTTTCTTCTGCATGTGATACCACTGCAGAATAAATTCCTGGTGTATATGATGTCAAATTAAAGGAATATGCTGCCTGTCCATCTGATCCCAGATTAATTATATCTGCAAATTTTTGTTTGTCCGATGGATCTACTATGATGAGGTTGATAGTTGATGATGCTGGTCCTGTGATACTGACAACTGGCTTGTCTGTGTTTTGATAACTGAGTTTGTCTAGTGTTGCTGTTATGGGCTGATCCACCTCTTGTCCGACTCCAAAGAAAGTAACTATGAGATCATTGCCTTGGGTTATGTCTACAGTATAGGTTCCCTTCATGGCTGAATCTTCTATCTTGTATGACATTGATACTGTGCCTTGAGATGTTACATTTTCGTCCTGTGCATAGATCTGTTGATCAGTAGGGTCCATGATTACAAAATGTACGAGTTGATTTGAAATTGAAGTACCATTTATGAAAACTGTCTGTCCTGACTCATATCTTGTTGCAGAGGGTGAAAGTGAAATATTGTGAGTAGTGACAATGCTATATTGCTTGGTTACCTGAGTTTTTCCATCTGAAGCTGTAACGGTATACTTGCCAAAGTCTATATCAACTGGCACTACGTCGCTCATTGAATATTTTCCATCCTTGTCGGTTGTTACTGTAGAAGTTGTTATTGGATTTCCTTTTGAATCAAGGAATGTTAGAGTTATGGTAATTTCTGGAGTGGCCATACCGGAAATTATCTTTGTGTCTCCTCTGTGGTATATGGGATTGATGTCTAATGTTAGGGGAACATATTGTTGTGTGTTAAGGTGGTTTTTCTGCTGTGGTTTGATGTTTGTAGAAAATGTTTTTGTGTTGCCTTGTAGATCCTTTACAACAAAGTTGACACTTCCCGGTTGCTCCGAGTCTGGCAAGACTACGGTTGTGACAAAATTGCCTCTATCATTTGATGCAAATGTGTCTATCTTGTCATTTCCTACATACAAATCAAGGTTAGCTGATGAAGAAAAACTCTGGCCAACTACACGAATGTGAGAACCTGGTGATGGTGATGACGGAATTATTCTAAATGTTGATGTATCAAGTATGCCTCTTGGTGTTGGTTGAGTGGTACTGCCTGATCCTCCGTCTTTGTTAGTATTATCACTCTTAGATGTTCCAGTGTCGTCTTTAACTGTAGTACCTGGCTGGACTCCAATTTGCCCTGATTCTCTATCTACATTGTTTGCATCTGATGTAGTCCAAGTCAAGGTTGGTTCTTGTTGATCTGTTTTTATTTCAAAAGATGCTGTATTGCCAGGTTTTAGTGGAATTGTTGTACTGAATGCAAGTGCGGTTGAAGTCTTTATGCCCTGCCAACCGTTTTCAGTCTTGAATGATTTGAAAGTACCATCTCCGTTTATTTGTAAAGTAAATGATGTAATGTCTGCAGTATTGCTTGCATTGTTGCTAACTGAAATCACTGTTGTCCCTGCGGTATTTGTAGAAGTTACGGTTACAAATTCTGGAGCTGCATAAGCTAAATGGACTGTGTATGCTGCAAATATGCTACCGACAATTATGGAAAGAATAATGACCGATTTTAATAACACGTTACTCATTCACTACCCAACCTTTCTCTCAATTAAATCTTAATAAGAAATTCTACTTGATTATCTAGAACTCTGGTATGATTTATGAGTAAAGTACAAATGCTGATATTTTTTGTCTCATCTACTAGTTGAAGGTGACTGGATTCCTAGATTTTGATTCTGTCTTATTCTCTCAGCAATCAATCGGTATAGTGACCTGAATTGGTCTTTTGTTTTATCTGACAAAAAGTCTGTCTCACCTAATACTATTTTTTCACAAATGTATCTGCAAATGTCCTCCCTGTCAAATTTTTCCCAACCTAGATGCTGATTCTCTTTCCAAATCTCATTTAGGTTGTCAATTATGCTCTTTTTGCCCTTGCTTGATACTTGGTCTTTTGTGAGTGTCACATATCCTTCTTTTCTTAACTTGACTTCATAGGTCTGGTTTACCGCATAAAGATAATCGTCATCCATCAAGAGGTCCTCGATGAACAATTTGGGTTGTCCTGCCAATTCAAAGAAGACCATTTGGACTGACTTGAATTCATTGGATTGGAGCTCGGCTGCAATTTTTCGAGATTCTTCAGTATTGTCCAATAAAATAAAAGTGTCATACCCGTGATTTTTGTAAAATATTGCAAGTGACATGACTGAATTCTTGTTGTATGCTGCAACTATGTTAAGCGGATTCATGGAAAGGTTTGGATCTTTTAGAAATCTATCAAATGCATTCAGGTACATACAGTCAGACATGGTTTCAACTATTATCACTGGTCTGGAGTTAAAACCAATCTGCTTGTCTACTATGGATTCTACAAGACCTCTTGACAGGCCGTACAATATTGGAATAAGAGTTTGATCATCTGCATTCCAATAATCATAATAGATCTTACTTAGGTGTCTTCTCTTGTCAAGTTCTACCACCAGCAAGTTTCCTTGCGTATAATCAAATATCATAAATGGTGAGTGGGTTGCATACAGTATCTGGTTGGAGCCTGCCAGACCTTTTAGAAGATCTGAGATTCCTCTTTGTTGTGCAGGATGGAGATTTCTTGCAGGCTCGTCAAGTAGCAAAATTGCTTCCTTTAATTCTGCCTTTTGTGTTTCTGCTGCAAAGTTTACGATAAATGAAAAAGTCCACTTGAATCCCTCTGCTCTTCTGTTGAGTAATCCAGTATTTGTAACAGTACCGTCTTTGTGAACATCTGATATTACTACACTCAAGACATTTCCTGGATTCCATCTCAACTCTACATGGATGGGGTCACCCTTCCATGCTGGATTGAGTCTCTCACTGAGTCTTCTACTAGAAGTATGCAATAGTTTTATCAATCGCGACGGACTGTTTTGCACATCTTCAAGTTTTTGTGCGTCAAGCTCTGCTAGATAAAATAAATTGTTTACAGTCTCTGCCTTGTCAAATTCTTCGACATACTCTAATCCCTTTGCTCTGATACCTTTTGTCTCTCTTACAAATTCTTCAAGATCAATATTTCCAAGTATTTTCTTATAGTCTGAAAAGTATACAAATCTAGGATGTAATTTATCCTCGATGAAATTATCTAGAGCAGAACGTTCGGTTGTTCCTATTAGCATGTTGTCAAATATGCTTTCTAGATCTTGGTAGATGTCTTTCCATTCTGAAATTATCTGTGGTTCTTGTGATGCAAGCAGGTAGATGTTGTTGTTAAACTCGGCCATCATATCCATGAATACCTCTCGGGTTCGTGGCGGAGGCGCACTTAGAAACTTGGTGTCAACTCTAATTCGTATGGGGTTTGGCATGGCTGCAACAAAAGACTTGATCCTGTCCACAAAGTTTTCCCAAGAGTTTAGTCTCTTGCTTGCTTCACCGCTAATTTTTACATCGCCAAAATCATATTGTACTCTGGGTTGCTTGTTTGTCCTGTAGATCTTCATCGTTCTTATGTCTTGAAGATTTGGAAACTTTTCTCGGATTAGTGCAGTCTCTTTCTCATTTAGTACAAATTCTCCTTCTGCTAATCTTACCTCTGACTTTAATTCCTCTGTCATTTCATCACACAAGTCCAATTCGGAAAGTTTTGTATCCTTGTTAAGTAATGTGAGAGCTTCTAAAATTGTGGTCTTGCCACTTTCATTTCTTCCTACAAATGCTGCAAGATCACCAACTTTGATTTCACCTGAATCATGAATGCAACGATAACCTTGAACTCTAAACTTTCTAAGTCGCATCTAGCGGCTATTGGCTTGGCTGTGATTTAACTTATTCGTCAAATTTGTTACTTGGAACTTTTTCGACCAAATAGATATATGGGAACTAGAGCGGTTATAGTATAATTGGCAGTAAAAAAAATTGCTTATCTTGTTTTTGTCTTTCCAGTTATTGTGTCACTGATTTTTGGAGGATATGTATTGTCTGATGTTTTGGGACAACCTGATAGACAGTTAAACATGTGGCAATTCAAATTTGAGCCAAAGACTGGACAACAAGAAGGAGATAAACAAATTAGGTTGTTGAACTTGGTCAGCAACTATACTGTATCCACACCATTGAACTTTAGCGTAATGGTAAACAACACTTCATTTGATTGCGGTGACCTGTATCTGACAATATACGATCCAAGTACATCTCCAAAACAGGTTATAGTCCAGCATGCCTACTTTACACAGTGTTTTGCACAAACCAACTCTCCTCTACCAATTCAAGATACATTCTCTCCTGTGATTGACAAACCTGGAATATACGAAATAAATGCAGAAATGAAGGACAAGACTAATCAAGACAGCATTCGTGTAATGGCCAACATTAGGGTACAATAAGAAAATTATATGTTATTATATTGCACGAGTGTCTGTAATACTGAGGAGTAGCGTTCTAGTTATTGTGATTAATTATGGCTAAAAAAGAAAAAAAACCAACCAAAAAAGCTGAAGAGAAAAAGGATGTAACCAAGACAGAAAAAAAGAAGGAATCACCCAAACTTGGCAAGAAAACCGAATCTGACAAGCTTGAAAAGAAAAAGTCTAAAGATGTAAAGAAAAAGGATGCCGAACTCTCAGAGGAAGAACTAGAAGCAATTGATGAAAAAGAGATAGAAAATTTCCAGATAGAGGGCCTTGACATGGAAAAGCTGAAAACAACTGTTTTAGGGTTGGTGGCAAAACGTGGTGACAATGGAATGTTTCAAAGCGAACTTTGGAAAAAACTCAAACTATCAAGCAGAGATGGCTCTAGACTTGCACTAAAACTTGAAAGACAACATCTTGTGAAGCGAGAGAAAATTCTTGAGAATGGACGTTGGACATACAAGTTAAAGATTGCACATGTGCCGGTAACAACCCAATCAATCGAATCTGCTCCTTGCTTGATTTGTCCTGTTGAATCAAAGTGTACACTTGAAGGAGAAATTAGTCCACGAACTTGTCCTTTGATTGAACAATGGGTCTTGACTGAACTTTCTACAAAAAAGGTTAAGAAATGAAATTAATCGATGCAAGGCGTGACTTGTATAGGCGATTAGCACACAAGGAAGGATACAGAAGCAGGGCTGCATACAAACTAAAAGAACTAAACACATCTTACAGAATAATAGGTCCTGGCTTTTTTGTCTTGGATCTTGGTTGCTCTCCAGGTGGATGGAGCCAGGTTGCACATGAACTTGCAGGAAACAAGGGACAGGTTATGGGCATTGACAAAAACTTTGTTGAAGAAATTCCTGAGGTCAGCTTTATCAGAGGAGACATTGAGGATGAATCTATAGTAGAGCAAATTTTTGATTATTTTGGCGGCAAGGTAAATGCAGTCATCTGTGATCTCTCCCCAACGGTTACTGGAATGTGGGATGTAGACCACACAAGGCAAATCTCGCTAAATTATGCTGCAAGTAAGATAATGGATCAGGTGCTGGCCAAAAAAGGCAATGCGCTATTCAAGGTCTTTGATGGTCAGTATTCGATTGAATTTCGAGACTATATCAGAAAAAAATTTGCCAAAGTGCAATTAAGAAAACCTCAAGCAAGCAGAAAATCAAGTAGTGAACTATACTATGTCTGCTTGGGATATCTCGGAAATTAAACTAGTGACAAAATTTCATCTATTGCAGCATCAGTCTTGAATCCTGTGGGATTCATGCTTGTTTTTGTAGCCTTGTGTCCTATGCCTTTGATCTTTTCTATTATATTTTCAAGAGATGGTGGGGCTGATTGTTTTCTGTGGCCAATTTCATCTAGTGTAAAATAAGCGGGAGACATGTCTGTCTCTTGCTGGCATTTTTCCAAGTATGGTATACATGACTTGTCAACTGTAAGGTTTTTCTCTTCTGATATCATGGAATCGACAAAATCTTTGTCATACATACTTGATATCCAAAGAGGTCCTGCAAGCTTTGCCTTTGAATTGCATATGTTGCATAGATGTTCTACCTCATGGACTACCTTTCTGTTTCCACAGTTGTCGCAATGCAAAATGTATCCCATACAATCTTTGGTATTTGTTCTAACAAGCATCTTGGCATAGACCTTGTAATAGTGCATATTGTGTTGGACAAACAATGGAGATATGGTGATATCGAGTCTACCTGCAACAATGTTCATACATCCCAGTATCAATCGTAACGCAATTTCATTTCCGTATATTGTTCTAACAGGGGTTCCGTAATACTTGCGCTGACATGCCTCTGGAAATATTCCGTGCAGCACCGTCATGTCAGTAGCTGTTATTGATAAGAGTCCTCCATGAAAAGTAGCCCTTATTGCACAATCAAGATAGCGTGAGGGTGAACCAAATGGATCCACATCTACAATTGCACCGCGCCCGTCTCTTGTAGAGTGGAGACTCAGAAACCTGCATGCTTCATTTTCAGAAAATTCACAATTTGTAACTTGATTTAGCTTGGCAATATTTTTTCCAATCTCAAGGGCCTGTTGGTTTACATCATTTACAACAACTTTTTCTATTGATTTAATTTCATTTGCAACCCTGATGCTTCTTGCGCCTATTCCTGCAAGTGAATCTAAGAAAATCTTTGGCCCCTTGAAGTTTTTTAGAAATGCTGAATATGCTATTATTGAAAAATCTCTGCTAATTCTTGCACGCGGATTGAAAAAGGCAGGATCTTTTGGAGGGACTTTTTCTGATAATGACTCTTTAGGTACTAGAAGCTTTGTGCTTCCCTCGACTATCTCTGCAAGCTCTGACTCCAATGGGTTTACGTGTCTGAAATGATTTAATAAATTGAAACGGATGCACTGGACGCAGTTGGATTGATGTGGTTTTTCTCGCTTCGATCAGATGGGAAGAAAGTCTTTTGCCTCAAAAAAGCCTGAAAGCTCCTTTGAGAGCTGGTCTGAGAATACTCCTAAAATCTCAAAATCGCTCGGTGAGAGGGATTTCTCACTGAAAATGGCTAAAACTGCTACAACTTCGCCCTTGTACAATATTGGGTATCCTGCAAAAGACCTGAGTTTTTCTTTTTTTGCCCACTCGTGATATTTTATCCTGGGATCGTGTACGACATCGTTTGAAACTATGGGTTTCTTTGTCTTTGCAATGGAACCAATTTTTAGTGAATTTAGTGAAATTCTTGAGAATTCACCGTTTATGTTTTTGTACTTGCCTGCACTATATTTCAGGATTAACGTTTTTGATTTTTTGTCGTAAAACCAGATTCTTGAAAACTTGGCATTAAAATATTTTACCAAATTTTCAACTATTGCCTGAAGTCTGTCATTTAGGTTGTCATGTTTTTTTATGGAATTCAATATGGTGTACACTTGTAATTTTTTTTCATTAGTTGCATGCTCGTCAAATAAAACATAGGGTAAAGACTTTGTTGCCTTGGATTCATACGATCTAAAATCAGATATTATGTCTGAAAATCTGTTTAGAAAGTTATTTGTTTCAAGGTCGTATTGCTCTATTGAAGAGAAAACAAAGTGACATACCCAATCAAAATCGCCGCTCATTCTTGCTGAATAGATGCAAAATGAAGATTCACTTAGATATCTTGTCAGTCTGTCAATCCCATCTGAAATGTTTTTTGAAAATTTAAATTTGACAAGTATCGTCCTATTGACTTTTTCTGATACCAATCCTGGATTCAAAATTGCAGAATATCCCAAAATGACTTTATTTTTTTCCAGTCTTCCAAGTCGCTGTCTTACTGCCCTGTCTGTAATTGTAAATCCCATACCTTGTAGAGTCTTGGAGATTTCTTGCGAGGAGACCCTGGCATTTCTACCTAAATGTAAAAGTATGACCTTGTCTATCTCATCGATCATGATATCTGTTGTATACTGTTCCTAATATCAATTTCCGAATTGGAAATCATGTGATTATGTATCTTGTATAATAGTCTTATTTACTTCCGAATTGGAAATTTAACAAGCAAATTGCTTCCGGCCTCAATATAGTAATGGATCGCATATACGTATCCATGAATAAAAGATCCATCAATAAATTTGCAATATTGGTTATCTTGATGATAGCCGTGCCTGAAGCAGTAGGTCATACTCTATTTGAGAAATCACATTCTCCTGACTCGTCTGTTACTGCAGCAATAGAATTTACCAGCAACCTCCGTGACAATTCTGACAAGAATGGAGTTTGTCACTTGACGCTAGAAAATGATCAGTCAAATACTGGAGTGGCAAGAGCAGTAGGTCTTGAAGGAAAGTATGGTGACCTTTCATGCGTCTAGGTATATTTTTTTGAATTATACTGTGATCGCATGAATCTATTTTCCTAAAATCATTTAATACGTCTAGTACAGGAATAACTCAAATGCTAGTCTGTGGGGTTGATGATGCGGGTCGTGGTTCAGTCCTAGGTCCGCTTGTCATAGCTGGAATATCCATTGAGAGAAAAAACATAAAACAACTTGTCAAGATTGGCGTAAAAGATTCAAAGCAACTCAGTCAGCAATCACGAGAAAAATTGTATGCAAAAATTTTATCCATTGTAGACGGATATTATGTTGCAAAGATCTCTCCGAGAATAATCGATAAAAGTGTCAGCAAAAATCTGTTAAACCAGCTTGAGGCAAACTATATGGCCAAAGTGATAAAAAAACTAGAAGCTGGCTCTTCATATGTTGATTCCTGTGATGTAAACCCCAAGAGGTTTGGTCTGTATATCTCAAATATTGCAAAAACTGGAAAAATAATCTCTAGCCATCATGCTGATAGGAAATATCCTGTGGTCTCTGCTGCTTCCATTATTGCCAAGGTAAGCAGGGATAGGGAGATAGAAAAACTACGAAAAAGTCATGATTTGGGAAGCGGGTATCCGTCTGACTCTAAAACTATGGGATTTATCAAAAATTGGATATCACAAAATGGAAGCGTGCCTGTATTTGTCAGAAAGAGCTGGAAACCAGTTAAAATCTTGATGAATTCCTCATCCTAGGTACTTTGCGATAATCATGCCATGGTCTCCTTCGTATGGCTCCAAGTTTATCTCCTGGACTATCTCAAAGTTGGCAGCTAATTTCTTGACCTCTGAGCGCATTACCTGTGATGGCTCTCTTGTGACATCGATACTTCTCGTCTTTATCACTAGCATAATGTATCCGCCTTTTTTCAAATATGTCTTGCAATTTAGTATGGCAATCTCTGTCTGGTCTGGTTGGGCAATGTCTACATAGACAACATCAACAGGACCGTACACTGAAAAATATTCCTTGGGACTTCGCGCGTCCTGCAATATTGGAACTATGTTTGATCTAAATGACGCTACTCTTTCCAAAAAATCTCTTGCAACTCTACTTGAATGCTCTACTGCAAAGACAATTCCATTTGGACCTACAATATCTGATACATGGCTTGCAGTTGTTCCAGTTGATACTCCGAGGTACAAAACTTTGGATTTTCTAACAATGGGCAAAACTTCAAGACCATTCATTATTGCGGCGCCAAGCTTGCTACGATAAGGATCCCAGGCTCTAAACTCTTCATCATCTATCTTGACTAGTTTTTCTCTATACACTTGGTTTCCAGGTACGAGATTTATGGTTGCAAGTCTCTTTTCCCCTTCAATTTTTACCCAAAAAATATTATCTTCTTCGTTTTCCAAACTTTTTTCTCTTGCTCTTTTGCCAGTCGTTTCTCTTTTCTCCGCCCCTTCCTCCACCGTATCTTCTGTCTCCTCCGCCAAACCTTCTGTCTCTGTTTTCTTCATTTCTGCGTGGCTGGAAGGCTGGTCTCTCTGGTTGGTCTTTGTATTTTTCTCCTATCTCGGTAACTCGTATGTTGAGTTTCTCAAGCAATGTGTCATTTCTTCCCGCTCCAAAGACATCTACTCTTGCACCAATTGCAGCTTTTGCAGCTATTGCGCGTGCAATTTTGCCTCTCTGCCATCGTGGGGCGGCATGAACTAGTTGATGTTGAAATAGTAAACCGTGTTTTGGTGGCTGTGCGCCTGTCTTGAGTGCTCTGAACAATGCCTTTTCAGCGCCAAGAACTTGGATGGTACTTGCAGGCATTGATGCAAGTCTCTTTAGACTTCCTGCCTTGGCAAGCACTCTAGCTCCTACTGCTGAGCCAAGTATGACTGAAACATTTGGTGCGATTATCTGCATCTGTGATTCAATGTGTTTTTCTAATGATTGTCTTAGCTCAAAAAGTTCCAAAATTTGTTTTGCAATGCTTTGAACTATGGCAAGATTCTCATCTGAGATCTGGCCACCTCTACTCTTTTTTTGTAGCAAGAACAACATCTCGGCTTTCTCCTCTGGAAAGCCTGCATCCAGGTATGTGTTCTGGGTAAAACCGTCTCTTCTTCCGGCCATTACAATTTTTGAATATCCGTTAATTGTATCAATTAGATTGTCAAGCTCTGGAAAGTGTAATCCATACCACTCTCTTACTCTGGAACTTAGCAAGTTGATCATCTTGTCAGTTTCATCCAAAGTGTTGATTGCCTGGATTATGTGCAAATCAGGACTTTCAGAAATCTCTGTTACTCTAGATGATGAAAGGCTGAGTGCAAAGTCTCGCAACTTTCCTCTGGCATCTCCTTCATTTGCTGCAAAACCTGAATCTACAAGGACGCGCAATTTTGAAGATTGTATTGTCTCAATCTTTTTTTCTTCCATGAGGTCGGCCTCTATGGATTTTTTCCTCAAAAGTTTCAGCAAGGCTGAATCATTTACAACTACAACGCTTCCCAAATGTGGGAGAAACTGTTCTAGTTCATTGATGCTTGCTTGTTCTTTTTTTATCTCTACATACTGTATAGCGGGATTTGAAAATGGAAATGATTTCACACATTTGTTATCATCAAAAACTGCAATACCCAACTCTGTTAAAATGACAGAATGCATAGAGTGCATTTCCATGGCTTACTAAAAAATGTAACATTATAGATCCAAAACTGCATCAAACGTTATAAGACAACTATTTTTTATTACTAGAAGTGAGTCCTGACATTTCAACTAGTGTTGGCCCAATTGCACTTGAGAGACCCACAATGCTTGCATCTGGCATTCTTGGAATATCGCTTGATGTTTTTGGCCGTCTATATAAAGAGGGGGCAGGTGCACTTGTCACAAAATCACTTAGCAAAGAACCTTGGGAAGGATATCCAAATCCTACCATCATTGGACTCGGAAATGGATACCTAAATGCAGTTGGACTTTCAAATCCTGGAGCTCCATATTTTGCAAAAATGTTGTCACAAAATCAAACCATTCCGATAATTGTCAGTCTTGTTGGTTCTATTCCTGAAGATTTTACATTTATGATAAAACAATTTGAAAATGTAAAGATTCTAGGATACGAACTGAATCTATCATGTCCACATGTTGAAAAAGTTGGACTTGAAGTAGGAGATGATCCTGAACTTGTTCGCACAATAATCAAATCGGTAAAAAAAGAATCAAAGGTTCCAGTACTTGCAAAAGTCGGTCTTGGCTCTTCTGACTATCTGAAAACTGTACAAACTGCATGTGAAAGTGGAATTGATGGTATCACTGCAATAAACACACTTAGGGCCATGGCAATTGATGTTGAAACTGCAAGGCCTATTTTGAGTCACAAGATTGGAGGGCTGTCTGGCCCACCGATAAAACCTGTTGCAGTACGATGTGTCTATGAAATTTCTTCCAAGTTTGACATTCCAATTGTTGGTTGTGGGGGAATCTATAGCTGGGAAGATGCAATAGAATTTTTGCTTGCAGGTGCAAGTGCAGTGCAGATTGGTAGTGCGGTAGGGGAACGATGGACTGGAGTATTTTCTGAAATAAATAATGGAATATCAAAATATATGGAAAAAAAGAATTACAAAAAATTAAGTGAGATGGTTGGAATTGCAAAAAAGTTTTGATACTCCAAAAATTGTAACAATTGAAAAAGTTGTAGATGAGACACCCACTGTTCGCACCTTATTTTTCTCTGATGAGATATTTTCCAAAGTTCTTCCTGGACAATTTGCAATGGTGTGGATACCTGGTGTGAATGAAATTCCAATGAGTGTGATGATATCTCAAGAAAATGGTAAAGCTGCATTTACAGTACGAAAACATGGGCTTGCCACAACCGAGTTATTTTCAAAAAAAGCAGGAGACCAAATAGGAGTTCGTGGACCTTATGGAAATTCGTTTACAATCAAACCAGGGAACCTGCTTCTAGTTGGTGGAGGAACTGGACTTGTTCCTCTGATAAGATTAGTTACATTTCTTAAGAAAAACGATAATGTGACAATAATCATGGGGGCAAAGACCAAATCCGAAGTCTTTTTTGAAGGTCTTGCAAACAAGTTGCTAGAGGGAACAACGCACGAGGTGATTGTTGCAACAGAGGATGGAAGCTATGGAAAAAAGGGCCTTGTCACAGATGTCATGATATCACTATTCAAAGAAAATCATTTTGATGCAGTGTATACATGTGGCCCTGAAAAAATGATGCACAAAGTTGTCCAGATTGCATCTGAGAATAAGACACATGTTGAGGCAAGCATTGAAAGGATGATGAAGTGCGGAATAGGAATCTGTGGAAGCTGCTGCTTTGGCGATGTGATGGCATGCAAAGATGGAACTATCTTTGATGGTTCAACTCTTCTTGCAAACAAAGAGTTTGGATACACTCACAGAAGCAAATCAGGCATACTTGATAATTATTAGATTGTGAAAATTCCGGAAAACTTAAAATGCTATAAAAATCCATCCAAATTGAAAATTGGCCAAGATAGTATTAACTGCAGACCGTACTTTGATGTCGCCATATCGTGGGATATCACTTGCAACCTTCTTTGGTTGTGCTCCTGCAGTAGATCCGCATAGGCCAAAAAACAGTTTCTGGTATTACATCCTAAAAGACCAGGTAACTCCTAAAGTTCTCTTTGACTTTATCTGCAATCCTATAGGACACAAAAATGGTGTTGCAAACTATGCTCCATATGGATTAAGAAAAGTAGAAGCTGCTCTTCTACGAGACGGATACAAGAGAAATGAAGTTGTTGTCGCACATCCAGATCATGTGGACAAGTTCATTGGTCCTGAAACTGAAGTTGTTGGAACTTATGAAATGGATCCTCTAGGAATGGGTCCTGTAACTATGACATTTACTTATGGAAGAAAACAGACATCATATGATGAATTTTACAATCGCGATTTACACATGAAGATTAATGCTGCCAAAAAGAAAAACGGAAGTCATGCCAAGGTAATCGCAGGAGCTTCTGGAACATGGCAGTACAACTATGATCCAAAGAAAATTCAAGAGTATGGATTGTATGCAGTATTGGAAGGAGAGCTTGGTGGTATTGCACCAGAAATTGATGGACATGCTGGAGAATTTTTCAACAAACTAATTGCTGGAGAATTTGAAAACATGAATCCTTTTGTAAAAAGCGATTTCAAAGTTGAAGTAAAAGAATTTGGAAAAGATGAAAACAAATTCCATGGAAGATTTATCCACTATTGG
>DASUKX010000063.1:0-3556 GCA_036278495.1 Nitrosotalea sp.
GGGTGTCCTAAAATTTCATGTGAAAGCAATGCGACAAAGTCTGGGTTCATTACAACTGTTGCCTTTTCTTCTTTTGCCGTTTTTGCATCAAGCAATGCATCTGCTTTATCAGAGATTGATTTTGATATCGTAAACAAGTCATTGTTCCCAGTTATCATTTCTAGTCCACCCCTTCCTCCTTCGGTTGTATTGACGGATTCTGTCAATCCAGAATAGTGTGCTGTTGCAGTAAGGTTTGCCATTACATCGTCAAAGTTTTGCGTAATTTTTGATCCTTCACTGTTTACAAAATACTTGTGAAACTTGTCATGGTGTATCGATACTGACGATTTTATTATTCTCTGGTTGTCGCGAATTATTTTATCAGACTCTAAACCGATTTTCATCATCTCGTCAATACTTGGTGTGACTCGCACTGCACAGTCTACCGTATCAGTAAAAGAGCGGATATCGGCAAGACGTACTTTGTTCTTTTTTGATTCAGAATAATATCGCGCTGCCTTGACTGCACCTATGATATTTTCTTTTAGAGCGTCAAATGATTTTGGAGATAATGTAGAGTAAAATCCCCAGGCTCCATTTACTAGGACTCGAATTCCAAGACCCGAGTCTCCAGATGAGACAAAGTTTTCAACTTCCCCATTTTCAATAACAAATCCCCGAGTTGTAGTAGACTCGGCTCTCACGTCACAGTATTGCGAACCAGCATCAAGTGCAATTTGTAGTGCCTTTTCTGCATAATCTTCTAGCGACATATTAGTTTTCTAGGAGAGAATCATGCCTATATTGGCGTTCTATTTGCTTCAGATTTTGGAATTGTAAATGAGAATACGGTTCCATTTGGCAGGTTGTTTTGCATCCAGATGTGGCCTCCATGGGCCTCTACAATTCCTTTGCAGATGGACAATCCCAAACCGCTTCCTCCCTTTTCTCTGGTGCTCGTAGTGTCCACCTGATAGAATTTTTTAAAGATCTTGTCCTTTGCATCAAGTGGTATACCTCTGCCGTTATCCTTGACTGAAACTATTATTTCATTGTCTTTTTCTTCAGCTACCACTTCGACTTTACCTGTCTTTGGAGTAGTTGCCTTTAGACTATTTTTTATCAAGTTTGTAAGCACTTGTTTTATTCTTTCATCATCATAAAATGCAGTAATGTCTTTTTTTGAATTATCACTAAGTGAGATATCATCAGCAACTGCAGTTGGTAATATTGCAAGTATTGTTTTTCCTATTGTATCTTTGATATTATTTTTCTCTCTTTTGATTCTAAGCTGACCCAGTTCTAGCTTCTGGGCATCAAGCAAGTCGGAGATGAGCTGCAATAAGGTCGAAGCACTTGAGCTTATGATTTGTAGTCTCTCTTTTTGTGTAGAGTTTAGTTGCCCAAGATGTTCACCAAGTAGTATATCAGAATAGCCCTGGATTGGCACAAGCGGTGTTTTCAATTCATGAGTAATCATTGCCAAGAACTCATCTTTTGCTACCTCAATTTTTTTTGCTTCTTCTTCTTTTTCCTGTATAGTAGATGACATGGAATTGAAAGTTGCAGCCAGTTCACCGATTTCGTCTTTTGCAGTATAAGTTATTCTATCACCGTAAAAACCCTCTTTGACACGGCTGATTGCTTTAATCAAGGTGTCAAGCGGGGATAGTGATTTTCTAATTGACAACACTACTGCAACAAAGACTACAATGTCTGCAATTATGAACAGTTGTACTACGACAACTTTATCGTGCAACTGAGAATCGATCATTCCGTTCCATTGATTTACAAAGTCAGTGGTGGTACCAAGCAACACATTTCTTTGAGAGGTTAATTGTGACATGGCAGCTCCAAAGTCCTTGGAAAGCAATGTGTTTGATTCAATATAGACTAGTTTTGCCTTGACAGACTCCCAAAGAGGATCAAGTTGCCTCAAAGAATCAGAGTTTTGCCTTGGAATTTCTTGTAATGTCTCTGGAGTTATGCCATATTGTGCATATTCAGGGTCATCAAGTGGTAAGCCTTCTAATTTTTTCAGGTCTGCATCAAATAGTATACGATCTTTTTTTAACGATGAAGAGACATTTCCGCCTTCACCAATTGAATATAATAATGTCTTTTCACCAATATCTTTTGCGATAGATACCATTTCAAGCGCAATTATTTTTTGTCGATTGTAATTGCGGTCCAACGGTGTAAGATCATTTTCAACTCCATTTGCAAGTGAAATTAGTTCGCCGTTTTTGCCAAGTGTGTATGTCAATCCATCTTTTACCTTTGAATCAAAAATGGTTTCTTGTCGTATTTTCTCTGCATCTTGTTTGTATGGCATCCATGATTCACCCACTTTTTCATATGCGGGTCTAAGCTCTGCTGGTACTGGAACTATACTAAGTCCACCAATGTTTCCTCCAGACCCAAGCTGTGCATATGTATTTTCAAAATCAGATAATTGGTTTTCAAGAATTATCCTGTCACCCTCATTTCCACTTGCGATGGAATTTGCCGTACCACCTATTCTTTCAACTATTACCTTGAGATCACTGGCATAACTAATCGAATGTAAAACATCTTGATTTTGTTGGGATGTAAATATTAGAAGGTAAAAGTTGATGGCAGAGACTCCAATTATTACTGCAAGTAAAAGGTAGGTCTTTTGGGCTAGCTTCACAAAGAAAAAAAAGACAGTAGGCGGGTATAAAAGTTAGTATAAAAGATATCTAGTAAGTAGTTAAAATGTCTGACGAGTTTCTCAGGCTGGCAAGACAAGAAATCCAAACGGAGATAGACAATTTGAGAGATATTTTTCTTATTTGTGGTAACGACGAACAACTCTATGGCAAATCAGTAGACATTGGAAATCACATACACAAGATCAAGGGCTTGGCACCCATGATGGGTCAGGAAAAAGTAGGCGAGATTGCAAGAATAAGTGACATTGTTTTAAAGTATGTTTCATCCCAGGGCACACTAGAAGGCTCACATGCAATAATTTTTGCTGCAGTAGAGAAAATGTCCGGCATTTTTGAAGGGCAGTCAGGTATTGAAGTGGATGATTTCAAAAAGGCTGTAAAGGACACATACCCGCAGATTTTAGGATTTTAAATCACACTCGTGATTATATAGCACGTATTCTTTAGAACCAAATATGGCAAACATAATGATAATTGACGACTCGGATGCCATAAGGATGGTCCTAAAGGACATATTGACAATAGGCGAACATGTCCTAGTTTCAGAGCTACCAAGCGGAATAGAGGCCTTGGGCGGATACATCAAATCGAAACCGGACATTATATTGCTCGACATGGCAATGCCAAAAAAAGATGGTCTTGCAGTACTCAAGGAAATTATTTCCTACGATTCAAAAGCAAAGATAATCATGATTTCTGCAAGTGACAACCAAGAGACTGTCAAGGAATGTTTGAATGCAGGAGCCATGGCATATATTTTAAAACCATTTAATTTTCATGAAGTTCTAAATATCATCAGCCAAGTTGTAAAATCATAGACTGGTCAACTTGTATCCAGTGCTTGCAATCCATTTTGCTTTTTCCAATTGGAATCTGTT
>DASUKX010000064.1:0-5197 GCA_036278495.1 Nitrosotalea sp.
ATCAATCTTACCGCAGACAAGTCAAGTGCGTTCAGACAAGTTCACAGAATATTGAAAAAAGGTGGCAGGATGGTAATCTCTGACCTTGTAACAGACCGAGAAATTGAACAAGGTCAAGTTAGCCCGGAGAAATGGTGCAGCTGCATAGACGGTGCACTGACAAAGGAGCACTATATCCAAAGTATCAAAAAAGCTGGCTTTGAAAATGTAGAGATTCTAGAAGAGAGAACATACATGGAAGGAGAGAAGGTAGATGGCAGAAAAATATCTAGTCTTGTCATCAAGGCAACAAAGTAATTGATACCATGAATTTTTTTAAAAATCAAAAGAAGAAAAAAAGATTCTATTTGTATGCGTAGAAAATGCTGGGCGTTCCCAAATAGCTGAAGGATTCTATAGAAAATATGCTCCAAAGGGATGGATTTCAGTTAGTGCAGGGTCAAGACCAACGCTCGAAATCAATCCTATTGCAGTAGAATCTATGAAAGAAGTTGGAATAGATGTCAGTAAACAAAAGCCAAAGGAATTGTCAGATGAATTGATTCGCTCGTCATTTTTAAAAGTGAGCATGGGTTGTATTGATAAAACCAAATGCGACGCAGTATTTCTTGGGAATCATCGGGGCGCAAAGAAAAATTTGTGCTCAAAACATATATTCAAATTGCAAGGCACCTGCATAAAATCAAATGAAGGTTGCAATATTTTCACATTGTACAATAGACGAGATATCTCAAAATGGTACTGTAGTTGAAACTGCTGGAGGTCCTGCATGCTATTGTGGATTAACTGCAAAAAACATGAAGTTTGAAATCGACCTTCATACTAAAGTGGGTGCCGATTTTACATTCAAGTCAGAGTTAGAGGCAAAAGGCATCTTTCTCACACAAAGTTCAATCTCTGAAACACCAACCACGAGATTTGCATTGAACATTTTTGGAACAGAGCGAGATCTGTATCTGAAAACAAGATGCGATCCAATAGAATCAATAAAGTCAGATGCAGATGGTGCAATTGTAAGTCCTGTCTTTGATGAAATATCAGAAAATACACTAGATGCAATAAAAGAAAATTTTGACTTTACATTGCTTGATCCGCAAGGATATCTGCGCAGAACTGCAAGTGACAACAAAGTTTTCCTTGAAAAAACTGTACTAGATTTATCAAAAATAACTGCAATCAAGTCAGACCCTGACGAGGCATTTTACCTTACAGGCCTAAAAGAAAAAGATGCAATGCTTGCATTACAGAAAAAAGGAGTGAAGCACGTGCTTTACACCGACAAACAAAACATTACCATGCTTGTAAAGGATAGAATGTATCATCTCAAAATTCCTAACATGAGAATAAATGACACAACAGGAGTTGGCGACATTTTCTGCGCATCATTTACTTGCTCTTACCTGAAAGAAAAAGACCCAATCTGGGCAATCTGCTTTGCAGTAGGTGCAGCACAAGCCGCACTTGAAAGTGGCGCAACTGGTCTGAATAAAGTTCCAGCAGGCGGCGACACTGAGCGAAACGCCGCATACCTTTACAACTTGATGCAGTTCTCAAGTGTCTAAGCTTTTATTGTGTGAGGGGCAGATCTAGTCTGTGAAGGTTGCAATCTATAGTCAAGACCAAGAACATACTGTAAAATCAATCAAACTTTCACTTGAAAGTCACGGGATTGAATCAGTAAACCTTGGAAAAAAACCACTTGGAAAAGACATTGACTATGTAATAGTAACAGGAGGAGACCGTGGAGTGCGAAAATATTTTCACCATGTTACAAATTCCGCAATTCCAGTTCTTGGGATAAATGAATACGAATCAAGTGGATTCTTGGCCCAGACTGATTTGAAACAATTTCCAATTTATCTTAACAGACTAAAAAAAGGTGATTTTTCAATCGAGGCACTGCCCCGAGTTGGCGTAAAAATTGATGGAAGGCAAATCTATCCTGCACTAAATGACGTTGCAATATTTTCATCAAAGAGTGCAATACTTGTAGAGCACGTGTTGCGGATAAATGGTGAAGAACTCTGGCATGACAGCAGTGATGGGTTGATTGTATCAACTCCGATTGGCTCTTCTGCATATTCCATGTCAGCAGGTGGTCCTACAATATACCAAAACTCCAAAGTCTTTTGCATTGTATCAGTAAACTCACTTGATAACACAAGGCGTCCATTAATAGTTCCAGAAGATGCATTCATTGAGATTGATGACATATCGTCCAGTCTCCGATGCGAAGTTGTAATTGATGGAAAGGACAGGTTCAAAGTTGACAAGACTGTAGTCTGTACAAAATTCTCCCAGCCTGCAAACGTTATCCGAATGAAAAAAGATTCTACTACAGTCTCTGCACTTGCCAAAAAAGTAAAGCTTGCAGATGAATTGCTAAACATGCCGCCAAGCTCCAAGTTGTTGCTCAAAACTCTAGAGTATGAAGGCTCACTTACCCAAAAAGAGTTGGCAGAAAAGACATTGCTTCCAGACCGAACTGTCAGGCTTGCACTGAGCCACTTGCTTGAAAAAGGATATGTGAAACGCAGGGTCTCACTGCGAGATACCAGGCAAAGAATTTACGAAATTCCGAAATAACTAGTTGGCTGATGCTCTTATGAAAGCCTCAAAGGACTCTTCAGGATATCCTGGCCTACTGCTAAACTCTGGATGGTACTGCACCCCCAGGTAGAACTTGTGGCTTGGAATTTCTAATACTTCCATGCGTTTCTTGTTGTCACTGTACCCTGAAAACTTCATTCCATTTGAACAGAACATGTCTAAATATTTCTGGTTGAACTCAAATCGGTGTCTGTGTCTTTTGTGAATCTTGGTAGATTTGTACAACTTGAATGCCATGGTGTTTTCCTCAACCGTAATCTCATGAGATCCTAAACGAAGCGAGCCTCCAAGGTTTGCAACAGTCTTTTGTTCCGGCAACAAGTCAATCACTGGATTTTCAGTACTAGGTGCAATCTCTGTCGAATTGGCATTTGCCAATCCACATACATGTCTTCCAAATGCAACTGCAGCCAATTGAAAACCAAAACAAATTCCAAGGTATGGAATATTTTTCTCTCTTGCATAGTTTGCAGTACTGATTATTCCCTCTGCTCCCCTGTCTCCAAATCCGCCTGGAACAATTATTCCATTGTATGATGCAAGCTTGCTCACATCTCCGTTTAATTCTTCAGAGTCAATCCAGTCAATCATGACATTTTTGCCAATCTTTGCACCTGCGTGCTTTAGTGCATGGTTTACACTCACGTAACTGTCTGCAAGTTTTACATACTTTCCAATCATTGCAATTCTAACAGATTCTTGCACATTCTGGAATGAATTTATGATGGTATTCCACTTGTCCCAGTTTGCAGATGTGTTTACCATTCCGACTTTACCAAACTTTTTGAATATTACGTCAACTATGCCCTGGTCATACAACATCTGTGGTACCAAGAGTATTGATTCTGCATCATGACATGAAAATACGTCTCGCTCTGAAACGTTTGAAAACAAGGAAATCTTTTTTCGTGTCGCAATCTCTAGAGGTCTTGTACATCTTACTGCAAGCAAGTCTGGCTGGATACCGATTCTTCGTAACTCCTGGACGCTGTGTTGTGTAGGTTTTGTCTTTTGCTCTCCTACCACATCAAGTGATGGTGCAAGGGTGACGTGAATGAAAACTACATTTTCTGGACCTTCTTCCAGTCTCATCTGTCTTAACGCTTCAAGAAATGGTAAACTCTCAATGTCTCCTACTGTTCCTCCGCACTCTATTACAAGCATGTCAAGGTTCTCACTTTTGACTATCTTTCGTATCCTCTCCTTGATTGCATCTGTAACATGCGGAATTATCTGGACGCACGCACCTAGGTATTCACCTCGTCTTTCTGCCTCTATGACGCTAGAGTAAATTTGAGCCGTTGTGATATTGTGAGTCTTTAGCATGTTCTGGTTTAGGAATCTCTCATAGTTTCCAATGTCCATGTCGCACTCTCCACCGTCTTCAGTAACATAGACCTCGCCATGTGCAATCGGGTTCATTGTACCTGCATCATAGTTGAGGTATGGATCAAATTTTACACAAGAGACTTTTTGATTAGAAAGCTGGAGCAACTTTGCTACAGATGATGAAACAACTCCTTTTCCAAGGCCAGACATGACTCCTCCTGTCACAAAAATGTATTTCGTAGATTCTGTCTGCATATCCATGATGGATTTGAGATCCTTTTATTTCTTATTCTGTGATTGTGGCTTTCTTTAGACTGGCTGCAAACGATCCAATTTTGCTTTCGATCTTTTCTGGAGATGTGCTTTCTATTAATCTCAAAAATGCACTCCCTACAATTATTCCGTCTGCCCCTGATTTTATTATGAATCTTGCCTGGTCTGGATTGCTTACTCCAAAACCCACTCCAAGTGGAATTTTTTTACCAAGTATCTTTTTGGCGTTTTTGATTGCATGTGTTGTATAGTTTTGGAATTGCTGCTGGCCTCCAGTTGTTCCAAACACTGACACTAGATACAAAAAGCCAGATGATAAATCTGCGATTTTTTTTATCCTGTCTGGTGCAGTATTTGGCGATATCAAAAATATCACATCCATCTTGTTTTTCTTGGCAGCATGTATGAAGTCCCTGGATTCGTTAATTGACATGTCGGGCAAAATCAATCCGTCAATTCCTGCATCTTTTACGGTTGCAATAAATTTTGCATATCCATGTCTGAACAAAATATTGGTATATGTCATTAAAACAAGCGGAATGTCTGTCTCTTTACGAATTTTTTTTACTAGACTGAGAAATCGTTCAAGATTCATCCCTTTTTGCAATGCCTGGAAACCAGCATTTTGAATCACGGGGCCGTCTGCCAGGGGGTCTGAGAACGGCATTCCAAGTTCAATGATATCTGCACCGCCTTTTACAAGCCCTCTTACTGCAGAGATTGTATCCTTCTCACTTGGAAATCCTGCCATCACATATGCTATGAGGGCCTTTTCATTCCTTGATCTCAGGTCTTCAAACTTATTTTCTATTCTTGACATTTTTACTCAAATATCTCCCAACTTCTTCAACATCCTTGTCTCCTCTTCCTGATAATGTAACTACAACGCTCTCACTTTTTGGCATGTTCCTTGCCATCTTTACTGCATATGCAATTGCATGAGCCGATTCAAGTGCAGGTATGATTCCTTCATGCTTTGAAAGCA
>DASUKX010000065.1:0-5943 GCA_036278495.1 Nitrosotalea sp.
ATTGGCACCAGTGTTACACATGCAAGAACACTTGATACAATTATCACAATTGTGAGATGCAGAGTTTTCATATTTAGAAGAAATAAAGAGGTAATGAATGTAAAAATAAGTACAGCCCGAGTATGAATGTACAGACAAGAATTATTTTATTACGAAAAGTGTTCACTAATCAAAACCACGATATCTCATGTAACAATTATTTTCATTTCAAGTGGAATAGACAATGTACCACAATTGTCAAGACATGGCCAATCAAACATCTGAGCAGTATACGTACCAGGTTTTGTAGGAATCCATGATTGGGAAGGACTCATAGATTGATGAGGTTGTAGAACACCTTGAATCCATGTTATCATGACTGATTTGTCATCACTGTCAAGTATCTGCACAATATAGACAAACGTCTGTTTTATGTTTTGATTGTTTGTCACATCGGCAACAAGCTGGACTTGGCGGTTTGTCGCGATATTCCATGTATTACTTGAGGAATCTTGTTCTTGCAAAGTTGCAAAGGCAGGGTGTAGGGACAAAGTAACCAATACTGAAAATAATGCAATTAATTGTATTTTCATAATTCTAGTTTGCATTGATTAGTTAAAAAATTGGTGTAGGATTATTCTAGTTTTTAAAAATTCGAATAAACTAGCTAACCTTGGTTAACAATAGACAACATCTCCTGCAGAACCTGTGGATTTCTAGTTAGTGCATTGTGTTCAGCATCAATTCCTTCATACACGTATTTGTGAATGATTGGTAGCATGCCAGGATCTGGTGATATTTCTTCACAGCTTTTGATTGGAATTGTTCCATCACCTGCACACATACCAAAGCTCACACCAGATTCCATTGTATCATCCTCATGTATTTTGCAGATGGTTTTGTTTTCAGCCAACCTGCCCAATATCAAATGAATGTTTTCAAAGTCAGACTCTTCCCATTTGTGTACCAGTTCTTCTTTCCAAGACTTGGCTCTAGAGATCATGTTCTTGTTTAGTGAATCTGATGCATCATAGATTTCCCTCAAAGATATGTTTTCATTTTGTTTGCAATAGAATCCGTTGCTTGCATCATCATAATGATTAAACGGTAAAAGTTGATAGAGTCCTTGCCAGTTTACTATCAATTCCTTAAATTCAGACGTGCCAAGACCTGTAGGTGCAGTCTTTGGCATTGGAAATTCCATTCCATATCTTAGAGATGCATATGTTTGCGGCACACCGTCAAATGGAGGAGCAATACAAATCAATTTTGAGACCAAGTTACAATTTCTTTGCCTCAAGGTAAAATCAAGAGATACCAGATTTCCCATGCTGTGTGAGATCAAAATAACCTTGTCAGATCCTGATTGTTTCATTACATGATTTACAAATTTTTCCAAACTGTTAGATGCAATACGAATATCTTTTCTAAAATCATATGGAAACGCATACAAGGTATTCTTAGATGCATGATTTGAATAAACAGCATTTTGAAACACAAAACCATGGTTTACAAAAAAATTAACCAACGGCGAATAAACTGGAACGTCACTTGAAATATCAAGCAAAATGTCTTGTGCTTCTACTACATTTCCCTTCAAATCATTGCCATTTGAATCAAGTTTAAGATTAGATATTCCGCCCTTTGCAGTAGGTATTACGAGATTGCCGTTTATACTCAATTTAGAGCAGCCAAGGCCTGGCACAAAAATTACTGGACAAGACACAGTCTACAGGATATAGCATCATTTTTAAAAATTCTCAAGAAAAATCACTCTGAAAACCTTTGGAGTATATTTTAGAGATATACCCTAGACAACGCCAACTTCGTGCAATGTTATCAACCCATTGTCATCAACCAGATTTTTAATCTCTGGCAATACTTTCTCTAGTTTCTCAAGTTCATCTATTACCTCAATGACAAGCGGCATGTTTACAGAAATTCCTTCAATTTGCACATTAGAGTTTCCTCGTTTTCCATATCCTCCCATGCCTGTCCATATTGTTGCACCAGATATTTCTCCCTTTTTGAGAATCTCAAGTATTGTCATATGAACACGTTTTCCTTTTACGGTATCATTTTTCTTTATTCGGATTACAAGTGACCACATCTTCATTGTCCTCATGTTATCTTAACGCCCCAAGTATTACGCTTGTTAACGCCCTTCCTCCAAATACTGCACCAAGGGATAGTCCCACATTTGCAACCACATTTATCACTACTAGCAAGTATTGCTTGTTGTCTATTAGATTAACTGATTCTAGTGCAAAAGACGACATTGTAGTCAACCCACCGCAGAACCCTATTGCAACAAGCAATGCATATTTTCCATCAAGATTCCACTGTAGCGAAAGTATTGCAAATGAACCAAGTATAAAACTGCCAATAACATTTACAATCAAGACATTTGCAGGCAATGCTCCAAATAGCAAAGTAGATTTTGTCATGGCATATCTCAAAAAGACTCCCGCCATTCCCCCCACAGCTAAAAGTATTATCTCCAAGTACTTCACGCCAGTGTCCCATTAACTTGCATATTTATCAAAATACGATAATCTAATTCCAGACCTATGTATGAAAAATATTACAACTATAACAGACAAGATAAACATCATTGGTGCAAGAGAGCCAAATTCTGGAATAGCATTCATGCCAATAGTTATACCAACAGTATCAATTGTACCTGTCCAAGTAGACGGGTCAGTGCCAGGCATACCAGAGCCTTGTAGTTGTATCATAAAGTTTACCGGACTTGGGTTATCCAAAGAAAGGGTCACTTGAAGATCATCACCATTTGTAGCATGAGCATTTTGGTTTGACAAGACTGTAATCCCATTACCCTCTTGTTGTATGCCTGTAATTGCATAGTTTTCATTCATAATCTTGTTTCCTTTTGGATCGGTAAATGATATTTTTAGTGCAAGCGGTTTATGAATCTCTAGAGGCGTAGAACTCACAGTAACAACAACAGTACCATCCTGAGATACGCCTTTTGCAACTATAAGAGAAGAATCGTCAGATCCTGTCTGTGCAAAGGCCTGATTGCTCACAAATGACATAGCAATCATGACTAGAAATATTCCACATACAAGTTTACCAGTGATTTTTGTCACATTCTTTGACATTTGTTGGATATTGCAAGATATCATGGTATAGACTTTCCCTCAGGTTTCTTTTTACGAATTTTTATAATAACTATGACAACTCCTGCCGTTATCAAGGCCGGAGTGAAAAACAGAGGTAGGAGAAGATTTTGTAATGTCAAATTCCTTGCAGGCTGGACCGCATCATCCATTCCTGTCATGTCACTCATATCAGTGGAGTTCATTTTTTCTACCATTAATGAATATTGTACGGATTGATCAGTATTGTCGACATTATCAAATCTAAAGATAGCAGGTCCAGGTTCATCAAATGTGAAATAATTATACCCTCCTCCAAACTCTGTCTTGTCTTCAGACTTGAAGAGTTGTTTTCCATTTTGTGATATAGTAAGTGTATAATGTGCAGATATTGGATGCGGCATGACGTTGTCATAGACTTGGAATACAAGCGTTATCTTGTGTCCGGTTACGACATAGTGTGGTTCCCAGCTAAGATCTACCTCATATCTCCTATCAGGTGTAAGACGAACTAGAGGAAACTGGGTAAGTTTTCGTCCATCGGCATCAGTGGGATCAGGTTGTTTTTCATTTACTGTGACATATCCATCCATCCATGGATGTATTGTACAAAAGTACTCGAATTCCCCAGGTTTTGTAAATGTGTATGACCAAGTTTTTCCAGGCATTATTGTTCCGCTATCAAAATAACCAGACGGCTGACCCATGTTATTTTGGATTAGCCCTTCTCTGCCTCCTGCCTTTCCACTAGTGATGGTATGCCCTTCAGTATCCTGGTTTACCCATGTAACGGTTTGATTTACTTGGACTGTAACTACAGTTGGCAGATACCATTGCGGAGCTGCAGTGTTAAAGTTTGGATCAAATGCACCATAAGGAATTGTAACTGTCTGCATAACAGCCATGGCTTGAGGTGCAAGCATTTGCAACAACATGGGACCTGCAATTAAGACTAGTAAAACAGACGATATCATTACAAAATTTTTGATGTTTTGAGATGTGATACTGGCTGCGCCATCAAGAGGCCAAATTTTTCTTTTTGTTGTTTTTGTGTTCATTTGTCTACCCATTTAATTCCCATTAGGTAGACATTATCAGCACCTTTCTGGAGCGGTTTAGGAGTTTATTCCACGGCTAATGTCATAGCCTTCCTTTTGTCTGCCAGGTGTTACTTTTAAGGTTTTTTACAATAGTAATACACATCATTTTTGAAAACTGGAAATTCATCTGATTGCATTAACATGTGAATTTTTACTTGTCAAGCATTTGAAAAATACCAGAACAAATATTTTCAAAAAAAATTCTTCCACAAAAATTATTTCCCAGATGCCATTTCCACTTGAATTCATTTTTCTAAATTTTCATGATTTTTATTTCTTTTGGACAACACTTTAAAATTATAAAATCACATATAACAAATGGAATTAAAATCAGACAAGAAAAAATTTGCTCTAAATAAAATGTATGATCATTTTCTACACATTGCTCCACAGTACCGCCAGCTTAGAACCACCGACCTTGGACCAATATTATTTATCACAAACAAGCTGCAAGACCTTCCAAGCATACATGCAGCAGATATTGGTTGTGGTACAGGAAGATACAGCCTCAAATTTGTACAGCATTTGGGCGAAAAATGTCATCTGTTCTGCCTAGACAACAACAGGGAGATGTTAAGACACCTACAAGAACATTTTGTAGAAAACAACATAACAAACTTTACCCCAATACGAAGCGACTCTCATAGAATACCGCTACAAACAGACTCACTTGACTGTGTCATGTCATTTAATGCCATACACCATTTTTCGCTTCCCAACTTTTTAAGAGAAGCATCACGTGTTCTAAAAAACAACGGAAGACTGTTTGTCTACACAAGACTGAGAGACCAAAATGCAAAAACCATCTGGGGAATGCATTTTCCATCATTTAACAAAAAAGAAAACAGACTGTACGAGCTAGATGAGCTAAAGTCAGCGTTTGAAAAAGATCCCAACTTGAACATAAATTCAGTCAAGTTCTTTGAGCATCACAGAGTATACCCATTAGAGAAACTTGTAGAACAGGTAAAGAACCACCACTATTCCACCTTCAAGTTTTACAAAAAACAAGAATTCACAGACTCACTACACAAGTTTGTGCAAAACATACTAAATCATTATGACGACCTGGATAAAATATCATGGAAGGACCAGAATACGATGCTGGTTGTAGAAAATAAACAATAGAATCTAGTCACGAATTGGCAATGTAAATGAAAATGTGGCTCCTTTTCCATGAGAGTTATTCTTGCCCCAAATCTTTCCCCCATGGGCTTCAACAATATTTTTTGATATGTACAACCCAACACCTGTGCCGCTGTGATGTTTTGTTGTAAATTTTGTAAACAAGTTTGGCATTATATGAGGCTCGATTCCAGTACCAGTATCTTTTATCGATACAATAATTTCATCACGCCCTTTTTTTAGTGTGATCAGTATGATTCCCTTTTCAGTAAACTTGAGTGAATTGTGAATCAAATTAGAAATTATTTGCGCAATTTTATCTTTATCTGCATCCACTAATACATGACCATTTCTTGTGAATTGTAACTCTACAAATAGATGCGCTTGATTGCTCTTGGTTTGGTTGCGAAAATCCTCAACCATAAATGATATGAGTTCAGACAGGTCAAACTGGTCCTTGCGAATTACAAGCGTCTTATTTTGAATCTTGGACAGATCGAGTAAGTTGTTCGATAGTAACTTGAGCCTCAACGCATTTCTCTGTATTGCATCAACATAGGACTCATTTTTCTCAGGCTCTGATTGTAGTAATTCAGAATAGGTAAGAAGTGCCTGTA
>DASUKX010000066.1:0-4591 GCA_036278495.1 Nitrosotalea sp.
TGCTCCCATGAAAAGCAGTCCCTTGAATACTGCATGGTTTATCGTATGATACATGCTTGCAACAAATGCCAATACTGATAGTCCCACAAGGTGATATGCCGCAAATATGATGGAGAGCCCTAGTCCAATTAGGATAATCCCGATGTTTTCTATGCTGGAATACGCCAAGGCACGTTTTATGTCACGCTCAATTACTGCGTATAGCACACCAATTACTGCAGATATCGAACCAACTGCTACCATGAGAACCCCCCACCATGCATAATCTGGGGAAACACCAAAGCCTGAGAAATCAAAAACGGTCCTGACTATGCCATAAATTCCCATCTTTATCATTACTGCAGACATTAGTGCAGAAACATTGCTTGGGGCAGATGGGTGTGCATGAGGCAACCATGTATGCAATGGTACAATTCCTGCCTTTATTCCAAATCCGATAAATGCAAAAACAAATACCAGATTTTTTACCAATACCGGAAACGAAGAAGATGTCTCCCGTAATGAGTCAAAACTAAAACTGCCTGTCTGGATGTATCCAAGTAAGAACGAAACAAAAACAAGTGCAGTCCCCAAGTGCGTCATGACAAGATATGTTATTCCTGACTTGAGATTCTCCTCTTTGTCATGATCATAAATCACAAGGAAAAATGATGTAAGTGACATCAACTCCCAAAATATCAAAAAGAAAAACGAGTTATTTGATGATACAACAAGAATCATTGATAAAATAAAAATATTAAATAAAAACCCAAATGCCGATATTCTCTTTTTGTTTTCATATTCTCTTGAATATCCTATTGAATATAATGAAACAGCAAATGATACCAGTCCAATTATTAACATGAAAAATACTGATACTCCATCAACAAAGACTTCAAGATCAAAGAAAGGAAGCATGTTTGACACGGTCAACTTTAATGGCGTTCCAGAAATGATATCTACAGAAAATATGATGGTGAAAACTGATGCAATCATTGATGGGACAAATATCATTAGTCGTGCAAATCTGATATTTTTGGATAGTAAACCTACTAGTGCACCTGTTATGAACAGCAGAATTGGGATTTGAAACAAAACAAGATTACTAATCATTATTGTCAGCCAGTCAAAACGTCCATTGCATTGTTGAAATTATTTTTCATATGATGGATCTTTGAGCCTACGTTCTTTTGTTCTGGATTTAATTGTTTATGAGAAAAGGTATATGTGTATGTGTGTATATGTATATGTAATAATGCAGGATTTTAATAATACTGTGCAACTTTTGTCTCAAAAACCCGAATATCTCAAGACACTCCAGTTGGCTGTACAAAAAGAAGAGGAAAATCTCTCAAACAAACAGTATCAGGGATGGCAGTGGTTTGATGTAGAGACCCATCCTGCAAAGATAGTCAGGCTAGTGACAAGTAGTATAGTCAAAGTGAACTTCAAGTCAAGTGGTTCCACATGCTATCTTCTAAAGAATCGAGAATCAGTCAAGCGAGCTATCAAGCGTTCCTAAAATCTGATCTACCTTTGAATAAAATTTTATTCATAAAATGTCCCGGACTCGTACTCACTGTCAGCAAGAGAATCCCGGACTTGTCACAACTGTTCTAGCGAGAACTTAAAAACTAGAACAAAGCTACACAACATATTAAGTTCAAGAAATATGAATCTCAGATTGTGAAGAATCTACTTTTGCTACTAGTCGTCATACTTGGAGTATTAACGTTTAACAGCGCAAACTCAATAGCAGAACCAGATTCACTTGCAACAAGAAACAAGAGTGTTACTGTAACAGATGCAACAATAAAAAACTTGAACCCTCCGGAATGGCCCCCATGTTGCCCACCTGTAATATTAAGTCAGGTGGAGCTTGCAAGTCCGTTCAAGTTCATGACAGACAACCTAACATGCACGTCACAGCCCGGGGTTTACCTGCAGCACAGCTGCCTCATAAACCTGGTTCCGGGCCACAAAGTTGAATGTTCGTATATTTCTGGCAATACCTGTGAGCCTGTTCATCAGTTTACCAGCGGCACAAACAGGAGCTGTTATGACAATTCGATGCAATCCGTCTCCTCATCTGGCTCACAATGGTTTGACTTGTATAATACTCAAAACAAAACCGTACAACTACAATATTTTGGTGTAAAACTTATCTCGGAGAAAGGCACGCAGGGAAGCGAAGGTGGCGGTCCTTTGCTTGGACCATATGAAAGATGCACACTTGCACTCTCTAACAGCTATTCTCAGGGAACTCTTGAATTTAAACCGGTTAACATGACCGTACAAGTTTCATACTATTATGACGGAAAGCCATATACTACTGCCACACCCTCGTTGACTGATACCTACAACGATTCTGGAACCTGGCAATTTGACGGTACCAAATGGATATTTACAGCGCAAAATATGATACCGGTCCCAGAATTTCCTTACGCACCTATTGTATTGATAATCAGCATCACATCGCTAATAATTTTTTACAGGATGAAATTTAGATAATAGTTGCCGGTGCACACTAGCTGATTTCATGGTAATCACGAAATTCTTTTCTGTCAAGCGAGTCATCAAACATTCATAAACAATCTATAGTTTCTCACTTGAAATTTTTCAAATCATAATATTACTAAAAACACATAGTACACAGCCAAGTTAGATATCGTTACAACACTACCAATCTTGAGAAACTCGATAAAAGTAAATGCCCTGACTCCCCTGGACTCTGTAGCCTGGATGATTATGATGGTGCTTGCCGCACCTAATATGGTAAGATTTCCAGCTATGGTACTTGCTGATGCAAGCATCATCCATTGTGCTACATGCGTGCCAGTAAACCCAGTTCCAATCATGATATAATTATACAATGCAACAAATGGAACATTACTTAGAATCTGACTAAATGCCACACTGTATGCCGAGATTAGGGCATTGCTTTGAAACACATTGCCAGGATCTGGTATTGGAAGATGTTTCATAAACAATGATACCGAACCAGAAGACCATAGCGCAGTTGTCACTACAAACATTGCACAAAAAATACCAAGACCGTATAATATACTCCTTTTGCAATGTCTCGTCTCTTGTCGCTCAGTGCATGCAAGGCTGCAGCACCTGCCATTGCAACAATGCTAATGCGTATGTCTGCAAGATGCATAAATTGCAATATCTCGGAGACAAAAAAGACTGCAATGGTTACAACCCATATGGCAACTGATAGTTTTGCAAGACGACAGTCCTCTATTGTATAATTTTCTAGTGTTACAGAATTTAGAGCAGTATGTGCATGCACCAGATCCTTTTTGAAATAAATCTTGAGGATAAAAAAAGTCAAAAATAAATTAATCACAGTAGGCAGTGCAAGGAATTTTATGAAATTCACAAGCGGCAATGCGATTCCGCTTTGAAGTGCAATCAAAAGATTCTGTGGATTGCCAATGGGTGTCATTACGCTTCCAACTGTAACGCCAAAGG
Organism: Nitrosotalea sp.; assembly: GCA_036278495.1. GTDB lineage: Archaea > Thermoproteota > Nitrososphaeria > Nitrososphaerales > Nitrosopumilaceae > Nitrosotalea. Next base: position 3,460 of record DASUKX010000066.1, read on the forward strand.
CAAGTGCAATAAGAAAAACATTTGGCTTGATACCTATATGCTTTGAGATGTAAATAACAAGTGGTATTCCAATCAAGGCTATTGCATCATTTACTAGGAATGCTGCAAGTAACCCCATCCCAACTACAAACATCAAAAGTAACGAGTTTGGAGTCTTTGCCTTTGATAACATCTTGATAGATAGCCATTTTAGCACACCAGATTTTTCCAATGCAGAAACTATGCTAAACATTCCAAAAAGAAACATGATGACATCAAGCTGGATTGATTTTATGGCACCCTCTAACCCTATGATTTGAAATGCAAGCATCAGAGTTGCCCCAATTAGCATGGCAGCCCAAATTGGAACTTTGAACCTAATTCTTCCTACAATCAGAGTATGTGTAATTGCAAAAATTGCTATTGCGATATACTCTTTCAACAGGTGGTTTGAAACCTACTTTGATTTTATCTCTTGTTTTCATATGAAGATTAGTAGTCGGAATCGAATGTTCCTGTATGGGATGATAACATGAGTAAGCAATTTTATGTATGTGATACCCTTTACAGCTTTTGTATCTGGAAGTTGAGTAATGTTTAAGGAAAAATTTGTACATCTAAAATAAGAATTTAAAAATAATTGAAAAATTCATGTTTTACATCAGTGATCTTGAATCTTTTCAACAAGGAAGAGTTTGCAATTACAGATATGAAACTAAGTGCCATGACCAAAGTAAGCGGTATTAACATAACATATACCCCCAGAAACAGTTTCAAAATAAATCAGGTTTATTGTACACAAAATGAGAATATGCAAGAATGATAAATACACAAGAGCGAAACTACTCCAATCAGAAAATCGATGGATGTGGGCGCACCATGATTAATGTGCTTCTTTTAGAACCGTTCTGAGATCTTTTATTCTTACAGATGCCTTTCCACGTAATGGGAAATGCATAATAAACGATTTGGAAGCATAAATATCGTCTTGCCAACCAAACTTGAATTTCTTAACATGTGAGAATTTTTCGTACGATATTTTTCCTACAAAACATACTACGCTGGGATTGTATTCTCTAACTGTTCTCAAAATTTTTTTTCTGCCTTTTTCTTCCTCACCTTTTACTAGTTCTGTGACTATGCGAGTAGGCCT
>DASUKX010000067.1:0-2455 GCA_036278495.1 Nitrosotalea sp.
GTAGAGCCAAATATTGTCTGTCCTGTTGCAAATTTCTTCTCAGGTAGCGATTCACGGATGATTCCAAATGCGATTGGGAACATGGACATGCCAACACCCTGTAATGCTCTTGCAAACAGCATAAACTCGATGTTTGTAGCAAATCGTCCCGCCAAGACTCCAACGGTATAGACTGCCATCACTATGAGCAGCATTTTTTTCTTGCCAAAAATATCGGACAATCTGCCTGCAATAGGAGTCATAACGGCTGCTGCAATGATATAGGCAGAGAGCAGCCAAGACGAAGTGCTATAAGATATTCCAAAATTGCGAACAAAATCAGGAATTGCTGGAAGGATCATGGTTTCATCAAACATGACTATGATACCCAAACAGCTCAAAATAATGAGTATTTTCCATCCGGAATTATTCTGGTTTTGGCTATTTGACATAAATCACACGCAATTGTTGACTCTACGATTTTTGAAGATTTCTTCTATTTGTTATGGAACTAACATTAGTATTATTTGTTTTGCAATGTATTATAGTCTATAGAATTGTTGTAATGATTTTTGTTTATCTTTGAGAATCATTTTCCTAGCCAAAACGTGTAGGTGGAAATATTGTTGAATTTATCACGCTAGTCAGCAACGAGTCTTCTGTAAATGTCATTGCCCATCCAGATGGAGATTGGTATGATACTATAATAGATTGTAATTTGGATGTACCATTGGTATCTGGTTCAAAGAGACACTGTATACCATCAAAGTGAAGATCATGGGAAGATAGCGTTGCTTGACCAATTGAATTTTCTGCTAATGCTTTTGCTTTTGGTATGTAACCCACACAGTCAGGAGTTGGGTGATTAAGTAGAGAGATGGTTTTATCAAATGGTTGCGATACCGAAAAATGATACATTGCAAAACCTCCCATACTGACTAGTATTAGACAACTTGCAATATAGACAAGAGCATGTTTCACAAGATCTTATGTCCATCATTATTTTAGAGTTTTACGTAGTTTTTCTCTCTTTTTGTTACACATTCAATTTTTACTCACTGTCAACAAAAACGGTAGTGAGAAAAATTGATCATACTAGAAATAATTTAAAATTACTATTATAGAGCATCATAAGATAACTAGTTTAATGAGACCAATCTTCGGACTGGCGATTTTAATCGGATGCCTCTTAATAGGTGTCTTTGTAATGGCAGATTATCTCATTCCAGATGTGTTCTGCAAGATTCTTCCCAAAGCCAGTGTTGAACACAATCCAGCACAACAGTATAATTCGCAGGTACTAAGCGACATATGTTCTGGAATAAACAGGGCACATACCTGAAATTATACCTTCAAAGGAAATTACAAGATTGTGATAGAGTTCCAGAATAATGGTACTATACGTCCATGATTTCCAAATTTGGAAGACCAATCATAAATACAGAAAATTGTTTGATTAGATATGTATGAAACAGCTGTGAGATTAGGTCGTTGTATCATAAGAGACGATGGTTCATATGTTATTGGCCTAGTTAACAGGGATTTTCTCTTGGATGTAATAAACAAGTTTGGAATAAGTAGAGAAGACCTTGGAAAAATCAAGTTTAGCTATTATGATTTACTTGAGATATACACTGAATTGAAACACTTTGGTTTTAGTACAAAATATTATCTAAGACAGAAATCGTCTAGTAGATAAGGCATCATTTTAACAGTACAATTTTTGAATCGTTTACCTTGATTGAGAAACCGAATGTGTTATAGTATAGCATCATTTGACAGGTGTATGAAGCCAAGCAGTAATTTAGCACCATGGAATAAGAAACATTTTGCTATTGTTACACTTGTCACAGTTGTATCTGTTGTCAGCATATTTGCTGCAAATTATGTAATTTTAAAGAATCACTCCTCTACCATCTTCTGGATAATACCATTTCTGATATGGATGGTCTTTAACTCAAAAAAAGGAAAGTTTGGAAAAAAATACTATGGTCCGATACCATGGTCAGTTGCAGTAGTGGTTAGTGCGCTAGCAATAATATTCGTTAGTAGTATGAAATGACAGATGATGATTTTACTAGAGTTATTCAATACTGAATTACAAACGAAATAATCTGAACATAATTACTTACATTCTGATCTTAATTTCTTGTGTTCTAAAGTTTTACTGCCCATGGTATGATTTAACTAGGAACCAGGCATAACAGAAATCATGGGCCAGAAAGCATCCGGGATAGAGAGATTTCTTGCTCCCTCCCTAAACAAGATAGAGGAGGAATTAAGGTCACTTCATGCTGAGATTAATACAGTAAAGACAAGAATGGATGAATCTGACAATAGGTTAGCAAAGTTGGAAGAAGAGCATAAACGTTTTACAATCAAGATGGACAAGACCGACGATGGAATGACAACCGAGTCCAAAGTCTTGTTTGATAGTGTAAACGAGATGGGAAAACACAATAGAAACGAGATTGAC
>DASUKX010000068.1:0-40034 GCA_036278495.1 Nitrosotalea sp.
ATGTATCCAGACCCACAGCATGCCTCAATGGTAAGTTACTATAGCTGTTTTGTAGTAGGTGATGACCCAACCATGCCAGCAACAGTTCTCAAAGACGGCAAACCATACAATTTCACATACTTGACTTCAGGTTCTGTTACTGATACTAAATTTGATAATTCTACACACAGCATAAAACTAACAGTCAGATATCCATTCCCAGATACTGGATTTGTAAATTTCATGTTTCCAGAAGAATCAGGCGAAGAAAAATTCTCTGTACTGTCAAATGACAAACCAGTAGAATTTGTGCAAAGTAAAGACCCCGATGGGTATTGGCATGTAGCATTATCATTGCCTCCAAAGTCTACATCCTATCTATCAATTTCAGGATTTGATCAATCAGGATTGTTACCACAGACAGACAACTTCAGAAATTACATTCTAATAGCAATACCAATTGTGGCTGCTGCAATCAGCATAATGATTTGGAAGAAAAGGAATTAGGGTATAACAGGAAGATTTTGTTCCTGTAATACTTTATTCAGCATACTCAGATCAAATATGTTTGAGAGATCTGGTTTTTTGTTTCCCAAAAATCCGAGATTAAAAGCATCATCAGCAGATTTGGAGACAGAGGATTTCACAGGATCATATGTGATGTCCATTCTTGAAAAAGCTTCAGATATGACATCGCTTGGAATGGTTTTTCCAGTCAGTTTCTGTAATTGAGCATTGAAATCTTGGATTGACTCATCCTTGTTATTGTTGATCCAGATTGTTTCTTTGACATGAGCCTCCAATAGTTTTTGTATGACATCAGGATGGCTCTGTAGATAGTCAGTTCGTACAACTATGAGTGCAGTTGCAAACTTGCCGTTTGGCCACAGATCTCGTTCATCAAGAAAGACGTGTCCACCAGACTGTTTTGTAAGTATTGTCCCCCAAGGTTCTGGCACCCATGCACCATCAATGTCTTTTTTTGACATCATTGTAACAATGTCAGCAGTTGTAGCAGGAAGTATTGTTACATTTCCTCCATTTTCCGAAGTCTTGTATCCATTTTTTAGTAGATAAGATCGTAGTGCCACATCTTGCGTATTGCCAAGTTGTGGAGAAGCAAATTTCTTGCCTGCAAAATCATGTACTGTTGTTATCTCAGAATCATTTCGGATTACAAATACTGCACCGCCACTTGATACGCCTGCGATTATTTTGAGTCCCTGTCCATCGCTTTTTAGATAACCGTTGATTGCAGGATTGGGACCCACGTATGCAACATCAACCCTATTTGCAAACAGTGCTTCTATTGCAGCAGGCCCTGCATTGAATATTTGTGGTTCTATTTTTACATCCCCAAGCATATTTTGAAAGTCGCCATTACCTACCCCAATCACTGCTTGAGCGTGGTTTATGTTTGGAAAATATCCAATTCTTAGAATGTCATTTTTAGTTTCAGTGACAGATTGAGAGGCTGTCATAAAAGAATTAGATGTAAAACTTAGTACAATCACAATGCCAATTATTGCACTAGCAATTCCAAATTTTACTTCAGATTTCATATCATTCTAGAGTTAGGCATATTCAATATAACCGAATTCAAATATGTAATAATTACCTGAAACATGAAAAACAATTTTTCTCATCTCATTTATGATTCATAGAACTTATCTATGATTGTCCAATCCCCATTTTTTTCTGATCCCGTCTTCTAATTTATGTAAGATGAATCTGTCTACCAGCAATCCAATTGCAAATATAGTAATCATACTTGCAATGACTTGACTCATATCAAGAAACTCACGCCCTACTGATAGAATGTGTCCAAGACCTACAATTGACATCAAAATTTCTGCACCGATTATTGCATGCCATGCAAAGGACCATGCTTGTCTTAGACCAATTATCAGAGAAGGGGTAGCAGCAGGAATTGTAACATGTCTAAATAATGAAACTCCATGAGCACCCATATTTCTTGCAGCATCAACATAGATTGGAGGTATATTTCTGATACTGCTATACGTTGAAATCATGATTGAAAAAATTGAACTCATTATAACAACAAACAGTATACCAAATTCATCAAATCCTATCAAGAGTATAGAAAACGGTACCCATGCAATGCTTGGAAAAGATAATAGTCCTGCAGAAAACGAATTTAATGTCTTTCCAAAACCCTTGAATTTTATCATTGCAAATCCAATCAAGGTTCCAAGAGTTATGGAAATTGCAAATGCACCAAGCAATCTTGCCAATGTTATGCCTATGCCTTGCGGTAATGAGCCATCTAGAATGATTTTTGCAAACGTCAATGCAACCATGGCAGGCGATGGTAAGGATATTTTTGGCCATATCCCAAGCATGAACACAATTTGCCATATTCCAATAAATGCCGCTATCAACAGTGCAGCATTTGCTGCATCTTCGATGTTACCTCTAGACTTTAGATGGATGCTTCCAGTCATGAGGTTTCATCCTTCGTTCTTGCAATAACTTCGCTTTTTAGCTCATCAAGAATTTGGTGATAGTATTTTTGGAGATTTTCATCTTCTGCAAGTCTTGGTCTTCTATAGTCAATTACAATTTCTTTTTTAATTTTCGAAGGCCTATTTTTGAATACTTCAACTTTATTTCCAAGTATTACAGATTCTGAAATGTTGTGTGTGACAAATATAATGGTCTTTTTTGTCCTCTCCCAAATTAATTGTAATTCCACAAGCAATAGATCTCTTGTCTGAGAATCAAGTGCTGCAAATGGTTCATCCATCAAAAGAATTTCAGGATCCATTGCAAGTGCTCGGGCTATTGCAACTCGTTGTTTCATCCCGGTTGATAGTTGATATGTATACGAGTCTGCAAATTTTGTAAGCTGCATCATGTCAAGATATCTTTGTGATATCTCCCTACGCTGTTCTTTTGGAACTCCAGCCATTTTTAGTCCAAATTCTACATTATCAATCACTTTAAGCCATGGAAAGAGTGCACCTTCTTGGAATACCATGGTCCTGTCAGGACCTGGCTCGGATATCGATATGCCATTTAATAGAATTTCTCCAGAATCTGGTTTTTCAAGACCTGCTACAATATTCAAGAATGTAGACTTTCCACATCCAGAGGGGCCCACTATGCAAACAAAATCACCTTCTTCGACATTCAGATTTACGCCATCTAGTGCAACTACAGAATTTCCATTATGATCAAAATGTTTTACAATGTTTTTGGCTTGAAGTTTTGTCATTGTACCAAGCCTTCTCCATCAATTCCCGAAACAGTTGAAATTAATATTGCAATACCAGGCGCGATTTTCATATAACGTCGTTATAATATTTATCTTAAATAGTGATCGAATTTTAGCTTGGACTAACTGGTATTTCCTCACACGACAAAAACCAATTTTGTAATTTTCACAAAACAAAAAATCTAGATCGAGTGTTGATCATAAAAGATAAATGCTAATTTATGAACACAGAAAATCTCGATGATGAAAGGAAAAGCAGTTCTAGCTTTCTCTGGAGGACTTGATACTTCGGTTGTAATAAAATATCTCCAAGAAAAACACAAACTTGATGTCATAACAGTTACAGTTGATGTCGGCCAAGAGGATAATCTCAAAAAGATTTCATCCAAAGCAAAGAGCCTTGGAGTTTTAAAGCATTACAACATTGATGCACGACAAGAGTTTGTAGATAATTTCATTTTTCCGGCAATTAGGGCAAATGCACTATATCAAAAGAAATATTGCCTTGCAACAGCACTTGCACGCCCACTTATTGCTCAAAAAGTAGTAGAAGTTGCAAAAAAAGAAAATGCGTCAGCACTTGCACACGGATGTACAGGGAAAGGAAATGATCAGGTCAGATTTGATGTTACATATCGTTCAGGTTCCAGTCTTCCAATAATTGCACCAATACGAGATCTCAATCTTACGCGAGATGTAGAATTAAAATATGCACAAAAACACAACATTCCAATTGATACTACCGCAAAGAAATTTAGTATCGATCAAAACTTGTGGGGAAGAGCAATCGAGGGAGGAGACATGGAAGACGCATTCTCAGAGCCACCAGATGATGCATTCATTTGGGTCAAAACAAAGAACTTGCCAGAAAAACCCCAATACATTGAGATAAAATTTGAAAACGGGATTCCAGTTGCAGCTGACGGTAAGCGCATGAGATCAATTGAGTTAATCAAATACATCAACAAAAAGGCAGGTGCAAGCGGAATAGGAATTGTAGATCACATAGAGGACCGAGTCGTTGGCATAAAATCAAGAGAAGTCTATGAGACTCCAGGTGCAACATGCATAATTGAGGCACATACGGATCTTGAAAAAATGGTTTTGACAAAACATGAATTAAAGTTCAAGGCAATGGTTGATGCAGAATGGTCATGGCTTGCATATTCTGGATTATGGCAAGATCCACTAAAATCAGATTTAGATATGTTTATCAATGCTACTCAGAAGAGGGTTAGCGGAACTGTCAAGCTCAAAATGTTCAAAGGAAGTCTCAGAGTTGTTGGAAGAAAATCAGAATATTCATTGTATAGCCATGATCTGGCAACATATGGAGCTGGTTCTACCTTTGACCAGACTCTTGGAAAAGGATTCGTTGAGCTATGGGGGCTTCAATCAACAGAAGCTAATAAATTACTAAAAAAGAGGTGAATGATCAAAGAATGAATTGTCCAGAATGTGATGCAATAATAAAAATTCCAGACGACGCAAGTGTTGGAGAGATAGTCTCATGTCCTGATTGTGGGGCAGATTTTGAGATTGCTTCCAAGAATGGCGGCGCATGTGAATTAAAGCATGCTGAGAAAGTTGGCGAAGATTGGGGAGAGTAAATGCCCAAAGTTCGAATCGTGTTCGATAGAGTAAGACTAGAAGAGAAAATGCTCGAGCAAAAAGCAATTGAGCTTGGACATGATACGAAGATGATCGACGCCAAAACTACCCAATTTACCACTGAAAGTAAAAAAAATGATTACGATTTCGGAGATGTCGTTTTAGAAAGGTGTGTCAGTTACTTTCGTGGTCTTCATTTTACAGCAGCCCTTGAATTTTTAGATATTCCAGTAATCAATAGAACCGAAGTTGCAAATAATTGCGGAAACAAGATGCTGACTTCGCTATTATTAAAAAAATACAATGTACCTACCCCAAAAACATACTTTACATTTTCATCAGAGACAGCAATTGAGACATTAGAAAAAGATGGTTACCCATTGGTGATAAAGCCAATCATAGGAAGCTGGGGAAGAGGAGTTGTTCCTCTAAGAAACAGAGAGACTGCAGATGCAATAATCGAGGTAAGAGAACTAAATGATGGACCATTGGATAGGATTTACTATTTGCAAGAAGTTGTTACGCGTCCCCCAAGAGACATACGTGCAATATCTGTTGGAGACCAGCTGATCGCTGCAATGTATAGAACATCTACAGGCAGTTTTAAGACAAACATTGCTCTAGGGGCAGAACCAATTGCATGTGAGATTACAAAGGAATTGGAAGACATTTGCATGAAAGCATCAAAGGCGGTAGGAGGCGGAATACTTGGAATTGACGTCATGGAAGACGAAAAACGGGGATTTGTAGTACACGAAGTAAACAACACAGTAGAATTCAAAGGACTGGCAAAAGTTGCCAAAAGAAACATCCCAAAAGAAATGATCGACTATGCAGTAAGCTGCGCCAAGCGATAAATTCCAAAAGTTGAAAAAAATTTTAGAGTTTAAATTATACTATATTATGGTAGGAGAGTATCAATGAAAGTTGGTGTAGTAGGAGCATCAGGATATGTCGGTGGAGAAATTCTCAGATTACTTGTAAGTCACCCACATGCAGAAATTTCCATGGTGACTTCAAGACAATATGTTGGAGAATACATCTCTAGAATACAGCCTAGCTTGAAAGGATTTACAGATTTGACATTTTCAGAGCTTGATTATGATAAACTAACAGACAAGTGTGATTTGGTATTTACTGCAGTACCACATGGAACTGCAGTAGACATTGTAAAAGCACTCTACGACAGAGGTATGAAAGTAATTGATCTTAGTGCAGATTATAGGTTACACAATCCAGCAGATTATGACAAGTGGTATGGTTGGCAGCATCCACATCCAGAATTGTTAGAAAAATCAGCCTTTGGAGTTCCAGAACTTCACAGAGAAGAGATAAAAAAATCACAGATCGTATCATGTCCTGGATGCATGGCAGTAACATCAATTCTTGGATTATATCCACTGATCAAAAAGAAGATCGTAGACACAGAACACATTATAGTCGATTCAAAGATTGGTTCTTCTGGTGCAGGAGCAGGAACTGTTTCAGGTACACACCATGCAATGAGGTCAGGTGTGATAAGACCATACAAACCAGCAAAACACCGACACACAGGTGAGATAGAACAAGAGCTAAGCATTGCAGCTGGAGGAAAAATCAAGGTATCAATGAGTCCACATGCGGTAGATATTGTGAGAGGAATTCTTTGTACAAATCATGTCTTTCTTAATCAACCAGTAAGCGAGATGGATTTGTGGAAGATGTATCGTGAGCAATACCAAAATGAGAAATTTATCAGACTAATTCGCGACAAGAAAGGATTTTACAAATTTCCAGATCCAAAGTTTGTGGTAGGCTCTAACTTTTGCGATGTGGGATTTGACATTGATGAAGACAATAACAGACTAGTAGTTCTTTCAGCATCAGACAACCTCATGAAAGGCGCAGCAGGATCTGCTATTCAAAACATGAATGTAATGGCAGGATTCAATGAGATGGAAGGAATTGCATATTCCCCGCTAACTCCTGTGTAAAAAAATGATTACAATAAAAATAGGAGGAAGTGTAGTAGATGGTCTTCATCCAACCACGATATTAGATATAAAAAAAGTCTCAGAAGATGAAAAACTAATCATAGTGCATGGCGGAGGAAAGGAAGTAACAAAAATTTCAGAGGCCTTGGGAAAAGAACAAAAATTCATTGTCTCCCCAGGAGGAATTAAGAGTAGATTTACAGACAAGGAGACTGCAGAGATATTTACAATGGTCATGTCAGGAAAGATAAACAAAATGATAGTTGGAATGCTCCAAAAACATGGAATTAATGCAGTTGGACTTTCAGGAGTAGATGGCAAAATAATCCAGGCTGAACGAAAAAAGAAACTAATGGTAATGAATGAGAAGGGTCGTAAGATGATAATAGATGGTGGCTATACAGGAAAGATACAGGATGTCAACACAGGACTGATTCAGTCAATTTTAGACCAAGGATACGTACCAGTCATCTCACCAATTGCAATAAGTGAAGAATGCGATTTTCTCAATGTAGATGGAGATAGAGCCGCTGCATATGTTGCAGGCAAGATGAAATCCGACAGGATATTATTTCTTACAAATGTAGATGGTTTACTCATGGAAGATAAACTAGTCAAAAAATTATCCCTGGCTGAAGCAAAAGAGATACTACCAAAGATCGGATTTGGAATGGAAAAGAAGATACTTGCGGCAACAGAAGCATTAGAGATGGGAGTCAAAGAGGCACTTGTTGCAAATGGCAAAAAAGAAAACCCAATATCTGCTGCAATTGCTCATGACAACTGTACGGTGATATCAAAATGACAGAAGATCAATTCATGGGAAATATCTACCAACGATTTCCTGTAACAATAGAACGTGGGCTTGGAGCGAAGGTATGGGATGCAAGCGGAAAAGAATACATCGACTGCATGGGAGGATACGGTGTTGCATTAGTTGGCCATTGCAATCCTCGAGTAGTAAAAGAAATCAAGACTCAACTTGACAAGATCATTACAGTACACAGTTCATTATATAACAAAACAAGAGAAGTATTTCTTGAACGTCTGATCAAAATATCACCAAAGAGTCTCAGTCAAGTCTATCTGAACAACAGCGGAACAGAGGCAGTAGAAGCCGCAATCAAGTTTGCACGCAAGTTTACAGGAAAGAAAAAAATGGTTGCAATGAATGGCTCATACCATGGAAAATCACTTGGTGCATTATCAGTTACATTCAATCAAAAATATCGTAAGGCATTTGAGCCTCTTGTTGATACAGTAAGTTTTTCATCATTTGGAGATATAGATGCATTACGAAATACAGTAGATTCTGACACTGCAATGATAATAATGGAACCAATCCAGGGAGAGAGTGGAATCAATGTTGCACCAGATGGATTTTTGCAACAGGTAAGAAAATTATGTGATGAAAAAGGAATTGTTCTAGTATTTGATGAGATTCAGGCAGGGCTTGGAAGAACCGGAAAGATGTGGGCAAGTCAACATTGGGATACAGTACCAGACATCATGTGTCTTGCAAAAGGTATCGCAGGCGGTGTACCAATGGGTGCAACGCTAGTGAGACCAGATATTTTGGCATCAATCAACAAAGGAGAACAATCATCAACATTTGGAGGCAATCCATTGTCGTGCGCAGCAGGAATTGGAGCAATTGATGCATTAACAGAGGACAAGCTAGTTGAAAATGCAGACAAGAATGGAAAAATATTCAGAGATGGATTGGAGAGATTAAAAGAAAAGCATAAGATTATTCGAGAGGTAAGAGGCAAGGGGCTCATGATTGGAGTAGAAATGAAATTTGAAGTCAAGGATATATTGTTTGATGGAATTGCAAACAACCTATTGCTGCTTTATTCAGGTAAAAACATACTGCGACTTTTACCACCATTGGTGATATCAGAGTCTGAGATAAACAAAGCTTTAGAAACTTTAGATATGATAATAACAAAAGAGGAACAGAGAAGAAATGTCTAGAGATAAGACAGATGAAACAATAATTGAGATACTAAAAAAGGATTCAAGGCAATCTTTTGTAGAAATCGGTGAAAAACTAGGATTGTCAGAATCTGCAGTAAGACGACGGGTGAAAAATCTTACAGATGGGGGTACAATAAAAAAATTTACAATTGAAACAGGAGATGCAAATTCTACCAGCGCAATAATTTTGATCTCAGTTGATTCATCAACTGATACATCAAAAGTATCTGCAAAACTTTCCAAATTGCGTGGAGTACACACAGTGTTTGAGATAACAGGCCAGTATGACATTGCTACAATAATCAAGGCACCCACAATTACTGACATTAACGTGTGTATTGACGAATTAAGAAAGGTTCCAGGAGTATTTGACACAAATACTGTCATAATCTTGCGAACGGTCATATAAAACGAATATCGTTATTTGATTCTGAAATTCGCCTAAAATCGTCCAAAAAATACTAAAACTAGACGATTTCTGTACGAATATGTTTATATTCGCAAAACCCAAATAAAAATCTGAAAATGGACGATGCAAACTATTATGCATATCAATACAACGAGATGGGCGTAAAACCAAAGAAAATAAGAATACTAGATAGCACTTTGAGGGAAGGAGAACAGCACCCAGGTGTTACTTTCTCCAATAAACAACGAATTCAGATTGCATGGATGTTAGATTATTTCGGAGTTGACCAAATTGAAATATCTCCTGTAGTATCTCCTGATCACAAGGAAGCAACAAAAACAATCATCAAACAAGGATTAAAGGCAGACATTGTAGCACATGTACGTGCATTAAAAGAAGACGTGGATGTTGCAATTGATTGTGACGCAACTTGGATGGCAACTTATCTTGGAATTTCTGAAATTCACATGAAAGACAAACTAAGGATTACAAGAGAAGAAGCATTGCGAAGATCAGTTGAGACAGTAGAATATGCAAAATCACATGGACTTAAGATGAGATTTACAGTTGAAGACGGTAGTAGAGCAGACCCAGAATTTCTCATGCAGGTCTGCAAGGCAATTTCTGAGGCAGGTGCTGATAGAATTAGTTTACCAGATACTGTAGGAATAATGAGGCCAAACGGAATGTACAATTTTGTAAAATCAATCAGAGATGAAATAAAGACACCACTTGATGTTCACTGTCACAACGATATTGGACTTGCCCTTGCAAATGCATTAGCAGGATGCGATGGTGGTGCAGACCAAATTCACACTACAATTGATGGAATAGGCGAAAGAACTGGAATACCAGCCCTTGCAGAAACAGCAGTTGCTTTGACATACCTATACAAGTCACCAAATAATTTCAGGCTAGACATGCTCATGGACTTGTCAAGATTAATTGAACAATATACAACAATCATTCCCTATGATTCAAAGCCAATCGTGGGACCTACTGCCTACAAGCACAAAGCTGGAACACATTTGGCTGCTATTTTGAGAAACCCTGCTGCATACGAGCCAATTGAGCCAAAGGTAGTAGGAAACAGGAGGAGAATTGTCTTTGGCGAATTGGCAGGAAAGAATGGTGCTGCATACTTGATGTCACTATTAGGCCTTGAACAAAATGAAGACCATGCAAAGTCAGTAGCAGCTGGCCTGAAGAACCTAAGGATGGGAGATTTGCTTGAGATACCACTTGATGACAGACTTGAACGAAAGATAATTAATGACACAGAAGTGAAGGTAAAAGCAGGAAAATAATATGAAATGCTTAGAATGTGATGCAAACATCAACCCTCCACAAGATTCAATGGAAGGAGAGATAGTAACTTGTCCTGATTGCGGTGCAAGTTTTGAACTTGTTAAAGGATCCTCCGGCTTTGAGTTAAAACCAGCACAATCTGTTGGTGAGGACTGGGGCCAGTGAGCTCCGGTTTATCGATTCTCTACGATACCATTAGGTGGGAAGAAAAAGCACTCTTTGATGCCGCAAAAGAAAAGGGCATCGATGCAAAGATGGTTGACTGTAAGAATCTGTCCATCAATTTAGATAAAAGTAAAGAAGAGTACGGAACAGTAATACAAAGATGTGTAAGCTATTATCGTAGTCTCCATTCTACTGCAGCATTAGAAGGAAAAGGAGTCAACATAATTAATTCATTAAATACCAGCATCTTTGCAGGAAACAAATTATTTACGCATATGCTCTTGCTAAAAAAAGGAATACCTACACCATTTAGTGCAGTTGCATTTTCACAAGAATCAGCACTTGATCTTCTTGACAAAACTGGATACCCAATGGTCATAAAACCAACTGTTGGTAGTTGGGGAAGAATGATTGCAATGCTAAAAGACAAGGAATCGGCAGAGGCAATAATAGAAAGCAGGGAAAGCATGTATCCAATTTATCAGGTATATTATTTGGAAGAATTTGTAAATAGACCACCACGTGACATAAGAGCAATTGTGGTTGGAGACAGAGTTGTTGCGGCAATTTACCGCTATTCTGGAGAGGACCAATGGAAAACAAACATGGCACTTGGCGGAAGAGCAGAGGAACTCAAAGTTACAAAGGAATTAGAAGACATTTGCATCAAGGCAAAAGAAGCAGTCCAAGGACAAATAGTTGGAGTAGATCTAATGGAAAGTAAGGAAAATGGCCTTGTTGTACACGAAGTAAACAATACAACGGAATACAAAAATACTGTCAGAGTTACTGGCGTAAATATACCAGCAATGATGATTGATTATGCAATGAACCAAGGAAAATAAGAATTGGACTCGTCAATAACTAGTACACCAAGGTATTCAGTAAAAGTTCTAGAGAAGGCTCTAAGGTTATACACTCCATCACTTTCAGAAAAACCACTTGCAGAATTTTTGGCAGACAAGTGCGACGATTTTGGATTTGAGGATATTCGCATAGACGATGTAGGAAACCTCATTGCTACAAAGGGATCTGGGTATCCAAGAATAATGTTATGCGGACACATGGATACAGTTCCAGGAAAGATAAAGGTAAGAAATGAAGATGGATTCATCTATGGTCGAGGCGCATCAGATGCCAAAGCACCCTTAATCTCAATGCTTCTTGCAGCAGCATCTGTCCAAGGCAACAATAATGGAACAATAACATTTGCAGCAGTAGTAGATGAAGAGGGAAATGCAACTGGAATCAAGAGCCTTGTAAAACAAAAGCCGGAGATAGATTATGCAATATTTGGTGAACCAAGTGGAATCAAAAATATCACAATAGCATACAAGGGAAGAATTGCAATAAACCTGCGAGTAAATGTAGGTGATAGTGCACATGCAAGTGCACCATGGCTTGCAAAAAATGCAATTGAAGAATCATATGTGTTCACAAGCGCACTGAAAAAATCCCTAGAACAAAACCAAGATGGTCTTGCAAAAAGCATGATGCTCACATCATCACTGACTGAGATCAAAGGAGGTACAAGTCATAACGTAACACCGCTAGAATGTGATGCGATAATGGACATAAGAATTCCAGTAAACATGAACTGCAAAATTGTTGGAGAACGAATTGCAACAACAGTTCAAGAGATTGCAAAAAAACAAGGAGTTAATGCGTTTTATTCTGTCATAGATGAGACTGAACCATTTGAAGCACCACATAGCTCACCACTTGTCAGAGCATTGACACTTGGAATAATGGATGTGGAAAAGACAAGACCACAGTTAATTCGAAAGACAGGTACTGGAGACATGAACATAATAGGAAACGCACTAAACATCCCAGTTGTCACATATGGTCCAGGAGATCCACATGCATCACATACAATTGATGAAAGAGTATCAACAGATGAATTTCTAAGAAGCATTGAAGTTTTCAAGAGAATGTTATCACATCTTAGAAGATTACACGAGTTCAAAAATTCTCCCAAATCCTAAAACGAAGCTCAAAATATAGAGCAGTCAGAGGTTTTTACAATGTTATGGTTTGTCGGTCTTGGCATTTCAGGTATTGAGGGAGCAAGTGCAAATGCTATCCAAGTTTTAAAAAAGGCAGATATGACATACTTTGAGAATTTTACTAGTCCGATAGGAAGATCAGAGTTATCAAAGATAAAAAAACTAGTCAAGAGAAAAATTACCATTGCGCCGAGATGGATGGTAGAAGACGGTAAGGCAATCTTACTTCTTGCCAAAAAGAAAAATGTGGTGCTTCTTGCCTATGGAGACCCATATGTTGCAACAACCCACCTAGAATTACGAACAAGAGCAGAAAAAGACAAGATCAAGACAAGAACAATCCATGCGGCATCTGCAATTACCTCCTTGATTGGAGAATGCGGATTACACCATTACAAAATTGGAAGACCAGTGACAATTATGAGGGAGATTCCATCACTAAATACGGTATACTATACAATTTATGAGAACATGGTAAAGGGAAGTCATAGCTTATTGATTTTGGAATTTGACAACAGTTCCAATTTCTTTTTGGATCCAAAAGATGCGTTATCTAATTTGCTTGAGACGGAAAAAGGACAGAAAAGAAATGTTATTGATCAATCTACATTTGCAATAGTTGCATCAAGAATAGGCTCAAAGAGTCAAAAAATAATTTCAGGAAAATTATCATCACTTGTCAAGACAGATTTTGGCAAGCCGCCACATACTGTTATCATCCCAGGAAGACTACATTTTACAGAACATGATGCAATCAAGATGTTTTCAAAGTGCCTTGATGAACCATTTGATAATGCATCAAAGATTCAAAAAATATCAGATCAAATGCTCTCAAACTATATTCCAAAGGCAAGAAAGGCACTCGAGGAGGTTTCAAAGAGGTTCAAAGATGATGCCAGTTTAAAGCCAGTCATAGAAAATGCACAGTTGTACATTGACGATTCAGAAAAATTTCAGAGAGAAGGACAAGAAGAACTTGCAGTACTTAGCATAGGGTACGCAGAGGGCCTTATGGATGCATTACGTCTCTCAAAAGGAATAGACCCATGGGCACAGAGTTTATAGATAAATCAAATTGTAATAGTTTCGCTCTAGTGATAATATTTGGATGCATTTGATAAAGAGATAATCGCGGCCTTTTTTGTGTCAGCACTTTCGGGTGATACTGCCACAGACATAATACGAAAGAAACTTGCACTCAATCCAGAATACATCCAAGAGAGGATAGAGTATCTTGCCAAAAATGGATTCATTGAAAATAATAAAAAAACTCTCACTGACCTTGGAAGAAATTCCATACGCGTAGTACTGGCAGGCGGAGTTTTTGACATAATTCATCCAGGACATATTCATACACTCAGAGCTGCAAAAGCCCTAGGTAATGTACTGGTTGTAGTAATTGCAACAGACAAGACTGCACAAAAAATGAAAAATCGAATTCCACTTCACAACATGGAGCTCCGCAAGGATTTGGTAAGCTCGCTTTCAATGGTAGATTATGCAATAGTCGGGTACGAAGGAGACATATTCAAGTCAGTTGAAATCATCAAGCCAAACATAATTGCACTAGGATATGATCAGGTTCATCAAGAGAAGTTCATAATAGATGGATGCAAGAAGATAGGAATTAGCGTATCCATTGCAAGACTCCAGTCTCCAATACCAGACATCAAGAGTTCAAAGATTGAAAATGATTACGGCAAGTCAATCTATGGAATTTAATTCTGTATAGTTTTTGCACTTATTGGAACTCGTATTGTAACCTTAGAACCTGTTGAAAGTTTTGTTATCTTTTTGATATTTTCTGCTGAGATTAATTCAATTATTGAATCATCATGGTGAGTGCGCTCAAGCAGGATCAATGCTGCATTCACATTATTGATTTTTGCAGGATAACATTTTACCCATCCATAAGTCCTCTTACCATCCGAGAAACCATCAACCATTATTGCAGGATATGCATCAAGAGAACGCTTGGCTTCAATTGATTCCTTATCCTTTAATTTCACATTTAATGTTCCAGGAAATGGAATGTAACCAAGTTTTGTCTTGAATTGTTTTGTGTATCCCTTCATGGACATATAGTATGCTCCTTCACCCATACCAGAGCTAATTGTTCCCTTGAATTCCAAGTGTGCTGGAATTGAGTCAAGACTTGACTTTAACACAGAAAATATTTTGATCATTTCAGAATGACCTTTTGTAGTTATCCTTACAGATACCTTTTGACCACTTCGCAGTCTTTCCACATATCCATTTGCCTCCAGTTCCATAAGATGCTTTGATGCAGCTTGCTGTGACTTGTTGATACTTTTTCCAAGAGAAGATGTAGTTATTGGAACAAAATTGTAGCGTGCACCTTTAGTGAAAAGTTCTGCAAGTGTTAGAATGTGTTGAATCTTTAGTTCAGGCATTAATTTTATGCAACACCAAGCTCTGTAAATGTTTTGAGTGTCAATCCATCAGTGGATTTTAGATTAGCCATTCTATGACCAATTAGATACCCAATCCCAGCTTGTTTTGCAGAATCAACTAGTCTTTGTGTTATGATTCCATCAAGTATCAAGTACTTGATGCCAGAACCTGGAGCAAGTTTTCCTACAACCTCACTTACTGGAACCTTGAAGAGTTGATTTGTGCCATCATCAAGAGCTATTGCTTCCAATGATTCATTGAGTTGTGGATATACCTTTTTTACAACATTAGCAATTGGTTCATCTTTGACATCCTTGAGTACAGGTTTTGCAGTCTCCTTTTTCATATCTTCAGCAGTATCTTTGAGAATATCTGCAATCTGTATTGGAGTAAGTTCTTCTACTTCCACACCATCTGGTGCACGGTGTACTACATCCACATTTACAAGAGATTTCAATTCTTTTAGTATGAATCCGCCTGCTCTATCTCCATCAAGGAATGCAACTACTTTGGATTTTGAATCACATAATGATTTAATGGATTCGTCAATTCTTGCACCTTCTATTGCAAGTGCATTATCAAAACCAGCTCGTAATAGATTTATGACATCTGCCCTGCCTTCAACTAGAATTATCCACGGAGAATCAAATACTCCAGAACCACATGCAAGTTTTTCTCGTCCAAATGCTGCTAGTTTACCAGCAGATCCTATGTCAGATACATCCTTGAGCATCTCTTCACCTTCACTGATTGTTTTTGTGGACCATTTTTGGACAATGTCCTTGGCTCTGTCTACAATCTCTTTTTTCTTGGCAGTTCGCACATCATCAATCGCATCTAGTTTGAATTTAGCCTGAAATGGACCTACTTTATCAATACTTTCGATGGCAGCTGCAATGAGAGCAGCAGTGTTGATATCAGTACTCATAGGAATTAGAGCATCGCCTTTTGTTTGAGTAGACGAGGCCGTGGTATTGACTTCTATTCGTCCTACCTTCGACACCTTCTGGAGTTCGTTTAGGTTCATCTCCGGGCCAAGCAGACCTTCTGTCTGGCCGAAAATCGCACCTATGATATCTGCTTTTTCAACTAATCCGTCGACTTCGAAGCTGAGCTTAACATGATACTTGACAATTCCTGTATATGGCAATTCATTATCCTCTTAATTTTTGATCAATTATTTTTCTTAATGGTATGATATAAGTGCTTATTCCTTTTCCTGTACATTAACCCTCAAATGCATACAGGACCAGATCCTCTACATTTCTTATTCTGCCTTTTGTGATAATTGTGAGTTGTTTTCGGTAGGATAGATCTACTATCATCCTATGCTGGAGTTGCGAGATTATTCGCTTTGTAAGGTATCTTCCTTTTCGGTCGGAATCTAGCAACAGTATGATGTTTTTGTACTTGGGCATACTGTCAGCAAATTTTATCAGACCTTTGAAGCTATGAAACTGGCATATTTTTCCCGTATAGCCTAATTTTTGCAAGGCTTGCTCATCACGTTTTCCTTCTACAACCAGTATACTATTATGTTCAGAGTTGAGCGATTTTATGAAATCTCGCACTTTGAAGATTTCATCTAATTCAAAATTCACAAACTTATTTACGATCTAGACTATTAAGCAATTTTCAAGTATCATGTCAGAGTTTCTAGTAATTCAAAATACAAGAATAGAAGGTATTGGGACATTGGGAGATTTACTCAAGGCAGACGGGTTTAACACAAAGACAATTCTTGCAAAAAATGAAAAGATTCCAGATGTTGACTATGATGCAATAATAATTCTTGGAGCCCCAGAGAGTGCAAATGATGATCTGCCATATCTAAAACAAGAGATAACGTTAATTCAGGACTCTGTAAAAAAAGACATTCCAATCTTGGGCATATGTCTTGGATCTCAACTTATTGCCAAAGCATTTGGAGCCAGAGTGTACAAAGGACCAAGAAAAGAAATTGGGTTTTATGAAGATGTCGAGTTTGATGATACTACCCAGTCTAGTCTATTCAATGGAATAAAGAGTCCATCTATTGTATTTCACTGGCACGGAGATACTTTTGATCTGCCCAAAAATGCAATCAGACTTGCGCATTCGAAAAATTATCAAAATCAGGCAATCAAAATAGGCAGTGCAGTTGGAGTACAATTTCATCTAGAGGTAGACGAACCCACCATAAAATTATGGCTTGAAAAATCAAGAGAAGAACTAGATGGTGTACCATACATTCACCCAGATGCAATCAAAGAGCAAATACCACAAAAAATTGACATTGTTAGAAATAATCTCGAGACATTTTATAAAAACTTCAAGTCAGAGTTTAATCTTTGAAAATTATAGATTACCAATTACATCAAAGTCTATTTTGATTTTGTCTGGTTGATACTTGTACCGTTAGCCAATAGCCAATTTAGACAGTATATCCTCACCATGCTGAGCAACAGAAATTGGACCAGTATTTGGTCGTTGTAGACTCCACATTGCATGAGTCCATTTAGTTTTTTCATCTTTTGCGCAAATATGATCACCACAGATTTTACTGTCACTAAAAGTTGCAGAAGTATACCCATTATCAAAAACAGTTCTGACTTGTAATGCACTGGCTTGCTGAGATGAAATAACCATAACAGATGCAACCAAGGTAAATACGACTAGAGTCAAAACCTTTGTTTTCAATTTCGATGTACTAGCAAAATTATAAGATAAAGAGAATTCGTTATACAGCATACGTAAAATGTTAGATTCGGATTCAACCAGAAATTAGATCAGACTTCCCAAGATTAGCAACTGTGACAAAAGTTTAATATAAAACACTTAGACCTTCGGATCACGTCATGGTACACAAAAAAATACAGATCTCATCATTGCGATCTGCAAACAAAGAGGAGAGATCCTTTTGAATCCAGTAACAAAGATTTTTGAAGAAACATTTGCAACAGATCATAAGGTAATTACCGAAGATCTATCCAAAGCAGTATTGAAAAAATACGGAATCAAAGTTCCAGGTTATGCACTTGTAACCAATGTAAAAGATGCTGCAAAAGCTGCAAAGAAATTAGGTTTTCCATTAGTTATGAAAGTAGTTTCACCACAAATACTTCACAAAAGTGATGTAGGTGGAGTAAAGGTCGGACTACAAAATGAGAAAGAAGTAAAGAAAGCATTTCTTGAAATGTATCCAAGACTCTCAAAGAAAAAGGGAGTCCACGTAAAAGGAATTTTACTTGAAAAGATGGTCCCACAAGGAGTAGAACTTATCATAGGACTCCAAAATGACCCACAATTTGGTCCTGTAATAATGGTAGGACTTGGCGGTGTATTGACCGAGATATTCAAAGATGTTGCATTCAGAATGCTGCCAATTACAGTTGATGATGCAAAATCCATGCTCACAGAGCTGAAAGGTTCAAAAATTCTTCAAGGGTACAGAGGTACCAAACCAATTGACTTGAACATGCTTGCAAAAACAATTGTTCAAATCGGCAAAGTGGGAGTAGACAATGCAAACTACTTTGACAGTATTGACTTTAACCCAATAGTAGTTTATCCAAAGTCATACTATGTAGTTGATGCAAAGATAATCTTAAGAAAAGAGATCAAAAAGGATGCAATCTCAACGGTAAAGCCAAACATAGAATTCATGGAGACATTTTTCACACCACAATCAGTTGCACTTGTTGGTGCATCTGCTACTCCGGGCAAAGTAGGAAACTCTGTCCTTGACAGCATAGCAAAACATGATTACAAGGGCAAAGTATATCCAATCAATCCAAAAGCAGAAGAAATTTTGGGATTAAAGTGCTATCCATCAATTGAAGCAATTCCAGATAAGATTGACTTGGTAGTAGTATGTGTCGACTTGTCTGTTACACCTCCAGTTCTTGAGGCCTGCGCCAAGAAAGGAATTCACAATGTAGTAATCGTATCAGGCGGAGGAAAAGAACTTGGTGGAGAGAGAGCAGACTTTGAATCAGAAATCAAAAGACTCTCAGAACAACACAAGATCAGAATAATCGGTCCAAACTGTATAGGTATGTTCAATGCAGCCAACAGATTAGACTGTGCATTCCAAGGTCAAGAGAGAATGGTTCGCGCAAAACTCGGACCTGTAGCATTGTTATCACAGAGTGGTACAATGGGAATCAGTTTCCTTGAGACAGCAGACTCGTTTGGATTATCAAAGATGGTAAGCTATGGCAACAGATCAGATGTAGACGAAGCAGATATGATCTGGTACTTGGCAAATGATCCTCAAACCAAAGTAATTGCATTATACGTAGAAGGTTTTGGAGATGGTAGAAAATTCATCGAGACTGCAAAACGTGTAATGAAAGAAAAACAAAAACCAATTCTAATTTGGAAGAGTGGAAGAACTGCACTAGGAGCAAAGCAGGCAGCTTCACATACAGGTTCACTTGGTGGATCTAATGCAATAATTCAAGGCGCATTCAAACAAGCAGGAATTGTTTCAGTGGAAAGCTATCAAGAACTTGCCTCAGCTGCAAAAGCATTAGCGTGGCAACCAGCAGCTAAAGGTCCACGAGTTGCACTTGTTAGTAACGGTGCAGGGCCAATGATTGGTGCAATAGACCAATTTGAAAAATATGGCTTGGAGCTTGGTAAAGTATCAGAAGCAACACTCAAAGAAATGAAAGAACATTATCCTCCAACATATGTAATTGGAAATGGAAATCCTGCAGACGTTACAGGAGGAGCAAACGCGGATGATTACAGATATTCAATACAGAAATTCATGGACGATCCAAATATTGACATTGTGATGCCATGGTTTGTCTTCCAAGACGATCCACTAGAAGAGACAATAATTGATTATTTGGGAGAGTTCTCAAAACAAGGCAAAAAGCCATTGCTTGTGGGTGGAAATGGAGGCCCATATACAGCCAAAGTGTCTGGCCTTATTGAAAAGCACAGTGTCCCAGTGTATGATGACATAAGAAACTGGGTTGCAGCAGCGTCAGCACTCCACCAATGGGGAAAGAACAAACCCAATAAGGTTTAATTTCCTCATAGTTTGGAGTTTTGGCATGTCTCTAGTTAATGTCGCAAAATCAGAAGGAATTTGCACAGTCAAGATAAACAGGCCTGACAAGCTCAACGCCATGAACATGGATGTTGCAAATGAGATCATAAAAATATTCAAAGAAATCGAAGGTGATGATTCTACCAAAGTTGTAGTCATAACTGGAGAGGGGGACAAGGCATTTTCTGCAGGTGCCGACATTGCATACATGTCAACAATCACACCAATTGAATCTGAGACCTACGCAAAACTTGGACATCTTTTAACTTACACTGTAGAAAATTGTAGCAAGCCAACAATTGCAGCAATCAACGGATTTGCACTTGGTGGCGGATGCGAACTTGCACTTGCATGTGATATCAGAATAGCTGCAGACACTGCAAGAATGGGGCAACCAGAAGTAACAATAGGCGTATGCCCAGGTTGGGGTGGAACACAACGATTGCAGAGAACAATTGGAATTTCTCAAGCAAAAGATTTGATCTTTACTGGAAGGATGGTAAAATCAGATGAGGCAAAAGAGATGGGCCTGGTAAACAAAGTAGTGGAACTTGCAAAACTTACGGAAGAGACTACTAATGTTGCAAAAATGATTTCTCAAAATTCACCAATGGCAGTAAGAATGTCAAAGATCGCAATAAACAAGGGAAGAAATTCAGACATTGACACAGGCCTTGCATTGGAATTATACACATGGGGTTTGTGCTTTACTCACCCAGACAGAGCAGAACGAATGACTGCTTTTGTAAACAAATCAAAAAAGTAAGCTTCGCCTAATCTTTGATTCCTATTATGTCAGGTATGAAAAGATTATTATAATTTAAAGCACGAATTAGGTTCATGAGTAATACACAGACCACAAAATTGGTCACAATTACACCAAAAGCTGCAGAAAAAGTAATAGCTTTCATGGCAGAAGAAGCCGAAAAGCCACAATTTCTGCGAGTTTACGTACAAGGTGGAGGATGTTCAGGATTATCCTATGGAATGGGATTTGAAAAGGCATCTGAAGAAGACGATCTTGTAATTGAAGAAAACGGTGTAAAGATGGTAATTGACAGTTACAGTGTCGACTATCTCAAGGGTGCAAATATCGACTACATCGAGAGCCTAATGGGTGCAGGATTTAAAATCAACAATCCAAATGTAACCAAGTCTTGCTCTTGTGGAAGTTCATTTAGTACATCCTAAATCTGAAATTTCTTTAATTTTTATTTTCTGGAAATCCAGTGTAAACTCAAAATTTGTAATAATATTGTAACTTAGATGACCATCAATGTCATGGTAGTTAGTACATGAGGAATTTTTCTTACTTCTTTTGTTATGATTTTTTCCAAAGTTATAGAGTCGGCTGCTTCAATTTTTATTATGATATCATAAAGCCCAAGAGTTCCAGTAACTTCAGATATGCCTTTGGTCTCCATTAGTTTTCTAATTACAGGGCTTTCTTTTCCAGTTTCACAATGTATTGCTACAAAAGCCTTGCTCATATGACATTATCACAATATCAAGTATTAGGCATTTCTATGGCCAGAGGCCCCTTGCCTCAAAGGCTTCTAGCACTCTACCAACTGCTAGTACCATACTTGCTTTTCTCATGTCTACACTGTGTTTCTTTGATAAAGCATACGTATCGTTGAATCCGCGTACAATGTGATGCTCCATTTTACCTGCAACCTCATCAAATGTCCAATAATACCTTTGCAGGTTTTGCACCCATTCTAGATATGATATGCATACACCTCCAGAATTTGCCAAAATATCTGGGATAACCATGATTTTTTTCTGGAATAGAACATCATCTGCCTCAGGAGTTGTAGGACCGTTTGCGGCCTCTGCAATTATTTTACATTTTATATTTTTTGCAATCTGTGGAGTAATTTGATTCTCAAGTGCTGCCGGTACCAATACATCACATGGAGTAGTAAGAAGTTCTTCGGTGGATACCTTTTTGCTCCCAGGATATCCAACAACACTTCCATGTTTGTTCTTGTATTCTAGAACCTTCTTTGAATCAATTCCTTTTGGATTAACTATAGAACCTTTAGAATCACTCACTCCAATAATTTTTGCACCCATTTTTTCTATATACTCAGCAGCATGAGTTCCGGCATTACCATATCCTTGGATAACAACTTTTGCTCCCTTGAGATTAAGTCCAATCTTCTTTGCACCTTCTCTCACACAATAAGCAACACCAAGACCGGTAGCAACATCTCTTGCAAGAGAGCCACCTGAAGGAATCGGTTTTCCAGTAATAACAGCAGGTTCTGATTGACCATGTAGTACACTATAAACATCCATTATCTGCGCCATTTCTTTTCCAGTGGTATACACATCAGGAGCTGGAATATCTTTACCAGGTCCAATTATTTCAGATATGGTATAGGCATATCTTCGTGTCAGTCTTTCTTTTTCTCCAGCAGAAAGTCTTTTTGGATCACAGATAATTCCACCTTTACCTCCTCCAAATGGAACATCGACAATAGCACATTTCCAGGTCATCCACATGGAGAGTGCTTTTACTTCTTCGATTGTAACATCTGGGTGATATCTTATTCCACCTTTGTGTGGACCTCTAAAATCATTATGTTGTGACCTATATCCTGTGAATACTTTGATTCTACCATCATCCATTTTGACAGGTAGAGAAACGGTTAGAATTTTTTTTGGATTTGCAAGCATTTCATGAATGCCAGCATCAAGTTTTAAAATTTTTGCAGCGTCTGCAAGTTGTTTTAGAGCATTTTGCCAAGGATCGATTTTAGTCAATCTTAACCGATATGTCTCACTGGATATTGTATTTAAATTTGTTGAGGTTTGTTGATTATTTTTTAGTATCTTGATCGGGCTTTGTAGATCCTCCCATCTTAGAGTCTACAAGATTACGTAGATCATCATCGGTCTTTCCTTCAACATTAACTCCCATAGACTTGGCAAGTGTCTCAAGTTTCTGCCTTTCAGACATGACAGGTCCTGAAATGTTGATGTTAAACTCACCTTTAGCTTTTTGAATTTCTTCGTGAACCATGTTTCTTGTTTTATCATATTGTGCCATAACTCGAGCAAGTTTCTTTGTGGCATCAGGTAATCGTTTTGTACCAAGCAGTAATACCAATGCAACTAGGACAATCATTATCCAGTCATTGCCTATGATATTAAGTGCAAAGTCAAACATGGAGTAATTTGACTTGGTTTCTAAAATTAAAGCTTTATACTAGTATTGCTTCTTTTTTCTTGAGAAATACAAATCCCAAGACAAACAATCCTGTGACAAATAGGACAAGGTAAGGAATTGAGCTTCCAAAGTAATTAGCAATTATACCTACTATCAAGGGTCCAAAGGCCCAACCCATTCCAAAAGTCGCTTCATATGCACCAATTAGGGCCCCTACATTTTCCTTTGTCTTTCGCATTATGAGTTCAAATGTTAATGGGAAATACACACTAAATCCAAATCCAAGCACCAGTACGGCTATACTGAATTCCAGGACAGAGTGAGAATAGAACAACATCAACATTCCAACGGATATGGATACAACGACAAACAGTAGGCTGGTAAGAAATTTCTTCATTAGAAAATTAGACGTCAACAGAGAGACAAGACGCGATATTCCAAATACAAAAAAGAGAAGTTCAATGTTTGATTCTGAAATGGATCGTTCACTCATATACACAGGCAAAATTGCTAGAAACACGCCAAAGCTCACACTACAAAATAAAAGAATTACAATCACCGATGGAAATTTCATCAAATGTTTTGCAGATGCAAATGATATGATTCCAGTGTGATTTTTCTTTGCGTCCTTTGATAATACCAGTGAAGAAACCAATGAAGTTGCAATTGCAAATGCAGCAATTTGGAAGACAAGTCTGTAAGAAGTATCAAAGTGTTCAAACAAAAATGAACCAACAAGAGGTCCAATCATAAGCCCTACAACAAAAAATGCCATGAACCTAGATATTGCTTTTACACGATTTTGCGGACTTGCAGACTGGGATATAATGGATTCACATGGAGGCCAAAAGAAAGAATGTGCAACACCAACTAGTGTTCTAAATATTATAACTTGAGATACAGAATCTGCAACAGAGAGTAAGTAAATCGATGCAGTGTCAAGAGCCAATCCAAGAGAAAGAAGTAAGCCCTTGTTGAATCTGTCAAGCAATAATCCTACAAAAAATGGAATGAACATGTATGGAATGAAATTTGAAAACCCGATTACTCCAAGGTCAGAGTATGATGCACCTAGATCTTTTGAAAATAATGGTACTATCGGATTGTGCATTCCATATGAAAATCCAACAATTAGTGCTATGATGTAAACAAGAATTACTTTATTCATCGTTACTTGTATGCTGCAACCATGATTGCGCCCCCAAGCATACCTTTTTCAAATTCTACTCTTGAGAACTTTTCAAGTAAAAGCGACTCTAGTTTCTTGTTTTGAGGCCACAATTTGTATGTGCCATAAAGTGTGGCAAATTTGAGACCCAATCTTCCACCTCCAATAACTGCCAGAATAGGAAGTATTGCTCTGAGATAAAATGACACTCCTGCACGGATTATTGCATTGTCAGGTTTTCCAAGGTCCACTATAACAAATCTTCCACCTTTTTTTAGCACTCGGTGTATCTCAGAAATTGCAATTCGTAGATTAATTGCATCTCGCAATGAATAACCTGTAAGCACTGCGTCAAACTTTTCGTCACGAAACGGAATATGCTCAAAGACACCACATGTTAGAACAGGTGTTAAAGAAAATAATCTACTTGTATTTTTTAGCATGGGCCTTAGCGGATCATACAATGTTATGTTGATTTTATCATCACATATCTTTGATGCAGTCTTTGACATGTTACCAAAACCTGAACCTGCATCAAGTATGTAGTCTCCAGGATTTACGCGTCCTCTGATTCCCCTTTGACGAAACTCAGAATCTCGTCCAAGTGAGATCAAAGAATTTACTTTATCATACACAGGAATTATTTTTTCCAAAACATCGAGGACTTCTCCCCAATAGCTCCCAAGACCCACACAAATCTGGAAATAGTACGATATTATATGTCATCATGGTTTTAGACACATCCCAAACTCAAAGGTTTAACCTGCAAAGTACACCAAACAAGAACCAAAAATTAAATCAGCCAGAATCTTTCTTTTGAACTAGTGCATCATTGTCCCAAGTGTAAATCCAAGATAGACGTACAACGTACTTTTAATCAAAAGATACATTTTAGCTGTCCCAAGTGCAAAATTGAAGACATTGTAGATTCCAAGAAAAATTTGGATGAGGCATTTCTAGAGTTTTTAATAAAATTTGACAATGATGAGATACCAACCAAGAAACAATCTGAATCAACTTTAGAAAAAGAAGGAATGTTACAGACTGAAGCAGAAATAAACAAGATGATAGGAAATGTAAAGATTGCAGAGATTACCAAGTCGATTCTTTTCTCAAAAAGACACTATGTCTCTCACTTTAAGGTAATAGAGGAACCAGACCCTGAAATGGGTTCTACTGTGACAGATTCTGGTCTTGACCAGCGCATAATTGACGTGTTAGAATCAAAAGGCATAAAGAAATTCTATAAATTTCAAGAGGAGGCAATACACCACATTGTCTCTGGGAACAATGTGGTAATTACTGCGCCAACTGCATCTGGAAAAACAGAGTCATTTGTTGTACCAATCATAGAAAAAATTGCAAGTTCAAAAAATCAGATTCCTGCAATACAAGCAATTTTTGTCTATCCAACCAAGTCCCTTTCAAGGGACCAATATCCAAAGATAAAAGAAATTACAGACAGAATGGATATACGGTGTGCAGTATTTGATGGAGATACAAAACAAGAAGAGCGTGTAGAGATTCTTGCAAATCCACCGCAGGTGATCATAACCAACTTTGATGTGATACACTATCATTTATGGCACAGAACTAGATTTGCTTCTTTGTTTAGTACAACTAGGTTTCTTGCAGTTGACGAAGCCCACGTATACTCGGGAATTTTTGGGTCCAATGTTCACTATATCATAAAAAGATTGAAACGAGTTGCACCCAAGTTACAAATTATTGCAGCATCTGCAACTTTGGAAAATGCATTATCATTTTGTCAGATGTTGTTTGGAGTAAAAATGGTTCAAGTTTCCGGATCTGGTAAGAAAGGTAAGACTGAATTTTCAATGCTCTTTCCTTCATTGATGACCCAACGTGCATTAATGATTGACATATTAAAAAAATTGACATCAAAACAACACAAGACACTTGTGTTTAGCAATTCGCATCTAAATTCCGAACTTTTAGCGCTACAAGCAAGAAAGCAAAAGGTAGACATCAAGGTTCACAGAGCAGGCCTCATGGCAAATTATAGAAGATCAGTTGAAAATTTGTTCAAGACTGACAAGTTACTTGCAATTTCTGCCACTCCCACACTTGAGCTTGGAATTGATGTTGGAAATGTGGACGGAGTTATATCATCTACAATTCCAGTCAACAGGCTCACACAAAGAATAGGGAGAGCTGCAAGAAAGGGCCAGGGAGGATATGCATTTCTAGTTTTAGGCAATGACCCAATATCCCAATATTATAAAAATCACCCAGCAGATTATTTTGAAGATGTAGAACAAATTTACATTGATCCAAAAAATCCCTTTGTTGAGGAATTTCAAGTCATTGCAATGGCTTGCGACAAGCCAATTGCAAAACATGAGTTGCCAGAACACAAAGATGCAATTGAAAGACATGTTGGTGCAGGCAATCTTGTTTTGATTGAAAATAGATATGTCCCAAATTATGATCAGATAAAATCAATTTTAGAAGATTACAGTATAAGAGGAATAGGAAGGTCAATAGACATATTCTTGAACGGTAAAAAAGTTGGAGAACGTGTATTGCCTATTGCTTTGGAGGAACTCCATCCACAAGCAGTTTATTTTTTGGCAGGAATTAGATACAAAGTCAAAGAGATTGGATACCCAGAGAAGATGACTGCAAAATTAGAATATCTTCCAAAAAATTATCCATACTACACCAAAGCATTGACAGAAGAGTGGCCAACAATTGAGACAATTTTTGAAAAAAGACTTGCAAATGGAATCGAGGTTGCATTATGTAAATTGCACATTCAAAAAAGAGTCTATGGTTATGTCAATTTGGAACTGGGTCAAGAGGTAGGACAGGGACAAAAAATAATCTTAGAAAAACCCCTTGATTATGATTTTATTACAAAGGGCATTGTCTTCAAGGCCCCAAGGCCACTAGATGAGATAAGCAAGGTAGAAAATGGAGAATATGTAGAGGCTAGTGGATATCATGCTACAGAACACATAGTCATTGAAGGAAGCAATATGATAACTGGTGGAGTATCACAGGACTTGGGCGGCATATCTCTTGGAACATCTGGTTTGGTTTTTGTGTACGATTCTGCAATAGGTGGAAATGGTGCAAGTAAGGCACTTTATGACAGACTTGAAAAGGCCTTTGAGCGAAGCTTGGACATTGTAACAGAATGTCCCTGCAAAAACGAATCTGGATGTCCTCGCTGTACTTTTTCATACAGATGCGGTAACAATAATGAATATCTTCACAAGCTTTCAGCAAAAGAGATCCTCCAAAGAATAACAGATGGTGAGGTAACAGAGATAACAGAGCCTGTAGAAGGCGACAAGCCCCTGGTATAATACAAAGATCATACCCATAGAACAATACAAATTATTAGTCTCATAGTTAGAGATCTAACATGGATAAAGTTGCCATAGTAACTGGAAGCTCAAGTGGAATAGGTTTTGAGACAGCACTTGCGCTAGCACGAGATGGTTACCACACATACGCAACGATGCGGGACACCAAAAAAGGCAATAAAATTTTAGAGATTGCAAAAAAAGAAAATCTACAGATTAGAGTAGTAGAACTTGATGTCAATAATGAAGATACAATAAAAAAAGCAATCAAAGTCATACTAGACGAAAAAAAGAGAATTGATGTACTGGTAAATAATGCCGGTTATTTTTTGGTAGGATGTTTAGAAGATCTAACAATTTCAGACCTAAAAGATCAGTTTGAAACAAACTTTTTTGGAGTTGTACGAACAATTCAAGCAGTTTTACCTACAATGCGCAACCAAAAATCAGGAACAATAGTAAATGTAAGTTCAGTTGCAGGAAGAATCGGCTTTCCAGTAACTCCAGGATACATCAGTACCAAGTTTGCACTGGAAGGCTTGAGTGAGTCAATGCGATACGAATTATTCCCATTTGGAATTAAAACAATAATCATAGAACCTGGCGTAATCAAGACAAACTTGTTTGCAACCCTGAAAAAAGCCACAAAGCCAGGCTCTGTCTACAGTGACATTACTGAGAAGGTGATGAAGGGACTACTTATGATGTCAGAAATGGGAACCCCACCACAAGAGGTTGCAAATACCATAATCAAGGCAGTCTCATCAGACAACCCACTACCTCGATATCCAGTAGGCAATGATGCAATCATGTTTCTTGAAGCAAAAAAGGACAAGACAGACATTGAATTTGAAAATTACATAAAAAAAGAGCTTTTCAGCTAAAATACACCTTTTCTGTAGCAACTTTAGCAATATGGAAATACAGGATAACAAAATTCATGGATTTTTAGACTATTCTTTTGGTTAGATTGATATACGACGAAAAGACAATTTTTGTCAAAGTCAACAGACTTTCAAGAATTTAGTGATATCAAAATGAAATGGAAAACCCTTCAACACAATGGCATTGCGTTTCTTCCTCCCTACGAATCAAAAGGAATCACAGTCAAGATCAAAGGAGAGAAAGTTTCCCTAAGCATTGATGCTGAAGAAATGGCATACCAGTGGGCAAAAAAGAAGGATACGCCATATGTCAAAGATCAAGTATTTCAGAAAAATTTTCTCTCTTATTTTGTAAAAGCGCTTCCAGACAAATTCAAAAACATTTCACTTGCAGACATTGACTTTTCCGAGGCATTCAGAGTAGTTGACAGGGAAAAAGATTCCAAGTTGACCATGACAAAAGAAGAAAAGAAAAAGATTGCAGCCACAAGAAAGGACATTAAAGAAAAAATGAAGTCAATATATGGCAAGGCAATAATTGACGGAAAAGAAGTGGATGTTGCAAACTGGATGGCAGAGCCTCCAGGTCTTTTCATTGGAAGAGGTGACCATCCACTAAGAGGCAAATGGAAGCCACGGATTACAGAAAAAGACGTCACACTAAACCTTGGAAAAGAGGCAAAAGTACCCCCAGGTAATTGGGGCAAGATAATTCACGAGCATGACTTTATGTGGCTTGCAAGTTGGATGGATGTACTCACAGATAAAAGAAAGTACGTTTGGCTCTCTGATACATCAGATCTCAAACAAGAAAGAGACAAGATGAAGTATGACAAGGCAACAAAACTTGCTGCAGAAATAGACAAAGTGTTAGGCATGGTCATCAAGAAAATGTCAGACAGGGATGAGAAGGTAAGAAGGGTTGCAACTGTTTGTTATTTGATTTACAAGACCGCAATGAGAGTAGGTGATGAAAAGGATCCAGATGAGGCAGATACCGTAGGTGCCACAACACTAAGAGTGGAACACATCAATCTAAAACCAGGAATTGTAGAATTTGACTTTCTAGGAAAAGACAGTGTAAGATGGCAGAAACCACTTCCAGTATCAGAACAGGACAAGATGTTTTATGAAAATCTCAAAAAGCTAACAGAGAAAAAGAAAAAAGACGATCTAATATTTGATGGAATTACATCAAGACATGTTAACGAATTTCTTAGTGGTATAGTAAAAGGACTCACTGCAAAGGTATTCAGAACATACCTTGCAACACAAGTGGTTACAAATTATCTCAAAAAAGTTGACAATCTCAAATCAAAATCAGAAAACATCAAGATATACCATGCCAAATTAGCAAACCTAGAGGCTGCAGTAACTTGCAATCACAAAAGAACAATACCCAAGAACTTTGATGAAACTTTACAGAAAAAACGTGATGCAGTAAAGAAACTAAAGGAAACAAAGCCCAAGACAGAAAAACAATCTGAGAAACTAAAACAACGTGAAGAAAAATTAAAACTTACACTAGAGCTGACAGAAAAAACTCGAGACTATAATTTGGGAACTTCACTTCGAAATTACATTGACCCAAGAGTAGTCAAAGCTTGGTCGGATGCAGTCGGACTAGAATGGGAGAAACTTTACACTTCTGCATTACAAAAGAAATTCCAATGGGTATCAAAGGTAGAGATCAGTTGGAAACAGATTGCACAAGTTTAAGCAAGCTACATTTAATTGCATCAAGAATTTAGGCGTTAATTATGCCGGGGTAGCTCAGCCTGGCCTAGAGTGCCAGTCCACATCAAGGGTAATACTCATAATCTGGAGGTCGTGGGTTCGAAACCCACCCCCGGTATACACCTTTTTTCTGAAAAAGGCGAATACCTTTTATTCTCAGACTCTGCAAATATTCAAAATGTCTAAAAAGATTCTAGTTTTTGCAGCCCTGTTTTCTCTTGCCTTATCAATGACAATAACCCAAGAAGCTAGTGCTCTGACTAGAGCGACTGGAGATTTTAGTCGCACAACAGCAAGCTTGGATCCAAGCAGAGTTTGTGGTAATCACGTATGTCAGCCAGGGGAGACTGCAAAGTGGTCATCAGCAGTAATGGCATCACAACGACAAGGCCCTGGCAAAGCTACCGGTGCACAATATGGAAACATCATCATGCACCAAATAGTTGTAAACTCGTTAGTAAAATCAAGTCATGCAAATCAAATGGT
The DNA here is from genome assembly GCA_036278495.1 of Nitrosotalea sp. Taxonomy (GTDB): domain Archaea; phylum Thermoproteota; class Nitrososphaeria; order Nitrososphaerales; family Nitrosopumilaceae; genus Nitrosotalea. Next base: position 30,920 of record DASUKX010000068.1, read on the forward strand.
TCCAATCCATACAGATTCAACCATGAAAAACCATGCAAGTTCCAAGATGATGTCAAATCAGACAAGCATGAACATGACTGGATCAAAATAGACACAGAACAATTCTTGCAAAGATAATTTTTAGCAAACAAAGTGCAACCCAAAGCAGACAGGTAGATCCAAAGTTAATGTTAAATTGGCAGGTTTAACTCAATCTCGTAATGACAGAGTTTGAAGAGTTTGCATATGCCCTTTTGGATCAGCTATCAGTTGAGCTAAATGAGGAAAAGGAGATAACTGGATCAAAGGCAAAGGTAGAACAGGCATTTGCTTCAAAGATAAAATTTGAAGATATCAAGTCAATTTGCGATAGATTGTTTTCAGACATGTCAAAAAAACTAACAGCGTTTACAGGGATTCCAGTTTCACAGACAAGAGTCGAGTTTCCAGAACTAGTCGAGTTTAAACAACTAAAGGGACGCAAAGTGTATCCTACAAAGGAATCTGCAGAATTTGTAGACGAACTTTTTACTGCAATTGCGCACGAAGATGTTCAGAAAATATCAGAACTTGCAGAAAAGCAGACTTTTAGATACCTAGTTTATTCAACTTATGCTAAAGGGTACATCTCACAGATATCTACTACATATGGCGATTTTTATGAATCTGCAATATACCTAAACAAGTTCATTTTATCTAGTTACCCACAGATTATCTTATACAAACAAGGGGAACCGTATGAATCAAGATTTGATCAGGTAAATTCCGGGTACATGGGAGCCTTGAAGATGACCATTTTGGAGGAACAGATTCACTCGATACAGAACAATCTGTACAACATGAACAAAAATGCAGTATCAGAGGTAAATGCAATCAACGAGGAGCTTGCCAAAATAATTTTGGGTCTTGATGACACTGCAACAAAGAATCTTTACAATTATTTACAGTTGCCAGAGGTTCCAGATGAATATCCAATTGCAAAAAGAGCAAATCTGTTTTTCATATTAAATCCAGACAATTTCATAGTTCAGGTACTTGGCCCAGATGTAATGACATTTACCAAAGTAACAGTGGATCCTAAAATTTTAGAAATGATTCCACAGCTTCTTGACATATACCAACGATGGCTAAAGCCAATACAGGCGCATCATGCTGCGTTTACAACAATGGAAGGAATGGCACAATTTGCAGTAAAAAATATTCTAAAAGAGGACAAAGATTTTCAAAATTACCTGGTTACATTTGCAAACAGTGACATCTCATCATATCAAGTCAGAAAGAGTATGGGTACAGACTTTACAGAACATGTATTTGCAAAATTAGGCATGGGTACATACAAGACTCTAATTGCAAATCCTCCCACAACTCGAGAGCTCAAAAATCCAGAAAGTTATCTAAATCGAAAATGAGTGAATTTGATCCATTTGCAGCAGAGTGGATCTCTTATGCAAAAAGTCCGCAATACACATTGATTGAAAAATGCCTGAAACTAGCCCAGATACTGGAATTTCCCAATTTAGACATTACAGAGTATGTCCAAAAATTACATTCATTTGATCAAGGATTGCGGGACCATGTTTCAGATGTTAAAAATCCGATCTATCTTGTATCCATGTTAAATGAGTACATGTTTGACATTTTAGAGTTCCAGGGAGACAGTGACGACTATTACAACCCAAGAAATAATTTTCTAAATGTAGTAATGGACAAGCGCAGTGGAATACCAATCACACTGTCGATTATCTACATCGAAGTTGCAAGGGCAATAGGCCTTGAGCTCCGCCCTGTGGGATTTCCTGGTCACTTTCTTGTAAAATATTCAGAAGAGCTCATTTTAGATCCGTTTAATCGCGGAAGTTTGCTTGATATTGAAGACCTCCAAGACATACTGGACTCTACATACGGTGAAGGAGTAGAGTTTGAGCCAGAATACTTGAATGATATTGAACCAGAAAAGATACTGGTTAGAATTTTAAGAAATCTAAAGAGTTCCTACACTGAATCTTTTAGTTATGAAAAAGCAATGCATTGTATAAACATGATACTAGGCCTTGACTCAAACTCTCCAGAAGAGATTAGAGACAAGGGAATCATCCAGACAAGACTGCTTCAAAACGATCTTGCATTGATATCACTTAACAAGTATCTGGAGTTGGCACCGGAAGCAGACGATGTTGATGATGTTTTAGAAATGATAAAAAGCATCAAAGAGAAATCTAGTCAATAATTGATTGTACGTCTTTTCCTTTCTTGATTAATTTGTGCTCGTATCTTACAATCTTGTTTCGCATTGTTCCTTTGAGTACATCAATCTCATGTCGTAAGCTGGCAACTTCATCTTCAAGTCTAGCTACTCTTTCATAAATGGACTCGTCTTCGCCTGCCATACGTTTAATCTTCACTAGATGTGACCTTAAAAATTTATGGTTTATTTTGTTGAGGGTTTTGTCAGTATTTCCTATAGTGTGAATTCACCGTTGCATGATTGGCATTTTCCTTTCTCGCTTCCAATCAATCCTATAATCAAAATTTTTCCTATTGTACCGCATTTAGGACAAAGGCCGGTGGTAACGTTTTTTGGACCGCTTGATCTTGGTTTTACTGATTTTCGCCTTACCATTGAGTAAATTCGTGAAATTCGGTTTATTAAGTTTAAGCGTAGATCGCAAAAAGCGCGGGGAGTGGGATTCGAACCCACGGGTCCTTACGGACATGGGATTAGCAATCCCACGCCCTACCAGGCTAGGCGACCCCCGCATAGATGTTGCTGAAATTTAAACTGTTATTATAACTTTGGAACTATAGCAAGAATGGATTTTCCTATTCTTCTCCAAAACGTTTGTAGTTTTCCACAAGATCCTTGAGATGAATTTTCTCTCCACCTACAATTTTCAGGTCTACTTTGATCTTGCCTTTCTCAATTGTTATGATGTTGTATGTATTGTCAAAAAGCCCCCTCATTCTTTCAGATGATACAGTTCCAGCATTTGCAATAGACAAGTTTCCAAAGTTCCAAAACCAGGGCCTGTGCTTGTGACCACATATGACCAGGTCTATCTTGCTTGCAAGTGCAGTACGCAGTGCATCTCCAGAATCAATTACAGTCACCCTATCAGTTCCAGTATCAGGAACACCAATCAGATGGTGATGCATTGCAAGTATCTTGGTCTTGTTTTCATATTTTTTCATGGTTCTCTCAAGCCAAAGATTTTGCCTATAGCCAATCTCACCCTCATCTCTGTCAGGCCTTGCAGTACCAAGGGTTACAAGTACTGTATCTTCGTCAAGCTCATTTACAGAGTCAAATGGAAAGTATTTTTTGAAAAGAAGGTATCCGGTGTTTCGATAGTCGTGGTTTCCACTCATTGCAATTATTTTTTCGGTCTCAAACTGGGAAAACTTGGCCTTGCATTTTTCGTATTCTTTGAGCAACCCCTCGTTTGTGAGATCACCTGTTGCCACAATAACTGACGGTTTTAGTTGATTAATTTCTTCTACTGCCAGATCAAATGTTTCTTCCTTGAATTGAGCTCCCACATGAATGTCTGATATCTGTACTATCTGCACAATGAAATATCCAATAAATGAGAGGTTTAAGCTTTAGCATTGTACGATAAATTTTCAATTAATTTCTAGTTAGAGTTAAATATACTGATACTACAATTCCCGCCTGATTTGGGAAAAAAGGCTGCAATAATTAGAGGAGATGGAATCGGTCCAGAAATTGTAGACGCAATGTTAAAAGTTTTGAAATCATGTAACACTCAAACTGAATTAATTTTATGTGAGGCAGGCTCGGAACAATGGGAAAAACACGGTGGTGAAACATACATTCCAGATGCAACAATGAAGATACTGGAAAATTCAGATGCAGGCTTTAAAGGTCCTACAACTACAATCCCAAAACCAAACTCACCAAGAAGTGTAGCAGTAACTTTACGACAAAAGTTTGATCTGTATGCAAACATCAGACCAATTAAGACATACAAGAGGATAACTCCAGACAAGACACTTGACTTTGTGTGCTTTAGAGAGGCAACAGAGGGACTATACACAGGAATTGAATTCAAAGTATCAGATGATGCAGCAATTGCAATTAGAAAGATTACAAGACAAGGAAGTAGCAGATTTATCAATTCCGCACTAGCATGGGCAAAAAAATACCACATGAACAAAATGGTTGCAATAACAAAGAGAAACATCCTCAAGGTTACTGATGGAATTTTCTGGGAAGAGGTGGAAAAGGCTGCCAAGGCAAATCCAGGCATATCAGTTGAGGAACTCTACATTGACAACATGACACAGCAACTTGTCATAAAACCAGAGCAGTTCAACGGCTCGGTTTTGGTAAGCACGAATTTGTTCATGGATATAATATCAGAATTAGCTTCTGGCATAATTGGGTCAATTGGACTGGTTTATTCAGCAAACATGGGAGACAGATTTGCCATGTTTGAGGCAGCTCATGGAAGTGCACCATCATTCAAGGGACTAAACAAGGTAAATCCAACTGCTGCCATTCTATCAGGAGCATGGATGGTAGAATATCTAGGAGAGACCCACATCAAGGATGCAATATTTGCTGCTACAGACGAAGTAATCAATGAAGGCAAGTATGTTACCTTTGACATTGGAGGCAGTGCTACAACCGTACAAATGACAGATGCAATTATAGAGATTGCAAAACAAAAGTTGCGAAAATAATCAAGACATTCTAAATTTTGCAGACAGTATTACTACAGATACAATTGATACCATCAAGGCAAGAGATGCTGCAGAGCTAAACTCTGGAACGCTTGCAGCATTGCCAGATAATGTAAAGTTTTCACGCATTATTGAAGCAGGTTCACTTGGAACAGGAGAATCAGATGGAATTGATATCAGATCAAGTGATCTGTCATCGTTTGCATTCATGTCACCTGCACTGTTGGCAGAATTTGCGTCAAAGAATAACTGATATTGTCCACTTGGTGCATTGCCCCACACAAATGATACCAGGACACTCTGTTTTGCAGGGACATCCAATTTTAGCATATTATTGTACAAAAGTGAGGTTTGGTTTTTTATTTTTAATGTAAATATTATAGAGGTAGCATCTGCGTTTCCAGTATTTTGGATCTGTTTTGTGATTACAATTCCATTTGAGGTATAGTTTTGTTTTTCAACTTTGAGTGAATTATCAACCCAAGAAAGTTCTGCATGCGAGAATCCCTTTGATACAACAACCACTCCAGAGGGCCACATGTCTGTTTTATCATAATATCCATACTTGCCAACAGAGCCAAAGAACTGGGCAAATGACTGTCCAGGTTGGATTAGTCCGCTGTCAAAGATGCCTTGTGGACCATAGTTTGACGTTCCGGTTGTTACAGTATGAGTTCGATTGTCTTGGTTTGTCCAGGTTACAGTATCTCCAACTGAGACATTTACCTGAAACGGACTGTAACATGAGAGATTAGGCCTGCAGTGATTTGTAGTTCCATTTACAATGGTCACTTGAGCATTATACGCCTGGACGTCCTGGTATGACACAAAATAACAGATTGTAACAATCACACCAATACACATCAAGTGGTATAGTCTCAATGGCATCATCTGGTACCATTCACAGATAAACCAGATGTATTTTTTGTGAGAAAACATTTAGTATTCATGTTAATTTTTTGTGCATTCAATAATTATCAATTCCTCATAGAATAATTTCTTTTTTGCTGTAATATTTGTGTCAAATCCAAGTGTCTTACATAGCTGTACCAGAGCATCATAGTTTGCAAGAGATGACGTAAGAAATATCAGCTGACCATTTTTTGCAACAATATTTCCAGCAGACTTTATTATCACACTTGGAATAATTACACCATCATGCAATCCATCCACTGTAGGATCAAGTAACTTGTCAGATGGCAAGTATGGCAAGTTGCATACAATTAGATCAAAACCAGATTGCAACGCATCAGCTGCATTGCAACAGATGCAATTGTCAACAGTTTCATGTGCTTTTTTAAGAGCAGAGAGATTTATGTCGGTTGCAACAACAAGTGAAAAATTCTCGGCCAATGTTTTTGCAATTATTCCAGAGCCAGTTCCTATGTCAAGTGCAGTCTTTCCTTTTTTATTTTCAATGTAATCAGCAAGAAAGAACGAGTCCTCTGCCGGTATGTAATAGTCACTTGATTCTTTTTGCAATGTCTATTATCTCCTCATCAGGAATCTCTTCGAGTCTCTTGTCAGAATCAATCTCTACTCCCATTTTTTTTCCAATGTGTCGTATGGTCTTTCTTTTAAATGAAAACAATTTGTTTACAGTGTGTACTATATCATCTGAGAGCATATGCTTTGGAGTGATTGATACCACAACAGAGTCAACTTTTGGAGGAGGTCTAAAATTTGTTTTTTTCACATCCATGATGGTTACAATATCAAAACAATAGCTTGCAAGAACTGATACGGCTCTTCTCTCTTTTCCGTCTTTTTGGGCCAATTTCTGGGCAAACTCCTTTTGAACCATCACAACAGCATGTTTGAATCTTTTTTGCACAAGCCACTCTATTGCGGTTCGGCTCTCAGAATATGGAAGATTTGAGACAAGGACTGTAAACTCGACATTTCCCTTGAATGCATCTCCTTTTTCCAGGACTAGGTTTGGAATATGCGATAAAGTGTCCCTTGCCTGGGAGTGTAGTATTGGGTCTTTTTCAATAGAGATTACCTGTTTTGCACCAGTACAAAGAAGTGTTGTGAGTATGCCATGGCCTGTTCCTATCTCAAGGACAATGTCATCTGGTGTAATATGAGCAGAATCAACTATGGATTTTGCAATTGAATCCGATGTTAAGAAATGCTGTCCAAGTAACTTGCGTTTGATCATTTTCTAACAAAGAGACTCATCCTTGTTTCTCCGGTTATCTCTTCGATGATTCTCTTTGCGATTTGTTTTGCAGGCTCTTTTAGTCCTACCCTTTCTTGCAAGTCCTTAAAGTCTGTAAACTGTTTCTTTTCTCGTTCTTCTAACATTGTTTTCATGTAGGTTTTTCCAATTCCAGGTATTAGCTCAAGTGCATGAATTCTTGGAGTGAGTGGTTGTGCATTGTTGAGATAATCAATGAATCGTTTTTCATTTTGCATAACAATCTTTTCTACCACTGCATTTAGTTCGCTTTGTGCAGAGGAAGATATCTGATCATGCTCTAGTCTGCCAAGAACTGAAAGAATTTTTGTTCTGCCTTCTTTTCCAATGTAGACTCGTTCCCCTATTTCAAATGTGGAGTTTGGCAATGCCAGTAATTCAAGTATAGTAAGTCTTTCTTCTCCAATGGCTGTAACAATTATTCCATCTCTTCCTCGGACGGTAGTTGACTTGCCTCTTGTAACAAAATCTAATACGTATGCGTATTCCTCATACTTTCTAGTTTGAGTGTGTTCCAAGAAAACCGGCTCCTAAACTTAAGAGTTCTCCTTGATTATCTTTAGCATCTTGTCGAGTGTCTCAGCAAGAATTAATTTCTTCCAGCCAAAAGTAAATGCTCGCAATTCAGCTTCAGTACTTGGGAGATTATTTACAATTTCTACTGCTTCTTCTTCTAGTATACCGCATTCTTTTACTAGTTGTTGCTTGAGTTTCTTTGCAGCCTTTGCATCGATTTTTGAAAACTTGGTAACATAATCATATGTCCATCTTTGAATTTGGTCCATTGACTCAGTGTCAACTTTTTCCATAATCTCTTTTACCTCTGGAATTGAAATACCCTGTTTCTTCTTTACTTCTTCCATCTATACAACACCAAATGGTTTGATATGGTCTAACCTAGTGATTAAGGTTTTTGACTTGTTACCAAGATTAACTGCAAGCTTTACTGTTCTCCTACCAACAATTGTAATTGTTCCCACCTTTCCATGATATCTTCGGTGTGGCAATGCCTTGTGTTGTGAAGGATCTATGATTACCAAAACTTTGTCTCCTACGGCATATTCTCTTAGAAGAAAAGATACACCTCGGACTTTGTCCTTAGTCATGACTGATCGTGACTTGTGCATAAAGCCATGTGAACGACCCTTTGGTTTCTTAGTAGTCATTAATCGTTAAGACTTGAGATGACCATAATTTAACACTTACTGGATATAAAGGAAAAAATTAGTACGGAATGGAAGGCTGCACTTCCACCCGTGGAGTGATGAGACCTATTCTTCAGCGTCTTCTTTCTTTTTCTTCTTTGTCTCGTCTTCTGGATCTGCTACACCACCTTCGGTTAGTGTGTACAGAACCTCTTGTTCTGGATGATGTGGGCTGTCAACCATTCTGGCAATACGTTTCTTACCTGATTTCTTGAGGTAAACACGATATGTGGAGGCATGTGCCACAACGTTTCCCCCAACAGGTCTTGTTGGGTCACCAAAGAATTGGTCAGGCGATGATTGTACTTGGTTTGTCGCTATTGCTGCAATATTGTAGGTTTCAGCAGTTCTTGAAAGCAAGTGCATAAACTTGTTCAATCTCTGTTGTCTTACAGAGAGAGTACCTCTGCCAAGGAATTCTGATCTGAACAGTCCTACTGCAGAATCTACTACAATTAGTTTTATTTTATTCTCTTCTATTACAGGACCTGCTTCTTGTAAAATTAGTTCCTGGTGAGCACTGTTGTATGCTCTTGCTACTATGATTCTATCAAGAACTTTTTCTGGATCAAGGCCTTTAGATTTTGCAATTGATACGATTCTTTCTGGTCTGAATGTGTGCTCAGTATCAACATACAAGACTCCACCATCCAATCCACCTTCTTCTTTTGGTTTTTGAACAGTTACACATAATGTGTGGCAAAGCTGTGTCTTGCCAGCACCAAATTCACCATAAACCTCTGTTACGGCTTGGGTTTCTATTCCGCCATCAAACAAAGTATCAAGGGAGTTGGTTCCAGTTGTGATCTTTCCAATATCTTGTCTTCTTTTGTAAATCTCAGTTGCAGTGACAAACTCTTTGGCAATTTGACCATTGTCAATTAGCTGTTGTCTTGCTTTGTTTACAAGATTGACAGCAGCATCAAGGTCCATACCAGTAATTTCTGATATGTCCACTGGTCCTCTTACAACAAGATCCAATATGTTATGGATTCCTGCATCGCTTAGCTTCTTGGAAGTTACT
>DASUKX010000069.1:0-47599 GCA_036278495.1 Nitrosotalea sp.
AAATGCAATCTTTTCACCTGGCACCATTTTTTCAATTGTCTCTATGCTTTTTCCAACATCCAAAAATTTACCATCTTTTCCATATATTGCAGCGTAAACCCTTACCCCGTAAGATGTAACTGTATCATTGTTAATGATAAAACCTGTCTCATGTCCATCGGCATGTTTTTTCAGAGTCTTATCATAAATAATTTCAATATCTGTAGAATTGTGATTTGTTACAACAAAACTAACCTCAGGTTTTTCAAGTGTTGCATTATTTCCTTCAACTTGAGATATCTTGATGTTAAATGGAATGTCTTTTTGTGAATTTACAGTTGACAAGATATATTTTTCTGATACTATTTTTTCATTGTCTTTTACATTGATTGTAATTGTTGGAATTATTGCGCTGGCTTCGGTATTTTTTACTGCGCCAATAACTGTGTAGGTACCATTTGCATTGTAAAATCCATTAAACTCATCATCTGGAATCCATACGTTGGCAGATGCAGAATGTGATGAAATGATACCAAATCCGATCATTATTGCAAATATTGAAACTAGAACAAGCAATCGCATCTTATAACGCTCACTTGATAACCAATCTTTAATTTTAATCTAGATGGTAATTTCCATTCTATATGTCTAAAACCGCCTGTCTTGTACAATCTATTTTAGTCTGTGCAGTAGGTCTAATGCACCTGCAAAGTCGTTTGGAGAGCTAATCAGTACATTTCCAGCAATGCCTTCCACTTGTTTTACAAATCCGACCAAATCTTTGTTGTATCCTGACCAATCAAGATCTAACATCTGGGCAGATTTTTTATTTTTCTCAGATGATAACAATATGCAAGGAATTATCTTGAACCCTTGAGGTTTCAATCTGTCTACTATTCTAGCTACCTGATCTATTGAACTTATGACTTGAGTTACAAACCCTCTTGGCTGGGCCTCTATTTTTCTGTGTATTTTTTCAAAATCTGGATTGTTTGAGATTGACAGATACATGTCAATTCTTTTCCCAAATCCCTGGTCATTGAATTGCTTTATTACATCACTTGGCACAAGTCCTGAATCTTTTGGACCTAATGGAGGTGCATCTCCCTTGAGAATAAGAACTCCGTTTAGATTTAATAAAATTGCATCACATATTGTCTGGGTAATTGAGGTGAGATTTCTGTCACGTACCCGTATACTTGCAGTGATTCCTATTTTGTTGTTAGAATTTCGTATAAAAAATCCCGCAGTAATAGGGGAAACTCTTGGAATACCAAGGACTGAATCAGTCAAATGGATTCCATCACTTACCTGGCCTATCTTGATTGCTCTTTCCTTTAGTTTTTCGACTGATTCTGAGAGCTGGTCATGAGATAATATGGTATCCTGGATAACCTTTGGAGGATTAATTTCATAAATTATGGTCATAATTGACTTTCCTGACTACTTGATTATAACCTTTGAAGAACACTTGAATCATGACAAAACAAAACAGAATTAAATTGATGATAACATCTGTAAATTGTACTTGGCTGAAAAAACTACTCTAGATGTTTTGATGAAACGTCAGATTGTACTCTTTGATGGTGCAATGGGCACTGAAATTCAAAAATTAAATCCAACATCTGAGGACTTTCCGGATGGAAAAGAAGGATTCAATGATGGACTTTCATTTACACGGCCTGAATGGATAAAACAGATTCATCGTTCATATCTCCAGGCCGGATCTGACTGTATTGAAACCAACACGTTTGGCTCAAACAAGCTAAAGCTAGAAGAATATGGATACGGGGATCAAACATTAGAGTTTAACAAAAAGATAGCACAACTTGCAGTTGACGTAACACGAGAATTTACTGACAAGCCAAGATATGTCATAGGTTCAATGGGCCCAACTGGATTTCTTCCAAGCTCAAACGATCCGTCTCTTGGTCAAATAAAACTCGATGAAATTAGAGAAGCGTTTGAAATTCAAGCGGAAGGCCTCATACTTGGTGGAGTTGATGCATTGCTGATTGAGACAAGTCAAGATATCCTGGAAGTAAAACTTGCAATTGAAGCGTGTCATAATGCATTTAAAAAAACTGGCAAGAAAATTCCAATAATTGCAAATGTTACATTGGACAAGTATGGGAAAATGCTTCTTGGTACTAGTATCCAGGCTGCATATACCACTGTATCTGAAATGGGAATTGATGCATTTGGGCTGAATTGTTCTACTGGTCCAACTGAAATGATTCCTAGTGTGCAATGGTTAAACGAGCAGGATGCATTGCCGTTACTTGTTGTGCCAAATGCTGGAATGCCTGAAAACCAGGGAGGTAGGGCAGTCTACAAAATGGAGCCAAAAGAGATGGCAAATGTGATGGCTGATTTTTTGATACAATATCCAAATGTACGGATAATTGGAGGATGTTGTGGTACAAATGTTGATCATATATCATTTCTACGCAAAGTAATTGACAAGTCTTCAAGAAAATAACCGCTAGGTATTTAGAAAAAGCACTAGAGAATGATGTTGTTGAAAATTCCACGGGTAAGCTCCGCATTAAAGGCAGTTGACCTGCTACAGAATCCTGCTCCGCTGATAATCGGAGAGAGGCTAAACGCTCAAGGATCTAAAAAGGCCAAAGAGTGTGTACTAAATGACAATTTTGAAGAACTGATAAAACTTGCAAGAGATCAAGTAGAAGATGGTGCACATTGTCTTGATGTCTGTGTTGCAACAACTGAGCGCTCAGATGAGCTTGAGTTTATGAAAAAACTTGTAAAACTATTGAGTCTTGAAATTGACGCACCACTAGTAATTGATTCTACAGAACCAAAAGTAATTGCAACAGCATTGCAACAAATTCCTGGAAAACCGATTATAAACTCCATAAATCTGGAAGGTGATGGAAGCAGGTTTCATTCGCTTGCACCTTTGATGGTAAAGTATGGCGTTCCGGCAATTGCTATGTGTATTGGACCAAAAGGAATGGCAAAGACTCCAAAAGAAAAACTAGAAACTGCAGAACTCTTGGTTGATACTGGAAAAAAATATGGATTAAAAGAAGGGCATTTCATTTTTGATGTACTTACATTTACACTTGCCACCGGTGAGACAGAATTTTTAGATGCAGGAAAAAACACACTTGAAGGGATACGTCTAGTCAAAGAAAAATTTCCAAATTCCTTTACAACTCTTGGATTGAGCAATGTAAGTTTTGGTCTTGCTCCGCATGCAAGAAAGATTCTCAATGCAATATTTTTGTATCATGCAGTAAAATATGGACTTGACACTGTTATCATAAATCCAAAGGATGTCATACCTTATACTGAGATTGGTGACAAGGAAAAAAAACTCGCTGAGGACCTGATATTTAATAAACATCCCAATGCGTTGGCAGACTTTATTGCATATTTTGAAAACTCAAAAGGAACTACCCAGGCAGCTACAAAGAAAGTTGATGTAGACCCAAGTTGGTCTGCTGGGAAAAGGGCAAACTTTAGAATTGTGAACCGACTCCGTGATGGGATAGAAAATGATGTAGTCAGTGCGATTGCAGAAAAAATGACTTGCAAGTTTAATCTCGTAAAAAAAGACGATAGGCTTGAAATTGATGCCACAAAGGATCAGACTCACCAGGCTGCAATCTTGACGCTAAACGAGGATCTCTTGCCTGCAATGAAAGAGGTAGGTGACAAGTTTGGTTCTGGAGAATTAATTTTGCCATTTGTGTTAAAGTCTGCAGAATGTATGAAGGCATCTGTTGCAGAGCTTGAAAAATATCTGCTAAAAGAAGAAGGATCAAGCAAGGGGAAACTTGTACTTGGAACAGTTTATGGTGATGTCCATGATATTGGAAAGAATCTAGTAAAAACGATTTTTGAAAATAATGGGTATACGGTATATGACCTTGGAAAACAGGTGCCCATGCAGAAATTCATTGAAAAAATTGAGGAGGTAAATGCAGATGCCATAGGGCTTTCTGCTTTGTTGGTATCCACATCAAAACAGATGCAGTATTTTGTAGAGCACGCAAGAAAATCTGACATGAAAATTCCTGTTCTCTGTGGTGGGGCTGCAATCAACACAAATTACATAAACAGAGTTGCAAAGGAAGGTGGGATTTATGCCCCTGGTGTATTTTATTGCAAGACAATGTTTGATGGACTCAAAATAATGGATAATCTAGTCTCACCTGAAAAACAAAAATTTGTTCAAGAGTGGAAAGCAAAAATTGAAAAATGGAAAGAGCCAGTTTTTGAAAAAGTAGAGACACAAGAATTTACTCATAGCGATATTGTTCCTGTTACACCTCCTACATGTACCACTCTGAATAGTGTAATACGATTAAGACCAAAAGATATCGACCTTGTAGAAGTATGGAAATATCTCAATAAAAAATCCCTATTTGTATTGTCATGGGGAGTCAGAGGACAATCTGCCAAAGATTCTGAACAAGAACATGAAGAATTATTTCAAGAATGGAAAAAGAGAATACTTGATGAAAATCTATTCGAACCTAGTGTAGTCTATGGCTATTTTGCATGTCATAACGAAAATGGAAAATTAATTGTAGATCATCCAAGTGGGGAGAAACTAACATTTGATTTTCCACGATCTTCTAAATCAAAACATCTTTGCCTTACTGATTATTTTGGAAAAAATGACGTGGTTGCATTTCAGACAGTTACTGTGGGAACAAAAGTATCTGATCTGATAGACAAGTGGAACAAAGAAGACAGATACACTGATGCATATTACCTTCATGGAATTGCAGTAGAAACAGCGGAAGCGATGGCCGAATGGATAAACAACAAAATTAGAAAAGAACTTGGAATAGGAGAAAAACGAGGCCTACGATATAGCTGGGGATATCCAAGTTGTCCTGACGTATCACAACATCATATAGTCTGGAAGCTTTTAGAGCCACAAAAATCTGGCATGACTCTAACAGAAGCAGGTCAAATAATTCCTGAACAATCAACCGCTGCTATTGTTGTTCATCATCCAGAAGCGGAATATTTTGTTCTCTAATATGTGATATCCTAAAACGATAAATGACAATAATGAATTTTGAGAGTGGATAAAACATTGGATGTTGTAAACCTGAGACGAATCCTGTCAAGTGATATCATGGCAGAACCACAAGACGATTCTAAAAACAAGATTGCAGCAGTGATGATAATTGTCTTTGGCAACAAACCTGCGATATTAATGACCGAACGTCCTTCAACCATGAACCATCATGCGGGTGAAATCTCTTTTCCAGGTGGAACCTGGGAAAAAAATGACGCAGATCTACTTGTCACAGCAATCCGCGAAACGCAGGAAGAGCTTGGATTGAAAATTTCAAAAGAAATGGTAATTGGCCAATTAAAGCCTGTAACAACTCTGAATTCTGGCTTTACGATAACTCCCTTTGTTGCAATACTTGATACTCTTCCAAGTGTTGTGCCAAATTCTGAAATTGCTTCAATTCTTAAAATCCCATTATATCCATTTCTGCAAACTATTGAAGACGACAAGGATCCGTTACATCGCTCAATACTTGAGATGTACACTTTCAAGTTTGAGAATCATTTGATCTGGGGAGCATCTGCACGAATGTTAAAACAAATACATGATAAGATATGCTAGATTACACGTGTTTCTGAGATTCATTTAAAAAGAGGCTAAAATGTCAAATTTTTATGGCTGCCCGCAAGTCAACTCCAAGAAAGAATAGGTTGATGAAGAAAATAAAACAGAATTCGTCTGTACCAGCTTGGATAATTGTTAGGACAAAACGAAGAGTGAGAACTAATCCTAAGAAGAGACAGTGGCGCAGAACAGATGTGAGCGTAGGATAAAATGTCTACTGAATCAATAGAGCGAATTTACACTATTAACCTTGGAAAGGTACTCTTGTCACCAAATAACCAAAGAGCAAAGAGGGCAATTAACATGATTCGGGAATTTGCCACAAAACACATGAAATCTGAAAACGTCAAGATTGAGGAAGAGATTAGTCATTTAGTTTGGGCCAGAGGTATAAGACATCCCCCGAGAAAGATTAGAGTCAAAATAACAAAAGATGATGGTAATGTAATTGTCTCAAAATATCAGGAAGAAAAAGTTGCAGATGAGGCTACCAAGAAATCCGACAAAAAATCTGATGACAAAAAGAAGGGCGATAAAAAATCTGGCGACAAACCTAAAAAAGAAGAAAAGAAAGTAGAAGAAAAACCAAAAGTAGAAGAGAAAAAGACAGAAGAAAAGCCAAAGGTAGACAAGCCAGAAGAAAAACCGAAAAAGGTAGAAAAGAAATCTGAATCAAAATCAGAAAAAAAGACAAAGAAAGAGTAATCTCTAAATTTTAATCTATTACGTCTATAACAAGTTCAAAATTATTTTTTACTTGAATTTTATTCTATTTGATCTAAATTAAGATCAATTTTCACACTTGCGTCTGGCTCATCCCAGTCAAGCATGTTTTCTTTTGGTATGAAACCCAATGGATCATACTTGTCAAAACGAGTCTCACCTTCAATTGAAGTGAGCAACACAACTTTGGAGTTCTCTCCTGCTGTTACTGACATGCTGACTCGTGTACTATCATCTCCAAAAATTCCGCTTATTGTGTTTACCATTGAATTCAAAACTCCTACTGGGACCTTGTTTCCACCTACTACGTACATTAATGCGCTCTTGATGTTGTTTGGTGCTGCATCTTCGTATAGCATCTTGATAGAGTCTCTAAGGGAAGTCTCTACATCTACAATGTCCTTACTAGTTGAAAGTATGCTTGTTTCGAGTGGCAAAGACGAGTTCTTCAGAGTCGATATTACGTGCAACAAGGCTGAGTTTGTTATATTATTGCATGCATCTGGAGTGAGGTCTGGATTGCTCTCAAGCAGAGCATCATTATCTATGATTACAGTACAGTCTGAATTTGTTTTCAATCTCTTCAGAGATACTCCTGAGAAAAATATCCTATCTTTTTCAAACTTGAATGGCATTATTCCAAATGAGAGTACGCTTTTTCCTGACTCTTTGCCTATTTGAGATACTATTGGTGCAAGTGCAGCACCTGACTTTCCTGCCAAATTGGCAATAACCATTATAGTGGAATATCCATTCATCTTCTCTTCTATAGAGTCTCTTGCACCAAATGAGACGCCTCTTATGAGATAAGCAGAAGGATTCAAGACTGGACTGGTATTGATCAAAATCTTTGAGGTCTCATGATTGAGATCTCTTGCATCGTGGCTTACTAGAAGGCAATCATATCCTAGTTTCTCCTTGATATTGACAGCAAGTTTGCATCCTGCTCCACCTAAACCTATAATTAAAACTGGATCTTTCATCTGAAATTCCATGACTCCCTTTTGCTTACAAAATTGATTAAAAAACTTTGTTGCTTAGTTTTGATCCAAGATCGGATCTAAAATATTTAGCTCACTATGGTACCATGCAAACCATTTGGGGCAGCGCCCTCAATCTTGATATTGACCTTTTGTCCTAACCTGACTTTGTCATCAGTAATCACTTGTTTGTATGCAAAATTTCTTCCCTTCGTAATGCCATTTGATACCTCATCAAATAAAACCTCGCCCTGCCAACCTATCCACTCTTCATTTCTTTCCTGAGAGATCTTTTTTGCAAGGTCAAAGACAATCTTACTTCTATGTTTGATCACGTCCACATCGATCTGCTTCATCTGAGAAGCCTTGGTGCCAGATCTTGCACTATATCTTGAAAGATTTACAATGTCTGGCCTTGTTTTATTTATCAAATCTACAGTTTTGGCAAAGTCTTCTTCTGTCTCTGTAGGGAAGCCAACTATGATGTCAGTGGCAATGGTAAATCTGTCAAATCTCTTCCTAAATTCCGAATTTGCATCATGGAATATCTTTGAGGTATGAACTCTTTTCATGTCTTTTAGAACCTTATCGCTTCCACTCTGGACTGGAATGTGTAGAAACTTGAAGACTTTGTCATTTTCAAAACTCTTCAAAAGGTTACCTTTGATACGTGGTAGATACATTGGATTCATCATTCCTACCCGTAGCATGAAATCATGTTCTATTTCTGATACTGTTTGTACCAGTTCAGGAAGGCTTGAACCGATATCCAAACCATAGCATCCATTATCAGTTGATGTTAACCAAATCTCGACACAACCGTCTTCAATCTCATGCCGTACTTGTCTTACAATGTCTCCTACTCGATAGCTCTGCAAGTCTCCCTTGGCTATCTTTGTCTGACAAAATGTACATTCACTCATGCAACCGCTTGCAATCTCAATAATTCCAACTGCTGGATTTAGTCTGACCTTTGGTAGTCCAACTTTGCTGACATCTGTATCATCAAGTTCTATTTTTTTTATTCCATCTAATGTAGAACGTATAACCTCTAGAGTCTTACCAAGTGAATTTGGTCCAAGTAAGCTTGCTTTTGGGCTAAACTTTTCCACCGTTGCCTGTTCTGCTTTTGGAAGGCAACCTGCTACAACAAGTGGATTTGATCTTAATTTTTTTATCCTGTGAACCATCTTGTGTGCAGTAACATCTTTGACTGAACAAGTAACTATTACACTAAGATCTGAATCTTTTTCGCTTTCTGCAAGACTATGACCCCCATTTACAATCAAACCTGATATCATTTCTGAATCTGCAAAACTTGCAGAGCAACCATATGCCTCTACCCAGATCTTTGCCATTGTTTATCCAAGCAATGCCTTTACTTCTTTTTCAGTCAACAATCCTTTTGAGATTACTAGTTGTCTGATTGTCTTTCCTGTCTTGAGCGACTCTTTGAACAAATCTGCAGATGCCTGATATCCAATCTTTGGAGTAAGTAGAGTTACTATGACTGGACTATTTTCTATATATTGGCTAAGCTTTGTCTTGTTTGCACTAAGTCCATCAATTAAATTCCTTGAAAATATTGGAACAAAATTTCGGAGCATGTCCATTGAATCAAGAACCGATTTTACCATCACGGGAAGCATCACATTGAGTTCAAACTGTCCTGCCTGTGCTGCAAGTGCTACTGTAGAATCTTTTCCGATTATGTCAAAGCATATCATGTTCATGCATTCTGCAAGTGATGGGTTTACCTTGCCTGGCATGATGGAAGAGCCTGCATGAACTGCAGGAATTCCAATCTCTGAAAGACCTGCAACAGGTCCTGATGCCATCAATCTGATATCATTTGAAATTCTTCCAAGCTCTAACGCTAGATTTCTAAGAGCTGATGAAACTTTGGCAACTGCAAATCTACTCTCAAGTCCAAATTGCATATCTGGTTCCGGTTTGAGTGCGAGTTTTGATATCTTGCCAAGCTCTGATATTGCAAGTGTTCTGTATCCCTTTGGAGTATTTGCGCCAGAGCCTACAGCTGTTCCTCCAAGTGCAACTCGTTCTAGTTCTTTTTTTGATTCAAATATTGCATCACGTGCTTTTGAAATTGCAGTAGCATATGCTGCAAACTCACTGCCAAGAGTTACAGGAAGTGCATCCATCAAATGTGTTCTTCCAATTTTTTGATAACTTGAAAACTCTTTTGCCTTTTTGATTAATGTCTTTACCAGTTCGTCAATTGCTGGTATGACTTGGTTTACATCAAATAATATTGCAACATGCATTGCAGTTGGAAATGTGTCGTTACTTGACTGTGACATATTTACATGATCATTTGGATGAATGACCTCGTAGTTACCTTTCTTGTTTCCAATTATCTCAAGTGCAATATTTGAAATTACTTCATTTGTATTCATGTTAAATGCTGTTCCTGCACCCGAGTTGATTGTCTCTACAACAAATTGATCTAGATGTTTTCCTGATAAAACCGCATCACATGCTTTTATTATTGCATTTCCTCTTTTTGTGTCAAGTGCTTTTACTTTCATATTTGCAACTGCAGCTGATCTTTTGATCATGACAAATGCCATGATGAGATATGGATGGGATCTCTGTCCTGTTACATGATATTGTTTTATCGCTCTTGCTGTAAATGCACCATAGTATGCTTCTATTGGAACCTCAACTTTTCCTAGGGAATCGGAATCAGTTCTAAACTTCACGCCAAAACTAAAATTAATTTTCCTAATATGCATTCGCATTTTTTAAAATTCAGGGCGAAGGAAAAATAGTAAAAATCTGTGAAATTCTCAAGAAAATCCCCAATAAGTTAATATATTTAGATTTGAACATCCGAAACGATGAACAGACGATACAGTATGATGTCTATTGCCGCAGTAGTGGCAGTAGCAGGATTATTGTTCGCAAGTACATATTCACAGACTCAGACGACTGCATCTAGTCAGAGCATTCCTAGTGCATCAGCACAGGCCTCTGTAAAGGCAGTCAATGACATGGGCGGTATCCAGTTACAAATGCCAGATGCATTTGCACAGATACCAGCAGATCAAATTGATGGTTTGGTTGCACAAGGACGTCATGTAGTAGATGTACAGCTAACAGCTACAAGTGCTAGCTTACCTATTATGGGTGGCGGAACATACTACGCATTGACCTTTAACGGTCAAGTCCCAGGACCAACTGTAAGAGTTACACAAGGCGATATCGTCAGAGTAACTCTCACTGTTCCATCGACTGAATCAACACCACACTCCATAGACATGCACGCAGGACAACTGAGTGCAACAAACTTTGGAGCTGTTAAGGTTGGTCAATCCGCAACCTATGCATACATAGCTGAGACACCTGGTGCATTCAAGTACCACTGTGAAGGAGTCAATCTCGCATCTATGGACCAACATGTAATGTCCGGCATGTACGGAATGACAATCGTTGATCCATTGAATGGTTACAATCCATTGATAGTAGACAAGACTGATACCCAAGGCGGTAAAGTCGTAGTCGTACATCATAGATATGAAGCTGCAGCAAAAGAATTTGTGTTAGAGTACAATCAATTGTACTTGAACGCAGATGGTAGCTATGACCAGAGAGCAATGTTCCTTCACAATACAACACAAACTGTTGTAAACGGAATGGCATTTGGTTACACACCTAACGCAGACATTAACAAGCTGATAAAAGGTGATCCAACAAAGAATGTCTTCCCAGTGCAACCTTGGAATGACCCAGCACTCAAACAATATCAAGGACATCCACTATTTGTTGATCTTGACACACACTACAGAATCTTTGTAGTCAATCAAGGAAACATGCCAGTTTTCTTCCACATCGTTGGTGAAATCATGGATCGTATATCACAAGGAAACCATGTCCAAGCTCAAGGAACTCAGACTTGGTTAATCGGTGGTTCACAGGATGCAATCGTTGATGTTGTCTTTGACAGTCCAGGTGCATATGTAGCAGTCAATCATGACTATGCAGCAATCTTTACAGGTGCGGCCACAGTATTTGTCGCAGGTGACCCATTCAACTTGGGATACCATGCAGGCGATATGCCAAACCCATCTGACGCAGTACCACCAGTAGGTATGAACTCAATTCCACAAAAGGAAGTAGTTCACTGTGAATGTACTGACGATCAAGCAGCTGCAATTGCGAAATCGATGAGCGGGTAAATCCCCAAACCTTTCTCTTTTTGTTTTGATAATCTGTAATTTTGTTTGATCATTTTCTGATTTCAGAATTTCATATCACTAACAAAGTTAGCGAATACCTATAATCTGTAAATGAACCGTTTATTGCATGAGTCAAACTCTGTGGAAAGACAAGAAAGTTTTCATATTTTCTCTTGTAACTGCTGCTACAACTGTGATTGCTGGGATTTATCATTTGCAAATGGCTCCTGGATCTTTATCACATGACTTGGGTCAAGGAATACTTTTCCTAGTTGGTGGAATATTGCAAGTCTTTTGGGCAGTTCCAGTAATAAAACGATGGGGAAAAGTATGGCAAATCATTGGAATTGTTGGAACGATTATATTTTTCGCTTTATGGTATGCAAGCAGACTTCATCTTATTCCAATGGGTGGAAGCATGCCAAGTAGTGGACCGAGTCATGTCCCCCAACAAAACATTCCTAGAGGTAACTTTACTGGTGGTGAATTTCCAAAGGGTTCACCTCCACGAGGAATGGGACTAGAAATTGGTGGAATATTGGTACCTCCGATAGAAATGTTCCAAATTGCATTCATTGGATTGTATGCAGTTTTGAGTAAAATGATATCTTCACGACAAAACAAGTGACCATACAACATCTCGCAATTTTCTATAATCATTCAGTGTAGGCAAAAAATGATCTTGGCAATGATTATATTCTGTACCTGATGGCATTCTTTTATGTCGATGGATAAATCTGTCTTGATTTGTGATCAAGTTGCACCAATTCTAAATGATATATTGCAAAAAAATGGATTAAAGATAACATACGAACCAGAGATCACACCAGATCAAATAAAAGAAAAAATTTCCAATTTTGATATAGTTGTGGTACGAAGTAGAACAAAAATTACAAAAGAAATGATTGATCGTGCCACCCAGTGTAAAATAATTGCACGTGTGGGAGTGGGATTGGATAATATTGATGTTGATGCGGCCAAGGCAAAAGGTATCCGGGTAATAAACGCAGTAGAGGGTGCCATGAATGCAGTTGCAGAACTTGTTCTTGGATTGATGCTTTCAATGGCAAGAGAAATTCCGAGGGCAGACCGGGAAATACGAAACGGCAAATGGCTCAAAAAAGAACTCATGGGAAGTGAACTTTCAGGAAAATATCTTGGCATAGTAGGACTTGGCAATATTGGAAAAAGACTGGCAAAACTTGCTAGGGGGCTTAACATGAACATAATTGGCTTTGATGTAATGCCAATTGCAGATGATTTTGCGCGTGATGTGGGATTGATAAAAGCTGATATCGATACTTTGCTCTCTAGTGCTGATTACATTTCATTTCACGTACCACTGACTGATACTACACATCATCTAGTAAATGCCAAAAGAATTTCTACAATGAAGAAAACTACCTATATCATAAACACCTCACGAGGTGAAATAATTGATGAAGATGCACTGTATGATGCACTCAAGGAAGGAAAGATTGCAGGTGCTGCACTTGATGTCTTTGAAAAAGAACCTGCAGTTGGCAACAAACTTACGACACTCCCAAATGTTGTATGCACTCCACACATTGGTGCTCAAACAAAAGAAGCTCAGACACTTGCAGCAAATGTTATAGGAGAAAAAATAATAATGATTCTTCGCGGCGTTATCTAGTGTATAACAAAATACAAGTTCTATCATTGTTTCTAATCTCAAGTGTACCTTTTGCTATGGCCTTTGCTGAGACGTCAGAACCTTCTCAAACTATGTCTCTACAAGACCAAATTCTAAAACCGATTGAATCTGTACTTCATTTCAAATCTGGGTCCATGTTATCATTTGACAAAAGACATGTTACTGAATATTCCTTGATTGGTTCCATTGCACTTGTGATAATTGTTGTAATTGCATCATCTACAAGAGAAAAAAACAAACCAAGTAAACCTAGACTAGGATAATTCCTTTTTGAATCAAATACAGTATTGACATACCAAAGTCATTGTCTGAAATAGAATCATCTGACCACCACTGGATATTTTTTATAAACCATTGCGGTACATGTGTTTGATTAGTCTGGTTGTACCCTGGAACATTGATTATGCCATCATTTATCAACTCTCGAATTATTCCGGCATAGGATTTGACAGTGGGAGATCCTTGTTGTAGTGTCTTTACAAGTGACTTGAACTCTGTAGGTATGGCAATTTTTCCAGAATCTATGAGTTCAAAAGAAACACTGGCAGTAGAATTTGCATATTCTGCGTCAATTCTATAGGTTCCTGGATTAAATGTTGTCTTGTAAAATGGAAATGGTGAAGTTATTGTGCTGTTTGTTTTATCTATTGGAAGATTAATTGGTGCACTTGTCTTGTTTGAACTATCTGTGATATGTATAGTGATATTGTGACTTGTCACTTCTGATACCTGAAAGTTGATTGACAGATAATCTCCATATTCGTAAACATGCTTGCTTGTTGATACTTCAAGGGAGGATGTGGCAAAACTATACTGGGTACAAAAGGCTAATGAAATTATACATGTAAGCATCAAAATCTGTCTTTGCCATGTCATAGAATTTAACAAAAATTAATTTCATAAATAGGCTTCCTTGATTTTGATTTATTTTGTACGCAAAATGCTCCTAATTTTCTAACAGAATATAAAGGGTAAATCTGTAGTGCCGAGTATGCCTAGCCAACAGGATCAGATCTGGATTAAAATGTGGAAAGAAAATTCCCCAGAGCTTAGAGCAAAAGCCGTTCAGTGGAGAAAAGAGAATGCTCTAGTACGTGTGGATAGACCAAGCAGAATCCAACGTGCAAGAAGACTAGGATACAAGGCAAAGCAAGGAATCGTTGTAGTAAGAATGCGTGTAGGAAAGGGTAACATGCGCAAGAAACGACCCGTTGCCGGAAGAAGACCGAAACATCTTGGTGTATTGCGAATCAAGCCTGCACTTAGTATGCAAAGAGTTGCAGAACGCAGAGTACTGGAAAGATTTCCAAACATGGATCTACTTGGCTCATATTATGTTCATCAAGATGGTTTGTATCTTTGGTATGAAGTAATACTTGCAGATGTATCACATCCAAGAATCATAAAAGACAAAGAGATTAGGGGCAAACTGTCTACTCTGAAAAATTGAGATCAATATTCTTTACTTCTATTGTATTATCATCTGTAATCTTACTAGGATCTTTATCATCTCAAGCATTTGCGCAAGAACCAACGCTTTCTACAGGTCCTCATATGGGAATAAAGTGGGACTGGAAGATAAAAGCTGAAAATTATACCTTTGACGTAATTACCGTATCAAACTATGAGATGAAAAATGTGACATTTAATAAAATAAACAAGGAACTTGTCTTTACTGGAAATAGTGCCCATGATGGAAACATTGCCGAAATTGAAATTCCTACTAACTTGATAGGTGGAAATCTCACAGTAGTTCAGGCTGGAAAATCCGTCTCTGCCGTTGTTATTCCAGGAGCTAATAGTTCCACTATAATGCTAAAATTCAATCAAACTGGTATCACTGATACGAGTGTATTTGGAACTACATATCTCCCAGAGTTTTCAAGTGTTGCACTACTTGTAATGGTTATATCCATTGCAATGATGTTATTCATCCCAAGGATCAGATTCTAAAATCCATTATTGTAATCTTCCCACATGTTTGCTCGTGTGGTAAGTTTGTTCATCTGATAAAATATTCCACCTACAATTCCTGCTTGATAAAATGCATAGAGGTAAACTTGGGAGTGTGACGGATCTGAATGGGTAAATGTGAGCGCAAGCATGGAGAAGAAAATGTATGTTCCAACAAATGTGAATATTTTACTGAATATTCCTTCCATTCCAACTATTCTCTTTGTTGCTGCTGCCATCATTGTTATGCTTGATATGATCAAAAATGTCAAGCCTCCATTTGCCTGGATGAATTCTGTTGCCCATGGAATCAAACCATCGGTAAAAATTGACTTGTGAGGCGGATGTGTACCTCCATGAAGTGCAAAAGAGACTGCAGTAAATATAGAACCCATCATGAACAAAAACAAAAATCCCTTGAAGAAGGCACGTTTTAATGGACTGCGTGATTCTGATGGCTGCATAACTCTATCAGTCATCTTTAAACCGTATAGGAAACCAATCCCAAAGGATGGTGCAAACATCAAGTCTATTATCAATGGACTCTGTTTTGTCATGGCATCAATTGCTGGTCCAAATATGAGGTATACTACAAGTGCTAATACTGCAGCTCCTGCAAATATTGCAATATCTATTGAGCTTCTATTCTTCCTAACATCTAATAGATCTGTTCCCCACTCGTCCAATCTAATATTATCATGTAAAATAACAGATTAAAGACGGAAATCAAAAGGATTTTGCCTCTTTTATCAACTCATTTTGCCTTTTATTTGGGACTGCGTATTCTATAGTATGAGAGCAGGAATAGTAATCATGATAGTTGGGGCGCTGGTCTTTGTATTTGGCGTAATTTTCTTTCTACAGGGAAATTCCATAGTTGGGCCTACTTCCTCGTTTATGTATTCAAATCCGAAATGGATTGTAAACGGACAATGGATTGCCGTCAGCGGTGTATTGATCTTAGCTACAGGTCTTGGAATTAGCTTACGACGCCCAAGGTCATAGTGGATCTAACCTTGGCTAGTTGACGAATTTTTTTCGTAATCAGATTGTCCATCTGAGATTCAGTATCGGCTTCAGCTTCTACTACAATGTCATAGTCTCCATATACGACTCTTGCATCTTTTACCTTGTCTATTTTCTTTAATTTTCCAACAATTTCGTTTTCGGCACCAAGCTCACAACCGATCAAAACGTATGCCTTTTCCATGATATATCAAATTGTAGCACAAGCTTAAATCCTTATTCCATGAATTTGACTAGTTTGCCTTTGATAATCACATGATCTCCACCTGAATCTTCCATAATGAATATGACCATGGAATTAAATGGCGGTCATGAAAAGTATTACCATGGGATTGTTTGGAAAGTCTAAACCAAAAGATGATACCATTGAACAAATGAGGGTTTTACTTGACAACTTCCAGTTCGCTGATCTTCAAAATTTTTGTAGTCAAATACTTGGAGTCAAGCCTGCAATAGACCAAGAGCATTTATCCAGCATTGAGATACTTGATTTTATCTGGGATCAATATCACAAAGGAAAAATCCAATTTTCACAGCTAAAGGAATTTGCTTTACACAACCATGTTGTATCAGAAAGCTTTTTTGAATAAACTATATTCGTATATCTAGTGTATTTAGAACATTTGTCTTCAGATCATAGACTCGTATGAGGTGATTGTTGGTATCTGTAATGTACAGCTTGTCTTGGTACCATTCTACATCGCTTGGCTCATACAATCCTAATGTATCACAGTTTGGATCATCTAGTCTGCACATTGTATCTGCACCGTGTTTTCCAATTAGTGTTACAACCGAATCTTTTTCATAATTAATTTCCCTAATAGCCGAATTGTAAGTGTCTGCAACAAATATTTTGTTTAAAACTGCACATAATCCAAGTGGATGCTGGAACAATGACTCGTTTGTAATGCCGTCTTTATGTCCAAATGTAAATAGTCCGTGACCTACAATGGTTCTTACATGATCTGTCTTGAGATCTACCTCTCTTACGGATGATGTTTCACTATCTGCAAAAAATATTATGTTATCATACGCAAAAATTCCACTTGGTTGCGCAAGTTGTGCTTGCATTCTGTTGCCATCTATGATTTCTTCTTGACCATTTCCTGCAAACGGTTTTGCCACATCTGTATTGATGTCATATGTCCATATCTGATGATTTCCAGCCATTGCCATGAACACAATGTTATCTTTTACAGTGACATCCCATGGGGAAGAAATTGCAGTCTCTTTTCCTTTGCCGCCTTGAGATCTCCATGGACCTTGCTTACCTGTTCCCACAAGTGTAGTTACCTGATTGTCTTGCAGATTTATTTTTCGTAATGCATGATTTTCAGTATCTGCCACAAAAATAAGGTCATCTTTCCATACTACTCCCTGTGGTCTGAAAAATGAAGATTCTGAAAAATTACCATCCTGCAGTCCTATCTTGCCATTTCCAATGATGTGTAATATCTTGCCTAGAAGATCAGTAACAATGATTCTGTTGTGGTTTGAATCTGATATTGCAATTCTATTCTTTGATATTGATATCTTACCTGGAAACGACAAGGTAGTACTATTCCTTTGTATGGTTTTCTCAATCTTGATTGGCTCTCTTGCTAATGTATGGGATTTGGCATGTTTTTCCAAGAGAACATCTATCGTATCTTCTATCATGTCTTTTTGACCTTCTCCTGATTGCCTGTACACTAGGGTTCCATTGGGATCAATTATTGCAATTGTAGGCCACCCTGTCACACCAAACTTGTTCCAAACCGACATTTTTTTATCCACAATCACTGGGTGTGATATTTCATATCTTGCCACTGCTTGTTCGATGTTTTTCCTTTCTTGTTCATTGAAAAATTTTGCAGAATGTACTCCTATAAAGACAACTGGCCGATCCTCATATTTTTTTTCAAGCTCTGCAAGTATTGGTAATGTATGCATGCAATTTATGCAACAATAAGTCCAAAAGTCCAGGACTATTACATGGCCCTTGAGTTTTTCAATTGAAAGAGGTTCTTTTGTATTTATCCAGTCAAAATCTGGTGGAAACTCTGATGCCTTGATAACCTTGGAAAATATATTGTCAAACATGATATTTATTTGAAATTTTGATTATTTAATAGCTCTTCAACCGTATCTTGTACTGCATGAAATTCATTACTGGGTTGTGCTTTTTTGTACTGGCGATGAACCTAGTCTAAGGTAAAAACCCAAGGAAGTAAAATCCCCACAAATGATATTCTGCGACAGTCTTATTATCTTACAAACAAACTCTATTGCATGGATATTTTTAAAAAGAAATTCAAGTGTGAGAAATGTAGTACAAAATTTACAGCCTATGATGACTTGATAAAACATGCTCGTCATGAACACCATCACGATATCGTCAAATGTGATCAATGTGGAAAAGAGTTTGTCCATGAAACTGATAGACTACATCATTCAAGGGAAGAACATCAGAAAAAAATGGAAGGGCGTATACACAAAAGTGAACATAAACATGAAAACAAGTCTACTACACCACAAGATGAAGTTGATGCACATACAAGGAACTTTGGAGATAATCTCTAGCTTTACACTGTAGGTACAATCATCATTTGTTTTGTATGAAAATTTTTGAAGAAAATATGTGATTAACCATTGATAAATTTGGCTTCATACAATTTTTTCGCATATTGCATTGATATGGAATCCGTGTGCTCTGTTACCGAAATGCCTCGCAGATTGAATATGTTATTTTCAAACTGAGACATTAACTCTGATGGTATCTGTACAACTGCCTTGTACACATTTCCATATGTCGTGGGGCATGTGATTGTTAGGTGTGTACCATCAGAAATGCCAAGACAGTTGTCATATGTATACTTGGTATCTATTTTGTTGTCTGTATTGACACGCGATGTATCTATCTGGGGTACCTGTTTAATGTTCTGTGAAGCGCCTAGGTTCGCTGATGGTGTAGTCTCTTTGGTTTGAATTGGTTTGGGACTTGAAAGTGATTCGAGATGATTTGTGCCAAGTATGCCCAAAATCATAATTCCTATAATTATACAAGAAATTACAAGCATGCTATTTCTATGATTCTTCTTTTTCTTGGAAATTTTGTGGCTTGGATGATCATGATAACTTTGGACTGCGGCAACTATAGTCCTTGTATTTGCTATTTGGTATGGTTCCAGATGTACGTGATGAGCATGAAACGCTTCCATTGTTTTTGTACTGCATGTTGTACATATTTTTTGCATAACTTTTCTGCATTTGGAACATGAAGACCACTTTATGAGATCTCCTCCACATGTTCTGCATGAATTATCTGGCATTTTGTTTACCTCTTTGTGTTTTTACAAATATTGTAACTCCTGCCATTATTGCAGCTGCCACAATTGATAATCCAATTATAATTTCATTCCACATGGAATTATTTTGTAAAGGCTGAGATGTAGAATTATTTTGTACAGGTTTGATTATTGAAACATTTTGTTTGACTATGGATGAAATGTTGCTTTGCTCTGTTTGAATTTCGGTTGTATTGATTCTGGTGTAATTGTCAAGTTTAATCTCTGGTTGTGACAACTCTAGATCTGTGGTATTTGTCTGTGATGTGACATTTGTAGAATTGGTTGTAGAGTTTGTCTGGTATAGTGGCAATTTGTAGTCCGGACCAGATATGCCCATCTGATGTGGCAATTTTCCAATTACTGCAAGTGCCTGTCTTACCTGCTCTTCAGTCCAGCCACGTGCCTTGAGTTTTGCGTAAAACTGAGCCTCGCTGATTGTTCCATTTTGATATTGCTTTAGGATGATATCTCCATTATCAGCAACTGGACCTTCTGATGGATGTATTGCAGGTGTAACAAAGAATGGAATTGTCTTTGTGGTATATCTCTGTTCTGAATCGCTTTCAAGTGCCCATGCAAGCTTGATTTGGTATAATCCTTGAGGCTCGTCTTTTGTGTTACACAATGTAGAAAATCTTTCCAATACCTTACCATTCACTGTTACATCACATACTGAATTTTCAAAACCATCTAGAAAGACAGGTTTTGAATTGTTTGTGCTCGGCAGTGAAAATGAAATAACTCTAGTTGCAGAATCATAGTTTAAGGCATCATCATGTGTATAAATTGGAAAACAGTCTTGTCCCCCGCAATGGCTTGTCAAGCTGGTTCCAAAAGGTTGTGAAAATGGCAGATAGATGTAGAGATCAGGATATGGATAGCTTGCTTTTGAAATGTCTGGGATATCAGATACTGTAATTGTTATCTTGGTCCCTGGCGGTCCAGATGATGGTGTCATTGTTACCTGCGGACTGCCAATTGTTCCAAGGTCTGTTGCCCATACTGAGCTGCATGATGTAATTGCACCAAATCCTATCGCTAACAACAACATGTTTTTCAATTATGACAAAAACTAAAATTGATAATTAATAAGACTTGGGTGTGATTTGTCAGTAAGATCCATTGATGTTTCCAAGCTATTTTATGTGATCTGGAAAACCAGTTGTTATTTACGGCATTCCTTCTGGTGAGTGGAGTGCATCTTGCTTTAACCTCAATGCTCTGTAAATTATTGGGCCGTGATCAGCTTCTACGTCCGTTGTGATGTATAGTATGTGATCTGAATCAAGTGGCATTGTAATGCGTTTGAGTTTTTCATATTCTACTAGAGCATACTTGCCCCTTCCTATCTTATCTGAGACTTCATTTCTTGATCTCCATGCGTTAATTGCAAACTGGAGTGATTTCCGACTTTCCTCTGGTGAAAGTAGATTTGCTACACCATCACGGTGCGCACTAAATAGCACCTGTCCTTTCATGTCAAATATTGTAGCAAAACGAATCTTGGGATCAATGGCCATGATTTTGTCAAACAATGGTTTGTAATTCGTGGTATCTTATGGTGTTTCTTGTGCATAAACTTTCTGGTGCATCTTGATCAAAAACCGGCAGCCACGGGGTCTGATGGTTTGATTATTTCTCTGAGCAATATTGTTGCATATGAGCCTCTTGAGAGTGTAAAATCTACATATGGCTCATTGATTTTAAATTCATGACATGACATTATTGCCTGTCTGAATCCGCCCTCCTCGCTTGCCTCTTGCATCTCTTTTATGAAAAACTCCTTGGGGGTTATCTGCTGCTCCACTAGTACTTGAGATATGAAACTGTCAAATCGATTCTTTTTCGAATATGAATAACCAACAAGAGGAATTGTTAATCTCTGCATGGGATCATTTTGATATCTTCCCAGATTATCGTCTTTGTCAAAACACACATCTCCTTGCTGTGGTTGCAACAATTCCTCTCCAGATTCATATGCCTTTGATATTGTCTGGTTGAATACAAACGACTGGAATGCCTCAACAAAAAATCTTCGTAACTGTATTGGTATTGCGCGCAAGGCCTTGAGAGCATCGCCATGATTAATCATTTCATCTAATACGATTCTTTCAATGTCCATTTGTGGTGGAACTTGGTCAATCATCTTGGAATAGTTTAACTTGTCCTTGAGCATTTCCCGTATCTTGTTGTTGTGTGGCAGATCATATTCTGAAGTAAATGAAAGAAGGGTCTCTACGGCATGATCAAAGTTTTTCTGTAAAATTGCCTTTCCTATCAAGTGTGATACAGGTCTTTTACTTCCAAATCTTTGGTATCCAAAAAAATTCAGAATCTTTTCATGGTCTGCAAACTGAGAGACTTTTGAAAAATCTGCATCCTCGATTTTTATCTTGAAATGGTTTCCAACCATGTCTTTTTTTGTCAAGGGTTTCTGAACAAGCCCAATCTTTTCAAGTGTGTACCTGTTTGTAACCAATGTATCAGTAGACCTACCAGTTGTCATATCGCATACGTATTGCTCTGTTGTGGCATTTGCGTCCTTTAGACCAAGTGCCTTGAGCCTTAGACCATATTTTGTAAAAATATCTGACAGTGCATGGTTTGTATCAATACCTTGTTTTTTTAACTTGTATACCGTATAACTTCCTGAAGATGAGATTTTGTCAAGTGCTTTCTCTCTTAATATCTCTGAGACAAAAAATTGCTCTGGCGATGACTTGATCTTTCCTCCCGTACCTTCTGTCTTGGTACAATATGTGGAGATTCCAATCAATCTGTCTAGGTTGGGAACCACTTCTTACTCTATTGTTACATTGATGTACTTTGATACTGTAACATCCTGATATCTTGCACCAATTAACACTTGGTAAGTTCCTGGCATGGCAAAGTTGTCTGCAGATATTGTAATTTTGACAGTCTGTGGTTTGTCAACTGTAACTATGTTCTGTTGGGGTGTGATTGAAAGTGTCTGCGGTCCTACTATGTTTGATGTTACTATTGATACTGGTGCACCAAGCTGTTCTTGTGGACTGATATCTAGTGAAACGGTTACATTTTGTCCGTGGTGTACAATGATTGAAGCGTTAGATGCGGTCACATTGATTGGTAATGCAACACTCGAATCCAAAACTCCAATGTTGTTTTCAACCCATTCTGTAAACCAAACCTTGTTGTGGTCAACTGTAAAGTCAAGCAATTGTGCCACTCCACAATCTTGTCCTACTCCACAGTCTGACCAGTTTGGATTCTTGGATGGGATGACATATTCTACAAGTGATTGCGACGATGGGTCATAGACTCCCATACTGTTTGCAACTTGCTCGTTGAACCATAATCTTCCTTTGTCATCAAAATGGTTCCAATATGGTCTTGATATTGGTGTCTTGATGAGTCCTGATGCGTTACCATATGATGATAATGGAGGTGGTGATGTTGTATGCTTTGTGAATTTTTTACTAACTGGATCAAAATCGAAAAAGTAACTACTAGCTGTATCCATTATCCATAACTTTCCTGTCGAGTCAATTGATATTCCATTTGGCGCTTGAATGTCTTGTGGGAGAAGATACTGGGTAAAGTTGCCAGTCTTTTGGTCATAGCTTACCAGGTTTCCTCCCTGTTGGTATATCCAAATTGTGTACCATATTTTTCCTGAAGAGTCTGTTACCATGGAACTTGTAAAGTTGTAATTGCCAGGAGATGGAATGTTTGTCACACCAAGGTCTGGACCTATGTGATCTGTAGTAAATACTCCGAGCTTTCTTCCAGTAAAGTCATTGATGTATGCATTTTTGCCATCAATTAGAAGCATCTGTGGGAATGAACCATCTGATGAATTACTCTTTGGGAAAGCAAATCTCTGATAGCTCTTGTCTGAAGGATTGAACTTCCAAACCAAGTTATGCTGCGAATCTGTAATCCATATGTTTCCGTCCTGTGCAGTGCCAAGACCCCACATCATGGATTTTTCTCCTTTCTGCCATTGTGTGTTGGTAAACTCTTGGAATGTTTTTGAAGTCAAGTCAAACTTGCCCAAATTTCCAGTATTTGATTCTGTGAACCAGACTGCTCCTGTAGAGTCTGCCATGATTGCAAGTGGTTGAGTACAGGCCGTTGGAATCTTGAATTCTGTTATGTACTTGTTTGATTTGGCTGGACCTGTTTCACAAAAAGTTGTCCTTTTAGCATCTGGATAATTGTCAGCAGGCGTTCCAGTTATTGTTGTATCTGTAGGTTTTGGAGTCTGAGTTGCAACACGTCCTCCTCCAAGAAATGCTACACTTACTGTGGAAACGATGAAAATTGCCATAAATGATAATGCAAGAAGCTTCTTGGTGTTCTTGTTCACAAAATCTTGGCTGTTTTTACCTTGTTATATCTTATACGTAATGCCTCTAGAGCAAAAGAGTAAACCGGGTATTATTTTCTCTTGATTGATAGGGTCTTTTGAACTTCGTTTATACTGCTTAGGAATTTTTGCTTGGCTTCATACTCGTCTGTTACTTTAATGACTATCTCTGATGCAGAAAACATGACATCTTTGACAAGTATTGGAGGGGAGAGTCCTAAGAGTTCGCTTAGTATTGCAAGTATGTTGCTAAAAGTTACATTATTTTTGTAATGAAATACTGTGTTGCCTTCTACAACCTTCGGATTTGGTTCAAGTGGTATTATGAGTTCGTGAGACGTAAACTCTGTAATGAATAGTGTAATGTCTTCTTTTACCTTTGTTGTTAGTTCTTCTTTTTGTGCAACAAGCTTTTCTCTTGCTTTTTCCAAATCAACTGATGCATCATAGTAATCTTGACCTATCATTTTTGCAAATGTGGATTCGGTTGGACTCTTGAGCGGAATTTCATGAATCCTGAAATTCACTGTTGCAAGTTCATCTTCTGTATCCTTTAACTGTGTTCTATTTTCTCTGATGCGGGTTGCAACTTGCTCCAGAAGGGTAAAGTCGGACATTTCTAGCTAAACTCATGGACTACGTCCATAAGACTTGCCTTGAATTCTTCAGTGGATAATCCCCACTTGCCATATTCGTCTTTGAATGCATCCCATGAAGCTTCTGCTTCACTTGCAATCTCCAAGATCTTTGGTCCAATTGCTTTTGTATTGACAAGTACTGTAACATTTGCCTGTTCATTTTCTAATATTGGAATCTTGATGAAGATCATTCTGGCATCTTCGATGTGGAATCTGTCTTTTATCATGTTCTTTAGAACATCTCTTTCCTTTGCTTCGAAATCTCCTTTTACCTTGACCAGTGCACAACAGGAATCTTTTGGACCGCCCTTGTCTCTGATATCATTTTCATCGATATCAAACAATATGCCATCCTCTTTCTTGTTGATGTGTTCTACTATTCCTTCCATGGTATTGTGCTTTGTACTTGTCATCAAATCAGAACTCCATTGTCTCTCCTCTGGAATAATTGGTATGACCCATGGGACTGCAAATCTTGGTCTCTTTGTTGCAAGCCATGTTCTGTAGTTTGACATGTCCCATTCTGTTTCTCTTGCAAATGATGCAATAAACATGGACATTGCATTTGCTGCAATTAGATTCATACCTCTGTAATCCTTCCACCCTACTTCGTGCTCTTTTGGAAGGTCATCAATAATTGAACTCATTTTGTCTAGTCTCTTTTCATGTCTTTGTGCAAGCTCTCTTAGTCTTTTATTTGAAAATAGCATTGAGCAATCACTATATTTTATCTGGTGTTCAAGGTTCATCACGATATTGATTGCGGATGCCTCTAAAATTACTGGGTCCCATCCAAATTCTGGTAATAATCCAAATGATGCTATTGTTGCATGTTCCTTGGTATCTTTTTTGATGTATTGCATGAATGCACTTGCAAATGAAGCTCCTGTACCTCCTCCCATTGCAAATGGAACTACGAAACCTCTTACTGGTTCTGGAGACAGACTTGCAAGTTGTTTTTGCATGTCATATTTTGTACTTACTTCTTTGATGAATCTTGTACGGCCTTCTGCCCAGTTTCTTGCAGCACCGCCTGCACCTGATATGACATGCTTGTCTCTTAATGCAAATAGATCCGGGTATGATTGTAATATTAAATTGGCAGCTCTTGGGTCTAGATCAATTAAGAGTGCTCTTGGAATAAGTGGAATCTCACTTCCACCATAAGCATTTGGAAAACGCAAAATGGTACTTCCATATCGTTTGAGTATGCGAGACTCATCTTTTTCTCCCTTTAATGTTGGTTTTAGAGGATCTGCTCCAACATCAATCAATAATCTTCTGTATGTTTCAGCACCCAGACCAATTCCACAATGACCAAAACTTGTCATGATAACTGGCGCTGGTGGTAATGGAGCAAATTTTGACAATTCTAACCACTGTTTAAAACAGGAACTTGTCTCTTTAACCCTATAGTGCAAGATTGTACAGTCTGTACTTGATAGTTGTAGACATGATGTTCTAGTTTCAATCCTGTATCTGTACTGGTCTTTTTGAATTTAAGATTTTAGAATGATTTATTCTTCTTCTGTCAGGGCTTTTTTGAGAACTCTAAACTCTTCAATTGAAATCTGTCCTTCTGCAAGTCTTACTCGTAAAACTTCTAATGATGTATCTCTTTTGGGTTGAGGGATGGATTGCATCTGTTCTACGTCTGTACTATCAGGGGACTCTAGCAAGTTCTGAATGTATCTGTAATCTGACATTACAATGGGCTCACCATTCTTTGCAGTTTCAATTATTTCTCGCAGTCTTTTTTGGTTTCCTCTACCAGCTGACAACAGTCCCTTGACTGTTTTTATCATGTCTTCTGACATTTTATTTCACTATTGTCCTAAATCTTGGATCCTCTTTTATATTGTTAAATGACGAGTCCTTTACCGCCCAATTCTTTATGGTTCTACCATAATGGGAGATTGCCTGTGCAAGAAGGATTAGTGCATCATCTTTTTGTCCAAGAAGTGCCTTGCTTCTTGCCTTTGCATAAATTATTGTGCCATTTTTTGGAAATTCTTTTAATATTTTATCAAAAATTCCAATTGCCTCCTCATGTCTTCCAAGCTCTGACAATTCAGTTGCCTTGTAAAATATTGCCTCGTTGTTATCTGGCTCTTTTTCTAAAATTTTATCAAAGTATGATAACGCCTCATCATGTTTTTTTTGTTTGCCTAACACTAATCCTTTGTAAAATGTTGCCTGCATGTTTTCAGGTTCTCTCTCAAGCACTTTATTCAAGCAATCTAGAGCATCATCATATCTTTCAAGTCTGATTGTGGCAATTCCCTTGTTGTACAATGCTGGAATATATGATGGATCATTTGATAGTGCCTTGTCATAATATGTTACTGCTTTTTCAAATTGCTGTAATTCTGCAAAATGATTTCCTAGGTTATTCAGTGCATCAACGTGATTAGGGTCATACTCTATTATCTTCTCAAAACATGATACGGTATCTTTACTTTTCTTTAATTTCAAAAGTGACATTCCTTTGTTATATAACGCATCTACATTTTCTGGATCTTGTTTTAATGCCTTGTCAAAAAATGATATTGCATCCTTGTGTTTTTCAAGCTTGGCATAGCTTATTCCTTCCAACACTATTTTTTCAACCTGATCCTTTTGGCTCATTTTGATACACTTGATATTTCCAAGTCTTGTTTAATGTTTTTTGATGGGATTTATGAGAAATCAATAAATCTTAGACTATGTGTTCTTTGGCTCTTGCATTGCTTCAGGAAATGCCTTTTTGATGTATCTTGAAAGTACTGGATACTGGATTATCAAAGAAGACAAGACCACTCCGAAGGTAATAGTCTTTAGTATCTCCTTCATCTCACTTTCAGGTAGTGTTGCAACAAGTGCTACTGAGAGTGCTCCTCTCATGCCACCAATCATGACAACATTTCTCCATGCTCCAGTTGTCTTTTCCTTTGTAAAATGATGAGTTACTGCAAGTATTGGATATGTGGATGCGGCTCTTGCGGCTAGTACTGCAATGATGGCAAGTGCAATTAGGGGTAGATTCTGTCCTATTCTTGCCATGTCCATGTTCAATCCTAGATACAAAAATGCTACCGAGTTTGCAAAGAATGCAATCATCTCCCAAAAGTTTGATGCATATGCTCTTACCTTTTCGCCCATGATGTTGGGTTTTCTCATTATTACGCCAAACCATAATCCTGTTGCAGCTGCTGCAACAAGGCCTGAAAAACCCAGTGCGTTTGAAATAACAACTGAGCCAAATAATGTTGCAACGGATAACGCAGTTTCAGAAAATGGCTCTTCTATCAATTTATGCAAATATTGTGAACCTACTCCAAGACCCACTCCTATTGCAATGCCTCCAAAAAATACCCACGCAAAATGTCCCAGCGTTTCTAAAATGTTGACATTAATTCCTGATATGCTGTCAGTTGAAAGTGATGATCCTTGCGATGCTGCTATTGCCATGATTGAAGAAAATATGAT
Organism: Nitrosotalea sp.; assembly: GCA_036278495.1. GTDB lineage: Archaea > Thermoproteota > Nitrososphaeria > Nitrososphaerales > Nitrosopumilaceae > Nitrosotalea. The sequence continues at coordinate 27,951 of DASUKX010000069.1, forward strand.
TACACCTGTAGCATCATTGAAGCTTGCTTCTGATTCCATAAGTGTCGCAAGTGTCTTTGGGATCTTTACTCTCTTGAAGACCTCTATTACAATTGCAGCATCGGTTGGTGCAATTAAGGCTGCAAAAGCAAATGCTACCAGTGTTGGAAGTCCTGCAAGATATGATAATAGCAACCCGCCAACTATAGTGGCAAGGCCAACTCCTACCGTAGCTAATGCAAGAGCTGATATCCTAATTGTCTTAAATTGTTCACGATCAATTTTCATCATTGCCTCAAAAATGAGAGGCGGAATCACAAAATAGAGAATAAGCTTTGGGTCTACCTTAAATCCAGAAATATTTTGTATTCCATGTCCTGTAAAGTCTATCACTGATATCGAAATTCCTATTGCTACTAGGATCATCGTATATGGTATTTTTACTCTAGTTGCAACAAGTGATGCCAAAAATATTGTCAACAGAAAAACCGGAATTACGTATTCGCTTGACAACAAATGACCCAAACTTAATTCTGGCATCTTTAGACTATTACCTTCAAATTATAAAAATGGTTCCCAGGTTTGGCTTGATTTTGATTACTTTTTTCGATTTTGATCTTGTCGGTCTTTTCTTAGGATTCTAAATCCCAGAAAAATTCCAAGTGAAATGTTTACCATTCCAAGTGCAGTCAAGATGAAATTTGGCTTGGTAAATACAATTAATCCCATGAATATACCCCAAAATCCTGCGATAAAGAACATTATTGTAATTATTACTTGTCTGCGACGGGACGGGTTATTCACTAGCGGTTTTGATTTTTATGACACTATTAAACATTGAGAGAATTGTTTCTGCTGCAAGAAACTGGAAAATGTATCTTATCTGAATTCTTTTCTTACTCTCTGAGAAAATCTTGCATGAATTCTTATTCTTTCTAATGTTTGTGCAAGCTTCATCTCAGTTCCTGGGACATGGTGTCTTGTAAAGAATTTTTTTATCTCGATTTCTTTTTCAAAATCATTTTCTATTGAAACACTTCCAATTATTCTATTGAGGAGTGGATTTCCTACTCCAAATCTAGAAACAATTCCTTTCCAGTTTTGCTTGATCCATGGCCAAACAAGTTCCTTTCCTTGTGGGTTTGTCACCATTCTTGCAATTGGTTGAAATAGATTTTGGGTTCGAACTTCCTTTGATAATGTAAACAAAAGTGTCTTTGATAATAATTTCGTATCCTGAAAGTTTGCAAGTGAGCTGAGTAGTCTGACCATCTCTTCTTGTGTTTGCGCTTTACGGTATAGGCTGAGCATTTTTTGGTATGTGGAAGAATCTCCGGTCCATGCTATTATGGAATATACTGGACCTCTAAGGTCTGGGTTTAGATTTCCAGTCTTTAGCAAATTAGAAAATCTTGATTTTGCTTCAGCAACCACTTCTTTATCTTCTAATCTCCCAAGTGAACTGATTATTTGACTGCGAAGAAGCGCAGTTGTTGATTTTTCTCCCTTGGATTGATTCCATCCAAGTCTTGCAAATACCTTGTTAAAGAAATCCAGGTTGAATTTTTTTATTTCATCCCAGACTTGTTCATTTGCAAGTATCGTATAGAAAAAGTTTAGACTTGATATTATGTCTGATAAAACCACATAATCGTCTTCGTCTTCGTAATGTTTTACAAAATCAAGATAGTCTGTAAATGATACTTGGCCTGACATGCATAATGCAAAGAGATCATGATGGATGCTCCACCTGTCTACATTTGATATTGTTTTTTCTTCAATTTGTGTTCCAAGTGCATCTCTTGCATCTTTGTCATATTTTACTCGATAGAATCCTTTTTGGCCCTCATTTACTTTGAACCAATCTGCCTTGTAGGGAATCGTCACAGGTCCTTTCATGAGTTTGGTGACTGTCTTGCTTCCAGGTCTCCCGGATAGAGGAATTATCCAGTTTCCTTGTTTTGTCTTTTTATTATTTTCAAGTAGGAATCTGCTTTGCGATAATCTTAATTTTGAGTCCTTTACGTTTGCTTCAATTATTGGATATCCAACTTGTCTTACCCATGTATCCATCATCTGTCTTACCGGTTGTCTTGATATTTTTCCAAGAGAGTTCCAGAGATCTTCTGTTGTGGCATTTGCATATTCATGATTTTTCAAATAACTATGCAATCCTTTTCTAAAACTATCATCTCCGATAAAGTTCTCTAGCATCATTAGGACGCAGCCTCCCTTGTTGTAGCTTATCTCATCAAATATCTGTCGTACATCTGATGGACTCTTTACTGGAACATCAATCGGATGTGATGATTTTAATGAATCAAGACTCAATCCTCCAGTCATTTCTGAAATGAGAAATTGGTCCCAAAAGTCCCATTCTGGGTATAGCGCGTCCACTGCCTTTGTTGCCATAAATGTTGCAAAACTTTCATTGAGCCATAGATCATTCCACCACTTCATGGTAACTAAATTGCCAAACCATTGGTGTGCAATCTCATGTGCAATTACTTCGGCAATGTGTTGTTTTGTTTCAGTTGATGATGTTTTTGGATCATAAAGCAATATGGTCTCTCGGAATGTAATTGCACCCCAATTTTCCATTGCGCCAGATGCAAAGTCTGGTATGGCAATCATGTCAAGCTTGGGCAATGGGTATGCAATTTTGAAATATCTCTCAAAGTATGACAGGAATTGTTTTGTAAACTCTAGTGAGAGTTTTCCCTGGTGTTTCTTTCCTTGCGTGGTAATTACTCTGATAAGCGTTTTTCCAGACCTGCTTGAGATTGATTCAAACTCTCCAACTGCAAGATAAAGCAAGTATGTAGACATTATCGGTGTAGTGTCAAATTTGTATAGTGTCTTCTGATCTTTAATTCTCTTTGATATTACTGGCATGTTTGAGATTGCGGTATGGTTGTTGTCAACTAGTAATGAAACATCAAATGTTGCCTTGGCTTCTGGCTCGTCCCAGCAAGGAAATGCTCTTCGTGCGTCTGCAGCCTCAAACTGTGTGGTTGCAAGATATTTTTCCTTTCCTTTGTACTTGTACTTGCTTCTGTAAAACCCTACAAGCTTGTCATTTAGTTGCCCTGTAAAATCAATTGAAAGTATTGCATTACCAGATATTTTTCCAGAAAATACGAGTACCATCTCTTCTGTTTTTTTATCAAGTATTATCTTTGGTCTGACCTCTTTTCCATTGTGAGATATCTTGCATTGATTTATCTCAAGTTCTGCAGCATGCAGTGTTATTTTGTTTGTAGGTTTTGTTATCTTGATTGATATCTTTTCCTTTCCTCTGAATGTGAATTTTTTAAAATCTGGCTCAAATGTTAGTTCATAATTTATCGGAGAAACACTCTTCACAGAATTTTTGTTCTAATATACACATAATATACTTTCTAATGCAAAACATGTACAAGCCAATGTATGAAATGCACACCAAAGAATACTATGGCAACTGCCTTGACTGTCTTGCCTATAGTCATTGCAATTGAATATTTTACAATGTTGTATTTTTTGGTTCCAGCTATAATTGATACAACATCCCCGATTATGGGAATCCATGGTGAAAAGAAAATTACTGTAAACCAGCCATACTTTGTCATGATGTTGATGCTTCTCCTTTCATATTTCTCCTTTGGATCTTTTCTTAGTCTTTTTAGCAGTCTTCCATTGTATCCAAGATAGTATGCGATATAGCCTCCAATTATGGAACCTATTGTTAGTACCAAAAATACGTCAAGCGGATTTATGCCGCTTAATAGTAAAGCTGAGATGGTAATCTCTGTGGGAATTGGAATGAAACTTGAAAACATTCCATTGAAAAAAAGTCCAAGTAGGCCATATTTTATGAATAACGTATCATGCAGTAGAGCATTCATGATCTCAGCTAGCATTGCCTGAACTCCTTTTTAGCTCATTTTAAATGAATTGCCATATTTTACATCATGATCATAAATTGCATTGCCTATTTTTTTGAGAAGTTTTGCTTTTGATTTTTGTGCTTTCTTGTCATGACTGTAATCTTTTTTCTCTATCAGATCATGTAGACGTTCAAGTTCAACTCTTGATAATGCATTGACCCCTCTTGTAAATACAATGTCTAACAGCTGCAGTCTTTCTAGGTCCTCGTTGTTGTCTTGCACATAGATTATTTCCTTATCTTTAATATTTGTCTTGCATCAAGATACACCAAATGTTCTACAAGGTGTCTGTGTCGTTTCACAAAGATTTTGTCAAAGTAAATGGCGATTTGATAGAGATTGGTATTATGGTCAAGCCAATACAAGGCAAAGCAAATCTTGTGATAATAAAACAGATTGCAAAACATCTTGGGGTGCCAAAATCCAAAATACGTCTAGTTGCTGGAGCAAAATCTCAAGACAAGGTAATTGAAGTGGTATCATAATTTACCAAACCCTAAAAAATAAGCCAAATCTAATTTATCATGTGAATGTTCTTTCTATTGTGATGATTCTATCTGTATTATTTGCATTCTCGATTATTCCATCTGGATATTCCCAGATTGGCAAGTCCAGTGCCATGCTTGAAAATGGAGTGTGGCATACAACTGTTGGAAAACAGGTCCAGGTTACAACTGATGTTACAAATGGACAAGATAGGGAACAACCATTTGCATACATTGTCCAGATTGAAAACCAAGATGGAGTTGTATACTCTTTATCGTGGATATCCGGAACCCTTGATGCAGGTCAGTCTCTTAGTCCATCCCAGTCGTGGACACCTACTACTGCAGGAGTCTATACTGCACAGATCTTTGTATGGGAAAGTGTTGGAAACCCTGATGCATTATCGCCTCCACTTGAAATGAGGATCACAGTATCATAACTGTCAGGAACCTAGTTCAGCATCAGTTATAATTTGGAAATTTCAACTAGTTGTATGGCTGTCAAGAGAAAAGCTCCTATTTATTTTGTAATTGCGATATCTTTTGCCTTTACGGCATATTTTTTTGTGTCACCCTTTCTATCTTCTTCAAACCAAGATGGCTTGATACCATCAATTACTCAAAGCCCTGACTCGGTCTCAACTCTTGCAAGTGATATAGATACATGTGTTTCAAGCCCAACTTCAGACTGTGACCAAGAAATGTTGCAAATAAAAAAATACTGTGTTGACAACAAGAACCAAAACATTCCTGTCTGCTCTGATGTGCGAGTGCAGGAATATGTTGACAACCGAGGACTAGAGCGCCCAATTATAAACACTGGTAACTGATTTTTATTTTTGTGCTTCTTGCATGAATCTTTCCATGTTTTGCTTTACAAGAGGAATTATCTTCTTTGTAATTATCTGATGGAAATCATCTGCATCAGGATCAAATGACAGTAACAATACGTGGGCAAGTCTTCTATTTTCATCCGCAATTGGTATTGTTGCTCTGATTATCTTTGTATAGTGTGAGCTTGCATATGAAATTTTTCCAAGCAGGTATTCCCATCTTAATCTTGTATACTGCCTTGTAGCTGCAGTTATTGCATATTGGGCTCTCTCCTCTGGCTTCATGACTGGAGTTAGGCCTTCTCTTTCTGATGCCCCCTCAAGTGTTCCATCTCCGTCTGCAATTCCTGCAAATCTTATCTTTTTGTCTAATGCAACTACGCTTTTGCAAAAGTCTTCGAAAAATGCCATGACTATGGGTATCAGTTAAAGCTATATTTGCTTTCTGGGAAATTTTTCTTTACATATTGTCTTGTTTTACACTAGCAGGCCTTGCCTTTTGAAAGATATAGTTGCACAATAGCATTATTCCTATCCACATTCCAAGCATCAGAACTGGTGTGTATTGGCCTATGCATTGTCTGCACGCAAACCTATCTATTAAAAATACGATTGCGCCTCCCACAAGGGCACCTGTTACATAATCTAAAAGACGCCACCAAAAATACTTCATTTGTTCTATGTTGATTTGTCCAAAATATAAGATTGATTTTACCTGCATGCTAGGAAAAATGTCTCTTGATGTTTTCTACTTCTATCTTTATCCACTGGCAAAAAATATCCCAGACTGCATCTGGAGTTGAATCATACTGGAAAAAAGTAAACATGACTGCAGTAGAGTTGCCAGGAAGTGAAATTATTCTCATATATGCAGGTGTCATCTCATTTTCTGTGGACCCTGCATAGATGTCAATAAGACCTGCTTTCTTGTCTGAATCTAGTCTGATGAACACTTCTCCTACTGGTGTTACTGCCTTGTATTTGCCATCTACTTGAGATAGTTTCTTGACAAATTTTGTGGCCCATTTTGGAATATTTTCAATATTTGATAAAAACTCAAATACTTTGTCTCTTGGTACGTTTACCACACAAGTCTCAGTTACAGAATTCAATATTTTATGTCAAAATATCTATTAATTAAACGGTATTTTGCTGGCAAGCAAAAGAATAACTCATAAACCCATGAATTGTTTTATTGCACTGTTATGTCCCTAAAACCAAAGAGCGCAGAAGAATCAAAGGCAGAGATGACTGTGAGAATGTTTCCGTCTGATGCAAACCCTGCAGGCAATGTCTTTGGTGGGGAAATACTGCGACAAATTGACTTGATAGCAGGTCTTGTAGCACAGAGACATTGCAAGAAAAATGCGGTTACTGCATCAATTGATAGAGTCAACTTTCTAAAACCTGTACTTGTGGGAAACGCACTCATACTTAACGCCAGACTGAACTATGTTTCACGTTCTTCAATGGAGATTGAAATCATAGTTGAGGCAGAAAACTTGCTTACTGGTACTAGGACCCTTACAAATACTGCATATGTTACCTCTGTTGCACTTGACGAGACTGGAAAACCAACTGATGTGCCTCCATTATTACTTGTCACAGAAGATGACAAAAAGAGGTTTGCACATGGAGAACAGAGAATGTTGCAAAGAAAAAAAGAGCGAAAACACGACTAGGTTTTTTTACGAATTATTGCATTGAAATAAAAACAGAGGGCGTGACTGGATGCCTGTTTCCCCCTGAGAAAATCACTTGTAGACATTACAAAAAGCATGTCACATTTGGTTTTCTAAATCTGGTTCTCTTGATTGCATATGTAACTTATTAAAGATTATATCTTAATTTTCACAAGCAAAGCTTAGCTGACAAGATGTATATGATTAGGAATCTAGTATGTATTAGTAGAAATGACTTTATCCTATGATTTTAGGCAATCATGTGTTAACTATAGCATGAAACTTGCAATATCATATCTTGTAATACTTGGCTTGTCTGCATTCTTTTTGACTGTTCAACAGGCTTCTGCTCAATCTCTATCACCACCAACAGATGCACAGATTACCGTAAAAATTGACAAGGATAGGTATAACCGAGGCGATATAATGATTGTTTCAGGCCAAGTCAAAAGTGTTGTAACAAATATACCGTTAACGCTCCAGATACTTGACCCTGACAATAATTTGGTCCACATTGAGCAAATATTGGTTGCAGCAGACGGTAGATTTTCAATGCCAATAAAAGTTGAAGGTGCGTTATGGCGATTGCCTGGTGAATATACACTCGTGGCACAATATGGATTCAAACATGTTTCTGCAATTGTCCATTTCCAATTTGATCAGGCATCAACTCCAATAGCTGGCGTGTTTAATGTAAAGGATCTTTCCAGTGGACAAAACTTTGATCTAAATTACACCATCACTGGGGGACAAGTCAAAAGTATGACAATTGACCCACAGGATATCTCACTTGTTGTACAAATTGATTCTACAAATTCTGGCATGCTTTATCTACAAGTGCCAAGATTATTGCTTGATTCAAAAAAACCTGGTAATGCCGATGAGCCATTTCTTGTCTTTGTCAACGACGATGAGGTGACATCATTTCATGAGGGAACATCTGATTATGGCTTTAGGTATCTTGACATTCCAATTGTAAATGGCGACTCCAAGATTGAAATCATAGGAACTGTAGTCATTCCAGAGTTTGGAAATGTCTCAAGTCTGATGCTTGTCTTGGCAGTTGGGCTGGTGACAGTATTTACTGTACTGTCAAAAACACGGCTGAATCTACAACGAAACCTGTAATGGTACAATGCCACTTAGATCTTTTCACGAGTCTTCAATTGCGTACAGTGCGGCACTTTTTGCAGCCATCTCGGCAATTTTTTTATTCTGTGAGCTTCCAATTATTATTACGTCATTTTGCTTGGGAGATAATTTTTCCATTATCAACAAATGTATCTTTTGGTCGTTTCGCATCAAGTCTTCGCCGGTTCCTGGTAAGACAAGTCTCTCATTTTTACAAAGCAATGTTGTAGCCCCAACAGCTCCTGCCTTTATTGCAGCATCCCGCTGCTCAATTCCGCTTTTGATATTGGATGCCATGTCTTTTAGCAGTACTGCATGATTGAATTTTCCTAAAGCAACAGAGCACTTGGCAATGTCTATCTCTTTTGGAATCAAAATATGTAATTTGGCGTAAAGAGTTTCTCCCTTGTTTGTAAGCCACATTCCGGCATTAGAATTTTCAACAAGGCCCTGCATCTTTAGGTGTTTTACCAGTGTCTTAATAGAGCCCTCACCAAGTCCGAGCTCTTGCATCATAAGCGATCTGCTTATTTTTTTTCCATCTGCCATCAGCTGCATTGTCTTGAAGACATGGGCCAGATCAAAACTTAGCATTCTGCTTGGTGCATGTCTTTGTGCAACCTTGGAGAGCAGATGAATTACTGGGTGCATTTTACTAGGATGTTGAAATTGTGTTATAAAATCTGAGTCGGATAAACTATCCAATTGTTTAAATATTCATTTACCAGCACGAAAATAGAAATGGTTGATACATCACAGATCACAAAGACACAGCATGCAGTTCCAATAATTGCCGTAGCAGTACTGTTTGCAATATTTGGACTGGGGTACTTTGTAGTGGGCTTTGACCAAGGACAGATATTTAGCATATTTGAAGGACAGTCAGCATATGCCCAAATGAATGGCGTTGGATTTGTTCATGAATATACTCATGACATGAGACACGCATCTGGTTTTCCATGCCACTAGCAGTTTTTTAATACATTTTTTATTTTTCTTGTAATGGTATTATTCAAATCTTGAATTTCTAGAGTTATACAATGTGTAGCTCAGTCAAAATGAAAAGACATGGATATATTGGATACTGTATTGTATGTAATTTATTCAACTAAAGGGGACTCAGATCTTCTATTGGTGGTCTGACCGACTCCTTTTAGTTTACAGAAATGATCATAATGCTTTGTAATTTTTTGATTGGTAAATTGTAAACTCTGTTACTTTCCAACCTTTGTTTTGACCTAGTTTGATAACTATGGATAGCAATCAAATGTTCCAGGTGGTGGATTCTTTATCATGTTCTGGAACTCTACTGCAGGATATTTTTTATCCACTGCATATGGTATGAATCCCATGATTGGGGCATCCACTGTAGTTGTTATGGTTGCCTTGGCAGGATCAAATGTAGCATTTTGTTGTCCTATCTTGGTTACTACATCCTTGTTTATTGCAAATATGCCATCTAGTGTGGCAGCTGACTTTGGAGATAATGTGGATCCTCCAACTGTAGCTTTTTCTATTATGTCTGAATTGTAGAATGCGTCAATTTCATACTTGGTAAATGTGGCAGGAAAATATGATGGATTACATGCATCTGTTTGTATGCTAAGTTCAGTATCTGAAATGGCTACCTGTTGGCCATGATGCGGACGAAACTGCAAGTTGTTTACAGCATATACGTCAAGCCCGATATATGCCACAATTACTATGGCAATTATTATTCCAACTAGGGCATATTTTTTTGTAGGCTGTCTTTTTGCAGATTCTATATCTGATGTCTCATGCGGGGTATCGGAATCTGGAGCTATATTGTCGGCAATGCTTTCTGGCTTGGACTCTGCCGTATCGTCTACGGTTGGGCTTGATTTAGGCTGGCTCTGTGTTAAACTCTCAATGTATCTATGATCCTCAAAAGAAACAGGCTCACCATTTTTGATTGCAGCAAGAACATTTTGTAGCCTTTCAACATCACATCTCTCAGATCTTATCAATTCTTCAATTGTGCTAACAAGATCTTCTGACATCTCTTGAAGGCAATCTGTTCTTAATTTAAAGCAAGTGCATGCTTTTGAGAATTTGTCTAGTAAATTTTAAGAAAATTAGAATCAAAAATTAATATCTGATCTTGATCTCTTGTGCAATCTCTAGGAATTTCTGCATCTCTTGGTGAAACTTGATTCCTTTTTCTGTGATTACAAAACTACGACTTTTCTTGTCTGCTCTTGATTCCATCAGTCCAAAGTCTATCAATTTCTGGCATTTTTCCATTGCCGTATAATGTGATAGATTTGCTCTTCGTGCAATTGAAGATATTATCGTACCTTGCATACCACAGTCCATCGTAACCTGGAGTATCTCTGAGATGATTCCAACTTCTGATCTGTATTGTTGTTTCATACTTACTGCCATTTAGATCAAACCTCTTGTGATTGGTTTCATATCTAATGTATTAGAATAAGGTCTATATAATCATTAGCTTCCTAATGATTAGAAATCAAATGAAAAAATTTGATTATGAAAACAGTATTGGATTTGTGGTGTATTCTGCATCAAAGATAATGCAAAAGGCATTTGATCTTGAGCTACGAAATAAAACCGGAATAAACCTGACCCAGTCAAAAGTGATATTTGCATTATACATGCAGTCCGGTCCTACACAAAGAGAGATTGCTGACAAAATTGGAGTTGAAAGTCCAACTCTTGTGCCAATAATTGACCAACTAGAAGAAGATGGATATGTGAAAAGAAAACCTGATGCACATGATAGAAGAATAAAGAGGATTTATGCTACACCAAAGACTGATTCACTTTGGGATTCCATGATGGAATGTGCCGCACAAATTAGAAAAGTTTCAACAAAAGATCTCTCAGAGCAGGAACTAAAATCTGCACTTGGAGTTGTAAAACAGATAACTGAAAACCTGACTGGATATCTTGGGGACTCGGAAATTGCTGAGACTAGAAAGTCAAGGGATTAAGAAAAATATTTTGATTCAAAGCTCTTATTTATCCTGGTCTGAAATCTTACCCTGTGAAACATAAAGTTCTAGAATTTATCCACTGGGGCGTTATAGCATTTTTATCTCTATCTGTTCTAGTCTTTGTAATAGATGTAGAACCGCTGTTAAACCCTGATGATATGATAGTCAAAGATAACCATGTCTTATTTTGCCAAAATGGAAACTGTGTAAAACTCGGAGAAGAGATCTATTGGACATTTGTAGAGATATTTGCAGTTGAGATTGTGGTAGGAGCACTTGCACTTGTGGCAATTCGGGCAGAAATTTCACTTGAAAAAAGAGTCAAAGACGACGCTTTGTAACCAATCCATATTTACCGGTATGACTAACTAGAGTGAGATGTCTATACTAAAATCAATTGGGCGTGTATTGGTTTTGATTGTAAGCGGAATTGCAATTATTGTAGTTGGCGGATTTATGATGGGCGCTGTGGCAAAATTGTATTTGCCTGGGAGAAAAAAAGACAGACAAGAACCACCTGAAAAATTTTATGAACGCAAAAAAACAGATTAATATAAACCTCAGAAATTTTTGAATGCTAGACATGACACAAACAAACGCTGATTCTCAAAATTCCAAGTTAAATTCTATCAAGTATTTTACTCCGGCACGATCTATTGTAGAGGCAAATTCTCTTTTGCCCAAAGTGGCAGAGATTGTAGAAAAATATGCCAAGGCATTGATGACCTGGAAAAAAGACAATGACACACTACAACATGCCTCTGATGCACTTTGGGATCTGGCACGAGTTGCTGCATTAAATTCAAACAAAACCAATACTTGGGATTCTGCATGGAATCTTGCATGGAAACAAGCAAGCCAAGCAGCTCGTGATAACTATGGGTGGTATGGAAGTGAGTTTCTCACTGGAGAGACTGCACGAGATGCTGCACGAGACGCCGCAAAATATGCTGCAAGATATGCAGTGTTCGAGTCAGTAAAAGAAAATCTTGGCCAAGCAAATCCGTTCGAGTATGTCATTGAACTATATGCGATGGGCCTTCGACCTACATATTTTAGAACAGTTGATGGGCAAGAAAAATTCATAGTAGATTTTCCGATAATTGTAAATGGCAAAAATGTGCTTGGATGTTATTTACATGGTGACAATGAGATATCATTTACCCACAACTGGATTGATTACTGTACAAATCTAAAGTCTGTCAATAATTCAGAATCCAAGAGATCATTTGCATAAAAGATACACAGCTCTTAAGTATCACAATTTTTTATAAAATAAACATGTGCGAAATGATTGACGAAATTGAAATTGAACACCTGCGAATGGCACTTTCCAGAGCACGAAAAGAGATGCTAGAGCCAGCAAAAGAAACACCCTTAGCTGCAGTTGCCTAGTAATTCCACTCGCTTGAAATGCCGTTCCAAAGTGAACGGTATGGCTTGGCGTCCCCTGAAATCTCTTCTCTAATTCTATGTTCTATTGAAAAATACATGTTCTCAAGTGCATCGACTCCGCCGTCTGCAAATAATTCCTGGCCAATGTCTTTTATCCTGTTTTCTTTGGAAGAATAATCAGAAGCATTGGAATTTTGGATGCAGTATGTTATGAGATCGTACAACTCCTCTTCAAGGTATGCATCCAATTCGATCTTAAAACGATATTAACTGTATAAAAGTTCTCGACCAGTCCCTGGTGCAAATTTGCTGGACTTGGGGTTATTTCTTGGCTGATCGGGGCAAAATTTCTGGTTTTAATGTATCAAAGATTCCAAAGGTATAACAAGACATGCCTACAAAGTATATTCATAGCCCAAAATTCCGTTCAATTAAAAATATTGGAAGCATATACCCGTGATGTAGGTAGGGGTGTTACACGCATTGATTATGAATCAATGGATGCCCTTGGAGCATCAACTGGTGACATTTTAGAAATTACTGGAAAACGAAGATCTGTAGCACGATGTCTTCCACTATATCCATCCGATGAAGGAAAAGGAATCATACGAGTAGATGGACTTGGAAGAAACAATACCGGTGTTGGAATTGGAGATACGGTAACTGTACGAAAGATAAAGACCGTACCTGCTGAAAAAGTAATTGTTGCACCACTTGATTCCATACCTCCAATAGATGAAAGATATCTTACAGATTCTCTAGAAAATATTCCTCTTGTAAAAGGTGATAATATCATGGTGCCATACTTTGGTGGCAGATTGACATTCCAAGTAATTGGAATCACTCCTGCATCTGATGCAGTACTTGTAACTCCGAAGACAGAATTTCATATTGCTGAAAAAGGTGAGAGTCTGCGTGGAGTACCACAGGTCTCATACGAAGACATTGGTGGAATGTCTGACGAGATAAGAAAAGTCAGAGAAATGATTGAATTGCCAATGAGACACCCTGAAATATTTGAAAAATTAGGAGTTGAAGCTCCAAAAGGTGTATTACTATATGGTGTACCTGGAACAGGAAAGACACTTTTAGCAAAAGCAGTTGCAAATGAAACTAATGCTCACTTTATCAGCATATCAGGTCCTGAGATAATGAGCAAGTTTTATGGAGAAAGTGAAGCAAGACTTCGAGAAATATTCAAGGAGGCAAAAGAAAAAGCACCATCCATTATCTTTGTCGATGAGATTGATTCCATTGCACCAAAAAGAGAAGAAGTAACAGGAGAAGTTGAACGTAGAGTTGTATCACAAATGTTGTCACTAATGGACGGTCTTGAGGGACGAGGAAAAGTAATTGTCATTGCTGCAACAAACAGACCAAATGCATTAGACCCGGCTCTTCGAAGACCTGGTAGATTTGACAGAGAAATTGAGATCAAAGTTCCTGACAAAAAGGGAAGACTGGAAATTTTACTTATTCACACAAGAAACATGCCGCTAAACGAAGATATCAACTTGGAAAAAATTTCAGGCTCGAGTCATGGATATGTGGGGGCTGACTTGGAATATCTTTGCAAAGAAGCTGCAATGAAATGTCTGCGAAGATTATTACCTGAAATTAACTTGTCTGATGAAAAAATTCCTCCGGAAACTTTGGATAAATTAATTGTAAATTCAGAAGACTTTCAGCTTGCATTTCGTGATGTTACACCAGCTGGAATGCGTGAAGTATACATCGAGACACCTGATATCGAATGGAATGAGATTGGTGGACTGGAAAATGTAAAACGCGAACTCCAAGAGGCAGTAGAATGGCCAATGAAATATCCTGGACTTTATTCCCAGCTAGGATACAGGATGCCAAGAGGAATCTTGCTTCATGGTCCAAGCGGAACAGGAAAGACACTCTTAGCAAAGGCAGTTGCAACCGAGAGTGAAGCAAATTTCATTTCAGTTAAAGGCCCTGAATTACTATCAAAATGGATTGGAGAATCAGAGCGGGGAATAAGGGAGATATTTCGAAGGGCAAGACAGTCATCACCATGTGTAATATTTTTTGACGAGATTGATTCAATTGCACCAATTAGGGGAATGGGAGAGAGCGCAACCACTGAAAAAGTGGTCAGTCAGTTGCTAACAGAAATGGATGGAATCACATCACTAAACGGTGTAGTGGTTATTGCAGCTACTAACAGGGCAGACATGATTGACCCTGCGTTACTACGACCTGGAAGATTTGACAAAATCATTGTAGTTCCAATTCCAGACAAGGACGGAAGATTGAAGATATTGGAGATTAGCTCAAAGAACATTCCAATTGAAAAAGAGATGGGAACTCCAAATGGATTAAACCCAGACTTTGTCGATCTTGTTAAGATTGCGGAAATGACAGATGGAATGAGTGGCGCAGATGTTGCAGCAATTGCAAATACTGCAGCTTCTATTGTACTGCATAATTTTGTTGACAAGTATCCTGATCCAAAAGAGGCAGAAAAACAAGTTGAGGTTGCCAAAGTAAAGATGAGAGACTTTGAGGAAGCAGTAAAGAAAGTCAAGATCCAAAAAGAATTAAAGATTGGACAAAAGGTAACTATATCACACTTTAGATAATTTTTTTATACTATATCTATCTGGATGAAATAATATTTTTCAGGTTTATTCTGGTTTTTTCTTCTCTGGAACTTTAATGTCCAAGAGTTCGCGCAGTCCCTTGTACCTGTTTCGTATTGTTACTTCGGTTACTCCTGCTGCTATTGCAATCACTTTTTGAGTTGTATTGTCTCCATGTATCACACATGACAGGTATAGTGCAGCTGCTGCAAGACCCATTGGATCTTTTCCCGCAGATATTTCTTCCTCGTTTGCTTTTTCTAAAATTTTGAGTGCCTCTCGTTTTACTTTCTCACTAAGGCCTGATTCGCTCGCAATTCTTGACATGCATTTTATTGGATCCAACACTGGCATTGTCATGTCAAGCTCTTGTAATAGCAATCTGTAACACCTTGAGACATCTTTCTTTTTTACATTGATTCTTCTTGCAACTTCATTTAATGTTCTAGGTGTACCTGTTTCCCTGCATGACAAGTATAATGCTGCTGCAATTAATCCTGGAATTGACCTACCCTTTGCCAATCCCTTTTCTAATGCCTTTCTGTAAATGTATGCAGTCTTTTCAACTACTGCATCTGATAATGCAAGTTTGTCCTTTAATCTGCTAAGCTCGCTAAATGCCTGCCTACAATTTCTCTCAGTTGCCTCATGTACTTGGCTTCTGTTGTCCCATGTCCTAAGACGGGTGATTGTATTTTTCATAGATGCTGAAAGGGGCTTTCCAGTTGAATCCTTGTTTGCTTGTCCAATTACTGTTGCAAGTCCCATGTCGTGCATTGCAAGGGATGTTGGAATTCCAGTTCTTGCCCTGTCTTCGAACTGTTCTTTTGAAAATGACTGTCTTTCAGGGCCCAAGTCGTTTACTATCTCATTTACTACAAATCCGCATCCACCACAAAATCGTTCACCAGTTGTGCCGTCTGTTAGCATCTTTGCCTTGCCACATCTAGCACATCGTGCTTCCAATGCCGTTGAACTCTGTGTTACCATGAATAACACACCTATCCAGCTGTTATTCAATAATAACCCAACTATTATTGTGTAAAACTTGTTTTCTTGGCGTTTATCTGGATTTAGGCATAAAGAAATTCTGCTGGAACAAGCCATGTCTCCTGATAGTCCAGATTCTTGTCAACTAGGAGTATTCCAAGCTTGTATTTTTTTGCCATGTCTATGAGAAAATCAGAAAGCGTACCCTTTTGTAAAATGGTCGGCAACTCCAAAATGTCTGTAGCCAAGAGGACTCTAGTACTTGGAATATCTTTTTTGACACCAAACACTTCTTTTTGAATCTCAAGTATTGCCTGCCTGCTAATCTCGGGTTGTATCAAAACAACAACTGCTCGCTTTTCTTTTCTTGCAACAAGGTCAAATCTATACTGTGGGTCAAAATCAGAATATGATGAATCATGCTTTACATGCCACTGCATGTCCATCAAATAATCTGAAACTATGTCTTGAATCATACCTACCTCCATCAAATCTCTTGTCATCTCGACTCTTTTGTGTGCTCTAAGTAATGATTTGAAATATTTGTCAATTATCTGCTTGGAATACTTGGACATTTTTTCCTTCATGAAAATTGAATTTAAGAGAAGCTTGTTTTCTTGGTATGTGATAAATGGATCCGATTCCTTGTCTTCCATGAGAATCTTGATTATGTCACTAGTAAATAATCGCTCGTCATCTGTGATGTATTAGATCTGGCACACAAGATATTAATCATAAAAGACCAAATGACTAGTGTGGATTTTATCCAAAAGAGCGATCCAGATGTCTCAAAACCTCTATTGATTGCAGCCATGCAAGACATGGGAGACGTTGGAAGCATTGTAATTGATTTTATAAATTCCAGTTTGAATACTGCTGTATTTCGAGAAGTGGAACCATCCTATCCTGCATATGTTATTGATAATGGCGGATACATTGACATTCCAGAAGAAAAATGGGATTATCGATACGCAAAAGACATCATCATATTTGGTGGAGGATCTGGCCAGCCATCTTCTACTGAGGAACTAAACGTATTATGTCAAGATGTAATTGATGTTGCAAAAAAACATTCTACGAGATTCATCTACACTCTTGGAGGCTTTCACACAAAAAACCCAATCGAAGGAGAGCCTAAAACATTTGTCACTACAACATCAAAGGAACTCACAGAACAGGTGCGAAAACTTGGAATCTTGACTACTCCAGAGGCCTCTATTATTACAGGATTTAATGGATTGATACTTGGATTTGCAAAGATGAATGGCATACAAGGAATTGGACTGTATGCGGAACTGAACCAACCAAAACTTCCCCAGTACAGGTCTGCAAAAAGCATAATCAAGACACTTGAAAAGCTGACTTATCGCAAGTTTGGAGACACTTCAGAGTTCGATTCGCTTGCAAAAGATGTGGAATCACACAGTCACAAAAAACGTTTTGATCCTGATCAAAGTTATTCTGTGTGATTTAATAAAATAAGAAAATTTTTCCAACTTCCTGATATCTTTACAGGTGAATTGGTCTAAATCTTGCAACTGCCACTATTGATGTGATGGCAATTGCCAAAACTATGGCCGCCACTGGTCCAAATTCTGGCACTACAGTTGTTCCTACAATGGAAATGTTCTCAGTAAGAGGCGTGATTGGTATTGATACCAATGTGTCACTTGACTCGTCTGTTGTGGTATAGTTTGTAACTATCTTGCCGTCTACGAAAACTCCAATGAATCCGTTAATCAATCCCTTTGGAAGTTTTAGAAGCAGAGTGCTGTTTGTGTCACTCTTGCCTGCAAGTACAAAATCTACTGACTTGTCTTTTACGCTAACTGATGCACTTACGATATCTTTTACTGAAGAATACTGGACATCAAATGTTGTTGTCCCATCTCCTGCATCCTTTCCAACTCCTGGAAAGGTCTTGTATTCTTGAGCAAAAGATGATGATGCCATTGGAGCAAACAAAATTACAATTGCTGCAACTATTGCTATCTTGAGCATGCCTGGAATTTCTTATTTGACTAGTTAATGGGTTTGGCTAATTATTTTAACGAAATCGCGAATTTCTTTGAAGCTTCAAGCAGGTCCTTTATGTCTGATTCTGAATGGACATAAGATATAGCACCAAGTTTTCCAGGTAGGAAAAATATTCCATTTCTTGCAATCATTTCAAAATGATATCTTTTGAGTGTCTGGGTGTCACACATTGATGCCTCTTCTGCATTTGTAACCTGTGTTATGCCGTTTGACAAAAAGTGTGGCATAAAAAGTGAGCCCATTCCGGTAACTGTAACTTTATCTGCAAATATCGTTGCCAGTCCTTTTCTTGTTTGTTCCCCTAACCTTCCAATCTTTTTGTATACGGGTCCAGAGTTTTTCTTTAAAAATTTCAACATTGCCCCTCCAGATGTCATTGTCATGGGATTTGCAGAAAATGTTCCGCCTCCAATGTATGACCTGTCAAGTCTCTTGTTTGAATTTGTATCTGTAATTTTCATGATTTCGTCTTTTCCACAAATGACTCCGATTGGGAATCCTCCGCCGACAATTTTTCCTAATGTTACAATGTCTGGATCAAGTCCCATTGTTTTGTAAAGGCATCCAAACCTAAACCTAAATCCTGTAACGATTTCATCTAGCATGAATAATGCATTATTCCTGTGGGCAAATTCCTGAATTCCTGTAAGGTATTCTTTTGTTGCAGGGATGCATCCGGCACCACCAAGTATGGGTTCAATTATGATTCCAGCAAGATCATTTTTTACAGACTCTAAAATTGAGATTGATTTTTCTAAATTATTGTACGGGATTGAAACTATATGGGACTCGTCTGCAAGTCCTGCACTCTCTGACTGGTCAAATGGGTAATTGACTGACTTTAGTAAATCAGTTGTGTATCCGTGCCAGCCTCCATCAATTTTTACAATTATTTTTTTTCCAGTCTTTGCCCTTGCAATCCTTGTTGCATACATTGTGGCCTCTGTACCTGTTGATACATAACGAATCTTTTCTGCAACTGGAACTGCATCTTGAATTACTTCGGAAAACTCTATTGTATTTTCATTTACTGTACCATGCATCCAGCAACTGTTGATTTGTTTTCTGACCTTTTCTGCAACCTTTGGTGCTGCATGTCCCAAAATAAGACTCCAGTGGCCCATCCAATAATCTGTATACTTGTTGCCGTCTACATCTATGAGGTGCTTGTCTTTGGCAGACTTTGTAACAAATGGGTATGGCTCAAAAAATCGTATGTTGTGAGATACTCCGCTTATGTGGAGTTTTTTTGATCTTGCAAATATCTTGGCAGACTTGATTGTGTTTTTTTTATATGTTTCTAAAGCAGAAGGCAATCAAACACAATTACCAATCTGTTTAATATTAGTGATCGGAAAAAAATTGTAAAAAAAGCAAGTTTTGTGCATGGTTTATATTATTTCTATTTGATCCCCTTTTTGCATACGTAACAGCAAGGCGGCGCTTGTGATGATGTTTGGTAATGTACCAGTTTGTGATTCACAGGCCTCCAGTTACGCATACAACATGTGGGTTTGATCAAAAGATCTTATCCGAAGTTTGAAGAAAGTGTGTGCAATCCACCAATTTCCAATAAATATTACGTCTTACTTCGACGCGTACTG
>DASUKX010000070.1:0-25084 GCA_036278495.1 Nitrosotalea sp.
TCCAAGATTGTCCAAAACTGTACTTGAAGCTCTACTAGAATCAAAACTCAGTAAAGAAGGTGTTGACAAAGTCTGCAAAAAAGCATTAGAGCTCTATGATAATGCCAAGGTAGAGCCTGGGCAAGCAGTAGGTGTAGTTACAGCACAATCTATAGGAGAACCAGGTACACAGATGACACTTAGAACATTCCACTTTGCAGGTATTAGAGAAAGAAACGTAACACTAGGACTTCCTAGATTGATTGAACTTGTAGATGCAAGAAAGAAACCTGTTACCCCTACAATGGATATCTACTTGGAAGAAAACCACAAAAAGTCAAAAGAAAAGGCAATCAAAGTAGCAAGAGAAATACTACATACCAAGATTAGCGCATTGATATCCAGTACTGAAACTGATTATTCTACAAAGATTAAACTCAATCTCAATCAGGATAAGCTAAGAGAAAGAGCATGTACCCTTGAAGATGTAGTGGATGCATTACAATCATCCAAGAAGAAATTTGAAATTGAACCAAGTGGACACTCTATAACCCTAACACTACCAGAAGAATCTGATACTCAAACTGTTCTTGCAATGAGAAACAAAATACTTTCAACCACTGTCAAAGGTGTAACAGATGTAGAGCGAGTTACCATTGTGCAGCAAGGGGAGGAATGGGTCATACAAACATCTGGCTCAAACATCGCAAAGGTATGGGAAATTGATGGAATAGACAAGAAAAATATTAGAACTAATAACATCTTTGAAATCGCAGGTACGTTGGGTATAGAGGCAGCACGAAATTCATTGATAAATGAACTAAGCTCTACTCTTGAGGATCAAGGCCTTGAGGTAGATGTACGATATATCATGTTGGTATCTGACTTGATGTGTTCTAGAGGATATTTGCAGCAAATTGGAAGACATGGAATAGCTGGAACAAAGACCAGTGTTCTTGCAAGAGCTGCATTTGAAATTACTGTTCCAACAATCGCAGAAGCTGCACTAGCAGGAGAAGTTGAAGAACTAAAAGGAGTGACAGAAAATGTTATAGTGGGAGCAAATATTCCAATTGGTACAGGAACAGTTGATCTATACATGAGAGTGGTTCAAGATGGCTAAACTATTAGAAAAAATAATAAAAGATGCAATTGAGGATGGAAAATATTCCTTTGGTACAAAAGAAGCCATCAGCACAATCAAAAATTCTAAAGTGATTGTATTGTCAAATTCTGTAAACGAAAAGACACTTGAAAAAATACAAGAAGTAGCTAAAAGTTCCAAAGTTCCCACACTGCATTATCATGGTTCATCAGTAGAACTTGGTAGGCTATGTGGAACACAATTTAGAATTTCGGCACTCTCGCTTAAGGCTCTAAGCGACACCAATCTTAAAGCAATAACAAAAGAACTTGAAACAGAGACGAATTAATCGCATGTACTTTTCCTCATCTATTTTCTATCAAGATTTAAATGTCCCACCAAGAGATCGAGTTTAAAAAAGGCATGACGGAAACAATCAAACTCTCAACAGATCAAATAAAGCTAATGTCGCTTTTTCAGAATGTGACAGGAGCTACAGCACGAGACTGTATCGAAGATGAAAAACAAGACCGTGTCATATTTGTAGTAAATCAAGGCAAAATGGGATTAGCTATTGGAAAAGGTGGTTCCACAATAAAAAATCTGCAAAATGTAGTAAAAAGAAATGTTGAGCTTGTAGAATACTCGGAAGAGCCAGCCGAGTTCCTCAAAAACATGCTTAATCCAAAATTAATTTCTGAAGTAAAAATAAACAAAAGACTGGATGGCTCACTCCAAGCAATTATTCTTGTTGATGCAAAAAAGAAGGGAATTGTAGTGGGTAGAGAAGGAAGAAATGCAGAAAAAGCAAGACTATTAGCAAAGAGATACTTTCAAATTTCCAGTGTTCTTATTCAAAGTCCGGAGAAAATAATGGAGTAAATGGTATGGCAAAATCACCCCTAGGTCTATTTGCAGGAAGAGTTCTCAAGGATAAAAGAAAACGACAAAAGTGGTCCATTGGTACCTATAAGAGACGAGAATTAGGTCTTGATAGAAAAGCAAGTCCTCTCGGTGGTGCTCCACAAGCTAGAGGTATAGTTTTAGAAAAAGTTGGAATTGAAGCAAAGCAACCAAACTCTGCTGTAAGAAAATGTGTTCGTGTACAACTCATAAAGAACGGTAAGACTGTCACTGCATTTCTTCCTAGAGACGGTGCACTCAACTTTGTTGATGAACACGATGAAGTACATGTAGAAGGTATGGGTGCATCCATGGGAGGAGCTCTTGGTGATATTCCTGGTGTACGTTGGAAGGTTTTCAAGGTAAATGGAACTTCACTTAAAGAACTTGTTTATGGAAAGAAGGAAAAACCAAGGAGATAGAAATGACAGAAACACAAAACTTGCTACTTTTCAGAAAATGGGATATCTCTAATATTGATGTAAAAGATCCTGGATTGAAAAATGTCATATCTCTCAAACAAGAGATAATGCCGTTATCCTTTGGTAGATCAGCTCTTAAAAGATTCAACAAAGCTGAAGTTAACATTGCTGAACGATTAATCAATAAACTATCTCATTTTGGAAAAAAATATGCCAAAAACACAGGTAGAATGGGAGGCAAAAAAATTAGGGCAATAAATACGGTAAAAGCAGCATTTGATATAATCCATCTAAAGACTGGCAAGAATCCAGTAGAAGTTTTGATAAGGGCTGTAGAATACTCTGCACCAAATGAAGATACTACCAGAATAGTATATGGTGGAACTGTCTACCATGTTTCTGTAGATGTTGCACCTCTACGAAGAGTTGATTTAGCATTAAGATTCATTGCAGAGGGTGTCAGAGATGCATCATTTTCTAATCCAAAAGCAGTTGAAGAAAATCTTGCAGAGCACTTGATACTTGCTTCTGCAAATGACATGAATGCTCCTTCTGTGAAGAAGAAGAATGAATTAGAAAGAATCGCAATGGCCTCAAGATAGGCATTGTTTTTTAAAAATTAGATAGCCCGAGGCAGATTCGAACTGCCGTCCCCAGGTGTCCTCTCGTAAGATCCAGAGCCTGAGATCCCTAACCCAAAATTGTTTGGCCACTAGACTATCGGGCTACCGAGACGACTTGTATTTCTTGAGAATATATTATTTTGTACTAGCCTCTCTAACTGCAGTTGCATAATCGCAATTTGCACCAAGTCTCATGTAAGGGATTAATCGATAGTGAATGGAATAAAGATCATTTTCTTTGTATAAAATTCCTTTTAGCAATAAAGATACAAAACCTCCTGCAATTCGAGAAGCAGGAATGTCAAGCTCTTTGCACACTTGATCACGTCTTTTTTTGTATTGTTGATTGGTAAAACTAGTTGTATTGAGCTCTAAAATTAATGGCCACATGACTTTTTCCCAAACAAATCTTCGATTTTGGGTGGCAGATGCATATTTTCCCTTCTCTTCTAGCATTGATAACGTTCAAAAAGTTCCGATCTCAATTTATTAGTTGATGAGATCAAATATTGAAGAAGCCTTAGAACTATTATCTAAAGATTGGAAAATTGAGCCAATAATACAAGATTTCATTTTAGGTAAAAAGACCAATGTTTCGGATTTCCAGATAAAAATCAATGATGTGATTTTCCACATTCCATACCTGCAAGATGAAAATGGTTATGTCTTGTGGAAATGTTATTGGCCCGATTGTCATAACTGCTGTAATAGGCAAGGAAGATTGCCCCTTACAAGCAGTGACTTGATTACGATAAGTAAAAATCTAAAATATGAAAAAATATCTGATTTTGTAAAAAAAGAGACTCAAATAACAACATGGGAAGAAAAGGGGCCTGCTGGTAATTCTGTGATAATGACCATGATAAATCTAAAACGTAAAACAGACGAGCAAGAGTCTGAAGATGGTACTCACATACGATGTAGATTCCTTGATGACAAAGGTTATTGTGGACTTCATCCATCTAGGCCTGGAGTGTGCTATCTGTATCCTTTCTCATCATGGCTTGAAAATGAAAAAGGAAAAGCAAGAGTTCATGCTACGTTTCAATTCACCGGCGATTGTCCTGGATTTTATTTTGCAAAATCTCATGAAGACATGAAGGAAATTCTACTAGAGTATTCTAAGATGATATATGATTATACGATGAATTCCAATAGAACAACAAGAGAAAATTTTGGTTATGTAAGTATGTAATTTTATGCCTTTGCTACTTTCATCATGTCAGTCATCTTGATTTCCATTCCAAATCTTTTCTCATTTTTCTTCATGTATCTGTAAATTGATAGCATATCTGCAAAGTTTTTCACAATACCAAATTTGCTTTCCATCTTGTTTCTCACAAATGACAATACTTTTGAATAGATTGCGAATTTTTGCAGAACCATCTGTCTGTATCTCTCATTGTCGCCTAGTGTTTCAACAAAAATATCTCCACATGTCATACTTGGAATTATTCCTTCTCCAAGTAGTGGATAAACGGTTCCTATGGATTCTCCAACACCAACTACCTTTCCATGATAAAATGGCCCACAGAGGTCTGGAGTAGCAAGACGTATTGGTCTTCCAACAGTCTTTGTGACTTTGCCTCCATATTTTTTCAGGAAAGCATTAGTTTCAACTATGTGGTTTCTATTTTTATCACCTGCTCCAATATGGGCGGTTTTATCTCCTAGTGGAAAGTACCAAAAATATCCACTAATTGAGGAAAATGGTTTGAGATAAAAGTCATCAAATGGTACTCCGTTTTCATATTCTACTTTATACTGAAAAGTTGGTAAGTGGAAGTCTTTTTCAAGTCTAGGTAAATATGATCGGTGAAAACCTGTTGAGTCTACAATCATGTCAAATTCTGATTCGAGATCTTGTAATTTTGGAGCCGCACCATAATGTATCTTACATCCGCTTGCCATGTCTTTTATCAATCCAATCTTGTTGTAAGTGCAGAGTCCTTTGAGCTTGATTTGAAATCTTTCTAAACCCATGTCTACATACATTTGCTTTCCATCATGAATTACATAATCATCAAAATCTAATCCGACTTTTTTTGAAAATTCTTCCATTGGTGCTTTTGATGTACCCCATGCGCATATGGAATCGTGATTCTCTGGAGTGGATCTCTCAAAACCTACCACCTCATGTTGATCTTTTAATCTTGCAAGGAGATATGCACCAGCAACTCCTATGCCAACTACAGCTATCTTCAAACGATCTTATACCTAAAATAACCTAATAAAAACATGTGGCAATTACTATTCAATCAAGATAGCTGGTTTGTATGGTCTTGATGTCCTTGATTTATTTTTTGGATCATACTTGTCTTGATCTGACTCTGAAAATACTTGAGACGTGATTCCAAATTCTGCTTGCACTAATGAATCAAGCTCTGCAAGGATTTTTTTTTCGTCAATAAGGCCGATTTTATTCTTTGATTCTCTCTGTTCCTGTGATTCTGATAGGATGTCATTTACTGTTTTTTTCACAAAGTCCGGATCTTTCTTTATCTCCTCTGTATCCTTGTCTGCAATAAGTGATCTTATCAGAGCGCCTATGTTGACTTCACCTGAAACAACTTTGGATAAAATTTTCTGATATGCCCTTGTCTTCCATTGTGCAGACGTATAGATTGTAATTTTCTTTGGGGTAATTTTTGTGACCTTGATTATATTTTTTATATCTTCAATTGTATTCTTTAGCAAGTTTTCGGATTGAATTGTTTCTGAATCTATCATGTCTTCATGATAAGTTGGCCACGTGGATTTTGATACAATTCCTGTATTTCCAAGTCTTGACCACATCTCTTCTGATACATATGGTGCAAAAGGTGACATCATTGATACTCGTATGGATGATACTTCATGCAAAATTACAATAAAATCATCACGTTTCTTTGCAAGAGCTCGTTTTGTGTACCATTGGATATCTGATTCAAATTCATAGAGTATGAAATGTAGTGCCTCTCGTAGTCTCATCTTCTGTATTGAAGTAGTTGTTTTAAGGACAAATTGCTCCATCTTACTTTTTATCCATTTGTCTTCTTGCTCGAGTTTTGCAATGTGACCGGATTTGTATCTTGAACATTCTTCTAGCATGCTTTCTAATTTGTTTTTTATTCCTCTGACTGCTTCTTGGTTAAAATCTGCATCTTGTAACAACTCGGCTGAAATCAAAATTGCAAGTCTGATGGAATCAGCACCATGATTTCTTATGGCGTCTCTTAGTGGAATTATGTTTCCTTCTGATTTGGACATTTTCTTTCCGTCCATGAGAACCGATCCGTTAACTACGATCTCTTCAGGCCAATACTCTTTTGGAAATATGGCAATATGGTTGAAGATGAAAAATGTAAGGTGGTTTGGTACTAGATCTCTTCCGGAATGCCTTGCATTAACGGGATAAAAATACTGGAATTCTTTTTTTATCTTCTCTAAAAGTTCTGGTGTTATTTTACACTGGGATGCTATGTTATCGGCATTTCCCTTGTTCAAAAATATATGATCAAAAAAAGCATTAGATGCATTTTCTGATGTGATTTCCTTATTGTTTACGTATTTTGCTATTGTATAATATGCCATGTAAATGACCGAATCCGAAAGGCTTTCTATTATCCAGTTTTTGTCCCAGGGAAGTTTTGTTCCCAATCCGTGCTGTCTTGCACATGCTCTCTCTCTTAGCCAATCCACTACATTGTTGAATTCATTTCTAATCTCTTCTGGAAGAATTTTCATTTCATTTATCCAAGAATGTACTTTTGTTTTCCATTCAGGATCTGAATAGTTGAGAAACCACTGGTTGCTCAGAATTTTTACTACACATTCTGCACCGCATCTGCATCTTATGGGAGTCTCGTTTAATTCGTATAGGATATCAGCATTTCCACTTTTAAGCATCCATTTTTTTACTTCGTCTTTTGCTTCTGAAACTGTCTTGCCTGCAAATTTCCCTGTATTCTGTTTTAGTCTTCCACCGTAGAATTCTTTCGAGTATATTTCTTTAGTAGCTTCCTCTAGTTTTGGACTATTTTGATCTTCAATCTGCAACTTGGTTATTACATCTAATGCAGGAATCTGTCCATAACCTTCGGTCTCAATTATTGGTATGGCCACCACACCTTGAATACCTGATAGGTTGGAATGTTTTATGATATCTTTTTTGAGATCTTCCAAGGCCTGATAATCAAAAGGAGCATGTGCTGGAACAGACATTACTACTCCAGTACCATTTTCACTTTTGACAAAACTTGCTGGTAAAATTAACACTTGATCGTTTCTCTCGGGGACTTGAACCTTCTTGCCTACTATCTCCTTGCCTGATATTTTGTCTAGTCGTGTTATTGTTTTATTGTGAAACTCTAATTTTCTTGCACATTCACTAGTTACTATCCATGTCTCATTGTCAACTTGTACTATCTCATAAACAAACTCTGGATTTATCCAGATGTTTGTTACTCCGAAAATAGTTTCCGGTCGTAATGTTGCAGTTGGAATGACATACTTGTCATATCTGAATTTAATTATGGTATATTCTGTAAAGCCAGGTTCTACATCTCCTTGTGTGTCATGCTGTGATACTGGATTTTGGTCCTTTGGACACCATCCTACTGGATGTGTACCTTGAATTATGAGATTTTTTTCTTTTAGCTTTCCAAATTGCCACTCGATAAACTTGCTATAGACTGGATCTATTGTGGTAAATTCTCTCCTCCAGTCTATTGAATATCCCATCTCGATCATTCCTGCCTTTATCTCTTGATGAAAATAATCTGCAATCTTTATTGGCTCTGTAAACTCTCTTATCTTTTCCTCTGGAACCTTGTACAGTGTACGAAATGTTTCAAGTAACTTTTTGTCATTATCTTGAACTCTTCTAGCCATGCCCAAGATTGGGGTTCCTGTATAATGAAATCCCATGGGAAATAGTACATTGTAACCTAACATGCGCATGAATCGTGCGTGAACATCAGCCAACGTGTACGTTCTTCCATGTCCTACATGTTGTGGAGAATTGGGGTATGGGTATGCTACTGTTACAAAGAATTTTTTATTGGAATTTGGATCTGTCTCAAAATATTTTTCTTCCTCCCACTTGCGCCTCCATTTTTCTTCAATTGTAGTCCATTCCATTTGTTATCATTCACCCACAATTGATTTTTCTATGGTCAATAAAGCGTCTTTTATCTTTGTCAGGTCTTTTCCTCCTCCTTGACCAAACGTATCTCTTCCGCCTCCTGAACCGCCAAGAACTTTGGACGCTTCTTTTACTAAATCTCCTGCTTTCTTGGTGGAAGTGGCATCAACACCTGCAAATGCTATTATCTTTATCGTGTCATTTTTTACTACAAGCACACAGTAAATCAAAGACTTGTCAAGCTTGGTTGCTATCTCTCCAACTGATATGTGAAATTCTTCATCCAACTCTTCTTCTACTGTAGAATACAATTTCACTTTTCCAAGACTTTTTGCTTGAGATATTGCTTCTTTTGCAGATGTCTCTGATATTCTTTTGATTAGTTGCTTTAGTCTTCTTTTTGTATCATTAGAATCTTTTATCACGTGTTCGAATGATTCTAACATTTTTTCTTTGCTTGAACCAAGGGATTTTACTATCTGTGAAATCTTTCTATCTTGGGTTTGAGTATGTTTTAGTGCTGACTCGCCAGAAACAAACTCTAACCTGACTACACCATCTTGAATTCTCTCAGCTTTTGTGATTTTTATCAATCCTATCTGGCCAGTCTTTTGTACGTGTGTACCACCACATGCTTCTACATCAAATCCATCAATGTTTACAATTCTTACTAACTTTACTGGAACTACTCCTCCTTGATAAATTCTAAAACCGTATTCTTGTTCTGCCTCACCTCTTTCAAACTGGTTGATTAAAATTGGAATATCTTTTCTTATTGTGGTATTTGCCAGATCTTCTATTTTTGTTATTTCCTCTTCTGTTAGATTTGAATGATGAGTGATGTCAAGTCTTGCATAATCTGCATCCTTGAAAGCAGAATGCTGCCAGATCCAAGAACCTAGGGTGTTTCTTGCAGAAGCGTTAAGGACATGAGTACTTGAATGATTTCGTGTTATTCCATATCTTCTAGCAGAGTCAATTTTGCATTTTACAATCATGCCTTCTTTTGGCATGCCTTCTTTAATCTCATGCAAAATGACATTTCCATGTTTGCTTACATCTATTACATCAAATTCGGAAATTTTTCCATGGTCTGGTTCTTGTCCACCTCCTCTTGCATAAAATGATGTTTTGTCAAGTATGACAAATCTATTTTTTATTATCTTGAGTATCTTGGCTTCAAATTCATGGGGATCATCTTTGTAATATAGTAAATCTGTGTCTGGTATGCCGTCTAAATCATATTCTTCCTTTTTTTCGGTTTTCTCAGATTGATGCAAATCTGATAGCCTTTCATAAAATGTCGATGGAATTTCTGGAATTATTTGATATTCTTTGAGGAAATCTGGAGTTATACCATCTGATTCATACAAGCGAATGAGATCATCTACCGTTAGTTTTTTGTTCTGAGCCTTGATGGTTGTTGCCATGTTTTTCATTCTAACTCTGGATTCATTGTAACGATTCTTTTCTACTTCGATTATTGTTTTTACATCATTGCGAGTTTGCTCAAGTTCTGGATATGTAGACTTGAGATAATCTATGTGCAGATCAATTAGGTCATTAAGATCAAAATTCCACCCGAATCTATCTATGGTTGCAAGTGTTCTTCTGAGAATCATTCTCAAGTTATAGCCTCCGCCTACATTGCTTGGTAGTGCTCCGTCAGATATTGCAAAGACAAGGGTCCTCAAATGATCAGCTATAGTATAGACTCCTTCTAGTGGGGAAATTATTTTATCATGTTTTGTCTCATCTAAACCTGCCAATTTTGCAGCATTCTTTCTGACTAGAGCAATGTCGTCTGATTCTGAGAGAGCTCTTGCTATTGACATGAAATACTTTGAGATTATGTTTGAATCTATATCGATGCCTATCTTGTTTATCATGTAGTTTGTTATAGGTCCAAAGCAGCAATCATAAGCAGTAGGAGTACCCATTGTTATCCATGCAAATCTCTCAAGACCTGCACCCATATCGATAATCTTTTGATCTAATGTGGAATAATTTGTTAGATCTCCTTGAAACTCTGTAAATACAGCATTGCCAAGTTCAAGTCCTCTGACAAAATATTCTAGTGATGAACCGAAAGATCCTCCTCCTGCCCAGACATCTTCTACAAATACAATCTCTTTTTTGTGAATTCCAAATCTCTCTGTAAGTAGTTTGAAATCAAGCTCAACACACTTGTCCTTCCAATATCCTTGTGCATTTGGTATACTGTGTTGTCCTATCATGCAAAAACTAGAAAAATGTCTGCCTGTCACTCCCACATTTTCAATGTCTTTGAATCTAAGACAAGTCTGAGGAACAATTAATGGATTGGCTGGAAACTCAAAAACAACTTTGGAACCCATCACTCTTTGAAAATCCACTATTGATGCAATTGTAAAATAAAGATCGTCACGCCATCTACAAACTACTGGATATCTGCCAACTGATTTGTGATTATTTTGTACAAAAAATGACTCTACCTCCTTCCATGCCTGCGTGTAATCAAATCTCTTGTTTGTAGGAGGGTCACCAATGAAAGAATAGCCATTGTCTATATGATCAGGACACATGCTAATTCCGTCATCCAAAGTCCAGAAAAATCTGTGACACTTGCCGCATGATTTTCGTCTAAATCCTTCATTTTCAAATAATTCTACCTTGTAGTATCTATCTGGATCCGTAGAAAACTTTGAAAGGATTTGGTCCTTGTCCATTTCACAATTTTTTTCCTCTGACTGATATTAAGCATTCTGAACCAACACATTAAATATGATTTATTGAGAAAGTTTCTCATGTTTGCAAAAAAGGGATGGAAAGAAGGAGACCATGTCTTTGCATCAAAGTCTAATGGTGAATATCGTGATATCATTGTAGGAATTGTAACAGGAGTCGAAAATTCTAACATAGGAGTCAATGGGATGATAATAAATCCGGTAGGTCTTAAGAACAAAGTATCACAGGGAAAAGCTGGACCACAATCCATTGAGATTTTAAAGAATCCGAATCCAAAGGAGTGCATATTTGCCTTGATCTATAGGGTAGAACACAATAATTTCACTGGAGTCTTTGATGTTAACAGTGATCCAGTTGAAAAAATCCATAAGAATATTCATAATATTATTTCTGGTTGGGTAAGAGAATCAATACCTGAATTGATTAACAATGTACTTTCCTTACCGGATGGTCCAGAAAAAGAACAGGCAAAGCGTGTTTTAAAACAAAGGATGGATACGCTTTATGACAAAGACTTGAAGAAATACATGTATTCGATCTGTAGAGGCCTTAAGATCTTAAACTAGAAAAATCAATTCGGATTTATTTTTTCCAAAGGCTCCATAGTTTTATATTATGCCTCTTGCAAAATTCGTTTACAATGGAATACGTATACGCTGCGTTGCTTTTGCACAAACAAAAGAAGGAAATCAACGAAGCAAATATTGCTAATGTTGTAAAGGCTGCAGGTGCTGAAGTAAATGAGGCACAAGTAAAGGCACTCGTTGCTGCACTAGCCGATGTAAACATTGAGGAAGCAATCAAGGCTGCACCAGTAGCAGTTGCTGCACCAGCAGCAGCACAAGCAGGCGGAGGAGCATCAGAAGGAAAGAAGGAAGCTGATCTACCATCTGCAAAGACTGAAGAGCAAGCCATGGAAGGTCTTTCCGCACTATTCGGTTAAAGACAGTACAATACTTTTTTACAACTCAAACATTATTTACTCTGGTCTGATTAGTCTGTTATTTGACTGAATTCTCTACGCCGATCCAAAATGTTGTTCTGATATTGGATTTGTTTGGCACTATGGCTTTTGCAGTAACTGGTGCATTCAAGGCAATTGAACACAAGGCAGACATTGTAGGAATTATAATTCTGGCAACAATCACTGGTGTTGCTGGAGGCACTATACGTGATATCGTATTGGGACACTTTCCTCCTCATTCTATATCTGATCCCAATTATGTCATTATCACCACTGTCACAGGAGTTGTCATCTTTTTCTTGTATCCGAAAATGCAAAAACACTGGAACTTGTTTTTGAAATTTGATGCTCTTGGACTTGGTGTCTTTACTGCAATTGGGGCAACGCTGGCATACCAATTGTTTGGAATGAATTTTCTTGCAATGGCCATGGCAGGAATGGTGACAGCTGTAGGCGGGGGAATTTTACGAGATATGTTTGTAAATGAAATACCTATGGTATTTGTCAAGGAATTGTATGCATCTGCAAGTTTTCTTGGTGTGGTTATTTTCTATATTCTTTTGATGACTAAACTGCAAATTGAGATGGCAACAGTTGGGGCAATCTTGGTTACTACTGTATTGAGATTAGTTGCTATGAAGTACAACTGGAATTTACCCAAAGTACGTTAAGTATAGTTTCTGCTTGAATTATTGAGCGGTATAGCCCTTTAGCTTTCCTGACAATGCTCTGGCTTGTCCATGTGCTCTTTGTATTGTTGCATCCTTGGTATCCTCGGTGAGGAAACCAGCTTCTATTGCAAGTGATCTTGCCTGTTGGGCAGCCTTTGCAAGTATGAGGTTGACATTCTCCTTTGTCACATATCCTATCTCTATTGATAATGCTAATGCTTCTTGATGTGCCTGAGTAAATGCTGTTCTGTATTGTTCTACGTCTACAGTTAGTTCTTCCTGATTGTAAATTACCTTGTCTTCCAAGGCTGAGTTTAGGACTATGCCTGCTTCTACTGCTTTGACATCAAGTTTGCTCAGTAGAGTGGCCAATTTTCCAGATATGATATCTCCCTTCTTTGCAGCCGTTGAATCCTTTGTTATCCAAACTGTTCCTTGATCAATCTTTGTAGATACTCCTGCTTCTTTGAAATCGGTAAGAATTGGTCCTGGAGTAATTCCTGTGTTACCTGCCTTGATTACTACGTCTATGCTTGCCTTGTCTCCGCCTCTTGCAGCCATCATTATCTTGTTTTTACCAAGCAAAATGTTGAGCTTGATTGGACTCATGTTTGTAAACATCAAAACACACTGTCCGACTAGATTTGCTGCGAGTTTTTCAATTCCTGGAATTTTTAATGTAGAAAGTGATTTTTGTGCAACTTTATCTTTTATGCTTACAATTTCTACTTCGCCCTTGAATTTTTTTCTTAATGGTAATAATTGTGAAGATCTTACTTTTTCCATTCTGACTAGTGCAATAACTTTGTATTTGTTTGGTAATTCTTGCAGCTGCTGATACATCTGCGTTTTCTTTTGAGGATAATTTGTTCTATTCTGATGCATCTTACTTCGTTCCTGATTGTATTGGTTTTACAATTTTTCCCATGCTTGTCTTGATCATTATTTTCTTGATGTTCTTATCGCCGCTTGGTAGTTTCTTTTCTATTGTGCTGATAACTGCATTAGCATTTGCCAGCAGATCTTGGTCAGACATTGTTTCATCGCCTATCTTGCATGCTAATGAAAGAGAGTTTTTCAGTCTAACTCTGATTGAAGATCTAAATCTTTCCAATATGGATTCAATTGGTGCATTGAATGGAAGTGGTGTAGGCATCTTTCCTCTTGGACCCATGAATTGACCCAATGTCTTACCGACATTTGCCATTACTGAAGTGTCTGCAAGGAAAAAGTCATAACCGTTGATTAATTTGCGTGATTCTCTTTTGTTTGAACCCATTTGTGTTACTTGAGCACTGTCTACTACCAAGTCCGCATTTGCACCCTTTGCTTTTATGCCAAGATCTCCTGATGCAATTACGCATATGGCAGACGACTTGTTCATCTTCTTTGGTAACTGGACAGTCTCGTTTATTGCAAAACCTTTCTTTACATCAATATCTCTGAAAACCATGATTAGCTCTACTGCCTGCTTGAATTTTCTCTCCTTTGTGCTCTTTTTAGCATCTGTTATCATTTGAGCTATCTGGGATTCGGTAATCATTACGAAAGCTTTCCAATTTGCCTATTTAAAATCCTTTAGCGACAAAATCGTTCGAGAATTCTGTAATTGTAAAAATTTCAATACTAGTTCCAGTCTTGAAATGAGAATACTTTTGGAAAAGTAACTTACATTTATTAAATAGTAATAAAAACAAGTCGCAAAGTTGCACAAATTCGATGAATTAGATATGAAAATAATTACCGAACTTAGCCGAGACGGTAATACATCAGTTCCTAATCTCTCAAAAAAACTTGGCGTAAATACTTCAGTTCTCTATAGTAGAGTAAAGCGACTAGTCAAGAAAAAATTAATCAAGAAATTTACCATTGTAGTTGACGAATCTTTGATTGGTATTGGAGTACGAGCTACCATGGGTATCAATAGAGATCCAAAGTTGAAGGATCAGATTCACAAAGCATTGCTAAAAACTCCTGAGATAGTTGCAATTTCTGAAGTTACTGGAAGATTTGATATCTTGTTGACCTTGAGAGCACAGAATCTTGAAGAGTTACATACTGTAGCTATTGAAAAGATAGGCAAGATTGAGGGAATACAAAATACGGAAACTTTTGTTGAATTGCAGAAAACAGATAAAGATCCAGTTTATACGGTAACAGAATAATTACTTGAATTTAGCGTCCCACTTACCTGCTTCTAGTTCAGCAGTTGCCTCTTTTGGATTCTTACCATCTATTTTGATTCCAAGTGCTAGACACGTTCCGATTATTTCTTTTGATGCTGATTTTATGTTTAGTGCGTAGGATGAATCGATTTTCAACTTGGCAACCTTGACAACAGAATCTGGTGAAATATCTCCAACCCAAGTGGCGCCAGAAGTTCCTGATCCTTTCTGAATTCCAGCCTCTTTTAGGATTAGAGCTGCAGCAGAAGGAATTCCAACTTCCACAGTCCATTTCTTTGTAGACTTGTCTACATTGACTGTGACAGGGACTTTCATTCCCTCAAAATCTTTAGTTTTTTCATTTATGGCAGTAACTATCTGTAAAATGTTTACACCTAGAGGTCCCAAAGTTGGACCCAATGGCGGACCAGCACTAGCTTGTCCTCCTGTTACAAGTGCAGAAACAGTTTGCATATCTGCCATATTTTCATTTTCCTCTTAATTGTAAATTTAATCCTTGCTAATGAGTTGATGGTTTGAGATAATTTGCATCTACTGTAACTGGCAATTGGTAAGGTGCATCAAGCAGAATCACTGTAGCTTCTTCCTTGTCATGGTCTACTCTTGTTACTGTAGCTTTCATGCCTTTGAACGGACCGCCAATAATCTCTACTACTTGGTCCACTACAAGCTCTGATACTGTGGATTTCTTTACCAGATAACCTTCTATGTCTTTGAATGTCAATTCTCCTCTTAGTTGACCTCTGATGTGTCTGATTCCTTGCAATGCATCAAATGCTGCGTTTGCGTCTATTGCTTCCACTACAACATATCCCTTCAGATTTTCTAGAAGAAGAACTGATTGTATGTTAAGTTTTTTTAGTTTGATTCGATTCTCTAAAAGGCCCATGACTACCTTTTCTTGACCTCCTGTGGTTCTAACTGCGAAAAAGTGTGATTTTGTTTCTTGAGCCATTTTATCTATGTCCTAAATTGATAACGGCAAATGTAAATTGAATTATGAATCCAATGGCTCCAAGTGTAGCCATCCCAAGTAATACCAGTCTCAAGTGTTCTGCATAGTCTTCCTTGTCTGATTTTTTGGCAAGTTTCATAGTGTTGACCATGTCCTTGAGCATCTGTTTTGGGTTTACCTTAACCATTGGAGAACTTTCCTAAAGTGTCCTTATAATCCTTATTTTGGACATTTTACTCTAGCATATGCTGTCCCAGGGGCTGTGAACATGTTTTCCTGGTTTTAGCCTAGTTTAATCCTTGATGAAATTTTTCTCTAATTGTTTACTTTAATGGCTGAAATGCAAGTAGGTATTCTTCTTTACCAAAATCAAATGTTATGGTGACTTGGGTAGTAATTTTTTTGATGCCGGTTCGATCAAAATCTGTTACATCTTTTGGGTTCAAGGACAGCCATTCCTCAATGAGATCCTCTCTACTGCGAACTCCGAGTATTTTTAACGGTCTTGTAGATTCTGCTGATATCTTGCCTGATTGTTGATTTTTACGTGACAATTTCTATTCACTTTCCATCTGAATCTTTGAGTTTTTTTCTACCAAAATTTTCATATTCGGCTGATCTTTCAAACGCCTCCTTTATTGGAATCAAAGTATTGACAATCGCCTCTCTTTGTTTTTCAACCATGTTTTTAATTTCCTTGTACTCTGACTTTCTTGGCAGATTCTCTATTGCTTCAAACAAGACATTGACTTCTTTTAGTACATTGATTGAAACTAGATATGATCTGCCGAGGTAATAATTTAGTGTATATATAGAGAACTGTATATTATTTTCAATTCTTCATCTGATGTAACATTGGAGAGACGTTCGAATACTTTACTGTAATTTTCTAATAGATCTGAAACACGTGATAAATTTTTTTTATATTCTTCAGAATGAGACATTTTTTATTTCTCTTTTAATTCATTTTTGACTCTCTTAGGATCTTCATCTTCTAGCCATGTCTTTAGTGCAATTTCTACCAGCTGTGATAAATCAAGTTCTCTGTCTATGGCATCTTTTTTTGCCTCTTTCCAGACTGATGGATCTATCTTGATTGATGTTGTATCTCTTTTTACATTAGGATCTAATTTTACCCGCACATATACACTATACTACTAGTATTATTTAAATTTTAAAGTATAACTTTGAGAAATGATATTCTCATCTAAGATAATAAAGCGGTATTTTGATTCTTAATTATGGAATTATTGGTGGCATACGAATCTGATCCTGCTGGATCTAACATGACATCATTTATCTCAAAACAAATGAAAAAAGAAGATGGAATATACCGAGGAAATAATTTTGATCTTGTACTGATACCAACCCCTGCAATTTCTGCAGACTGGCTTGAGGAAAAATACCAGTATGATGGGTATGTATTTTTGTCAAAACATGCATCTGAAAGCGGAACACTTGCATTGACTTGTCACAGTACGGGAAATTTTGGCGATGCCATGTTTGGTGGATTTGCAAGGCAAGTAGCAATACCGCATCCACATTTACAAAAATCATACATGAGGCGACTATGGGAAGAGCGTGATACCTTCTCAAAGTTTGACATAACAATTGAGGCCACTCATCATGGACCTACTGCTCTGACTAAACCTACATTATTCATCGAAATAGGCACTACAGAAAAAGAATGGACAGACAAGCAATTGTGTGAAAATGTGGCAAAAATTGTTATTAAAGAAATGTCCGAGTCACCAAAAAAACACGATGTGGCCATATGCTTTGGAGGGACTCATTATCCTAGTAAATTCAATAGAGAACTTCTTGAGGGTGACTATGCATTGGGAACTGTCATCCCAAAACACGGTCTTGAAATTATGGATTCAGACCTTTTTACTCATGTGCTAAAACGAAATAGTGAGGCCAAATTTGCATTGGTGGATTGGAGTGGACTTGGAAAGAGCAAACAAAAAATAGTAGAAATGATAAATTCAACTAATCTGGAACTGATAAAAATTTGAAACTTGAACATAAAGTATACAAAAAACTCTTGCAGGTTCCAAAAGGTAAGGTAACAACATATGGTGAGCTTGCAAAGGCGGTAGGTCTGAAAAATGGACAGCGTGCCATTGGAAGAATTATGAACAAAAATCCTTTTCCTGTTATAGTTCCATGTCACAGGGTGATTCTATCAAGTGGCAAAATAGGTGGATATGCATGGGGTGAGAAAATAAAATCCAACATGCTTTCAAAAGAGGGTATTGAAATCAAGAAAGGAAAAATTCTTGATAAAGATACAATCTATAGATTTTAAATTTACTTCTTTGAACGAACTTCTTCTATCAAGCTTCTAAGGTGAGCCAAGTTTCTTACTTGGTTTCCACCAACTTGTTTGTAAAGTTTCCAATAACTTTCATTTGGTATTTCTTTTCTTGACTTTGAAACTTTTAGCTGGTGTCTCATTGCTCTTATTCTCTTGACGTATACTTCCTTCTTTCCTACTCTGGATCCTTTTCTTCCTTTTTTCGAACCTTGTTTAGTACCACGTTTGCGTTTTTGAGATTTCTTAAAATGTGCTCTTCCCTTTGAAGTGCCAACAATTGGTTTTACTTGAATTGTTCCTGCAGTTATCAAACTTCTAATGTTATCACGAGTGATTGCATCAGTTACATCATCCAAGTATTCTGGATCAAATCTTACTCTGCCTACTCCGACTCCAAGAATTCTGGAGACTAGCTGTCTTTTGGACTTAAGATTTACTACCACTCGCTGACACCCTCGCGTTGAATACCTTAAAGTTCTTCTCTATTGCCTTTGTGATTATTTCATTTCTTTTCTTTTTTCCTACTCCGTGACCAAATCTGACACCATCTTTCTTTGGATCAAGTTTTTCCAAGTCTTTCAAGTTGTAAACTAGATTATCTGTAAATCCTGAAGGATGTAATCCTCTTGCAATCTTTGGTCCGCCATATCCTATTCGTACTAAAGCTGGCCATCCTTTCTTCTGTTTTCTTTGATGGTTGTCCATACCTTTTGGCTTTCTCCATGTTTCTGCAAGTCTTGCATATCTCCAACTCTCTTGTCTTACAAAGTCTGGTCTGTGTTCAGATACCTTTTTTCTAAGTTCAAGAGCTTCTTTGTTGATCGGCATGTACACGACTCTGACTGAATTTTACAATAAATACGTTTCTTGCTTTGCTTGTCGGATCCGAAGAGATAATAAGGATTTTCATAGGGAATCGTCTTACCAGATGATAGAGGATTTGGAACCTACGATCACTCATCACGTTGTATCACAATTGGAACAAATGGGCATCAAGCCTGCTAAGATACAAAGAAACTTGCAGGTCAAGAGTCTCATTGATCTAATCGAAGAAAAAAATGAAGGTATTCTAACTGCAAATGGTGCCATGGCAGTAAAGACTGGAAAATATACTGGCAGATCTCCTGATGACCGTTTTATAGTAGATGATGAACAAACTCACAATACTGTTGACTGGGGTAAAATCAATCACCCATTTCCGGGAGACAAGTTTGATATAATATTTGAAAAAATGAAAAAGCACATAGCTGGAAAAGAGATCTTCATCTTTGATGGCTTTGTTGGTGCAGATGTCGAACACAGATTACCAATTAGGATTATCACTGACCATCCTTGGCAGAGTTTGTTTGTAAGACAACTCTTCATTAGGCCCACTGCATCAGAACTAGATTCTCACAAGCCCGAGTATACTGTTATTGCACTAAATGATTTCAAAGCAATTCCAGAAGAAGATGGCACAAAAACTGACACATTCATTCTCCTCAATTATACAAAGAAAATTGTTTTAATTGGAGCAACATCGTATGCTGGAGAAATAAAAAAAGCAATGTTTTCTGTTATGAATTACAATTTGCCATCACGCGGTGTCTTTCCAATGCACTGCTCTGCTAATATTGGAAAAAGTGGTGATACTGCTTTATTCTTTGGTCTATCAGGAACTGGGAAAACTACGTTATCAGCTGACTCTAATCGCAAGTTGATAGGTGATGATGAACATGGTTGGTCAGATAAAGGAGTTTTTAATTTTGAAGGTGGATGTTATGCAAAATGCATCAATCTAAACAAAGATGCCGAACCGCAAATCTGGGATGCTATAAGATCTGGAGCCGTCTTGGAAAATGTTGTAATTGACAAGACAACCATGTTGCCAGATTTCAATGATGGCAGTCTTACAGAAAATACTAGAGCTGCATATCCTCTTGATTACATTCCTGGTGCAGTAATACCAAGTCTTGGTGGAAACCCCCAAGTCATAATATTTCTAACAGCCGATGCATTTGGTGTACTGCCACCCATAGCACGACTCACAAAAGAGGGTGCAATGTATCACTTTATGTCTGGGTATACAAGCAAGCTTGCAGGCACTGAAAGAGGAATCACTGAACCTAGAGCAACATTTTCTGAGTGCTTTGGTGCACCATTCATGTCAAGACATGCATCAGTTTATGCAAAATTGCTAGGAGAAAAAATTACAAAACACAGTGCTGCGGTATATCTGATAAATACTGGCTGGTCAGGAGGGCCATATGGAATTGGAAAGAGAATGAATATCCATTATACCAGAAGTATGGTCACTGCAGCGCTGTCAGGTAAGCTAAATGATGTGCAATATAGGCGTGATGAGGTCTTCAATGTTGATGTGCCTGTATCATGTCCTGATGTTCCATCTGAAGTACTCAATCCCCGAAACACTTGGTCTGACAAGGAAGCATATGACTTGTCTGCAAAGAAACTGGCTCTGATGTTTGTAGATAACTTCAAAAAATTTGGAAATGTTGCTCCAGAAATAAAAGATGCTGGACCACACATCTAATTTTATCTGCGCATTACTGATACGACTATAACTGCAATAATTATGATGGATGAAATGATTACTATTTGTTTTGCTGGAATTTGTAAAATGTTGTCAATGTCAAAATGATTTTCTGTAATGTGATTTACTGTCAGGATATAATATGCATGATCAGTTTCATTTCCTGTTTTGATATCAGCCTGGGCCCAATATTCTCCTATACTGTGAATTGTTATTACTCTTGTATCCTGTGGGGTGATTCCAATTGTTTTAACATCGCGTGAACCTGCTTTTACCAATGAAATTTTTGCATATGACCACTTGTCAGGATAGTTGATTGAAAAACCAATCTGTGTGTCAGTCTGGGTTGCCTTCAATGTTCCTTTTGTGACATGAACCACAACTGGAATATGGTATACTGTTTTTGAATCATCAATTATTATAAACCCGTCATAATCGCCTGGCTTTTTTGCACTATCTGTGATCTGTGCATTTATGGTATCATTACTTACAGTATAACTGAAAACAAGATTTGGCTCATCAGATGAAAACTTGACTTTTAGTTTTGGAATTGTAGCACCATCAATTGAATTCAAGTGTAATGTTCTGGATTCATTGGTGTTTTCATAAGAGAGATTGA
Organism: Nitrosotalea sp.; assembly: GCA_036278495.1. GTDB lineage: Archaea > Thermoproteota > Nitrososphaeria > Nitrososphaerales > Nitrosopumilaceae > Nitrosotalea. Next base: position 21,112 of record DASUKX010000070.1, read on the forward strand.
AAACTAGTTCCTGTGGAATGATGATTAGATCTGCAGAACTTGCCCTTGTAATGTTCAACCTGCCACTGCCTGCTACCTCAAGTGGGAATGCTTTGCCGTATGCGTCTGTAACAGGATCAGTTGTTGTAACTATCAGAGATGATATTTCTGATGGATTCAAGTTTGGATGTTCTTGTAACAATATGGCAACTGCTCCGGTAACATGTGGGGCTGCTATGCTTGTTCCGCTAGTCAAGTTGTATTTTCCGTCAATTGAAGTGGTGTTTACATAAACTCCTGGGGCAACAAGATCTGGCTTGACATAAAATGGTGAAACTGGTCCGCGTGAGCTAAAAGGTGCCACAAAGTCTGGATGGTAAAATATGTCAAGAGTTCCAGTTGTGTTGTTTTTTAGCATTGACTGTAATTTATGACCATCATCTCCTGACATGGAGACAACTGGAATTCTTGAATGGTATCCTTTAGTTGAATTGGGTCCATTGAGTTCTCCGAAAAAAATTCCGCTTTGGTTGTTAAATATTATCAAACCCCTTGCTCCATGGTCTGCAGCGTTTTTTTCTTTCTCAGAAAAAAATACTTTCTCGCCTTTTATGTCACTGCCTCGTTGCTCAAGCAATATTGAATCTTTTACATCAAGGCCTTCAAGATCCTTGTTTCTTCCATATCCTCCGTAAATTATTTTTCCGTTGATTGGATTCTTTAAAACATTAACACCGAGCATTGGAAGTGCTTCATATTGCTTGTTTCCAATTTCTAGAGTTGATACCAAACTTGATGTTATGTTGTTGTATGATGCTCCTACAGTTATTACATTAAAATCTCTACCTGGACTTCCGATGGTCTTGTTGTCAGGACCATTATTTCCAGCTGCGGCAACTATTACAATTTCTTTTTTTACTGCTTCATCTACGGCATTTTCTAATTCGTCATTGGTTCTGTTTACTCCAAGACTGATGTTTACCACATTCATCTTGTCTTCTATGGCACGAGATATTGCATGTATGATGTAATCTGATGAAACTGATTCTCCTGTGGATGAGACCTTGTATGAGAACAATTGAGATTTTGGAGCCATGCCTGAAAAACTTCCATTTGCACCAATTATGCCTGCAACTTCGGTGCCGTGACCATTGTCATCATTTGGTTTTTCGTCCGTATTGACATAATTGTATCCTCCGGCAACTCTTCCTGATTGTCCATAGCCTAGCAAATCATGGTGGTTAAAATCAATTCCAGTATCTATTATTCCAATTTTTACTCCTTGGCCTTCCAGGCCTTGTTGTCTTGGAGTTTCAACTCCGACTAGCTGTATACTTTTTGAAAGAAGATTTTCTCCTTGAACTGGACAGGAAATAAAATATGTTATACATAAAACAAAAACAAGAGAAAAAATTAGTAATTTCTCTACCACATCGTATCTGGATCAAGACTAGATAAAATGCATTTGCAACCAAAGCCATAAATTGCAAGAGAGACTTGTGATTTTTATGGCAAAATATGAACTTCCAAAAGTACCATACTCGTATGATTCCTTGGAACCACACATAGATGCAAAAACTATGGAAATTCATCATACCAAGCATCATCAAGCATATACTGATGGCTTGAACAATGCATTGGCAAACTTGAGCCCTGAACTACAAAACATGGAACTAACCAAGTTACTTTCAAACTTGAATCAAGTCCCAGAAAATGTTAGAGGCGCAGTGAATTTCCACGGAGGCGGTTATGAAAACCATGCTCTATTTTGGAATAACATGAAACCAAATGGTGGTGGAAAACCTGGAGGTAGCTTAGAAGAAGCTATTAACTCTGTGTTTGGAAATTTTGACAGCTTTAAAGAAAAATTTGTCAAAGATACCATTGCTATACAAGGAAGTGGTTGGGGTTGGTTAACTTTCAATCCACAGACAAAAAAAGTCGAGTTTACTACAATGCCAAATCAAACAAGTCCACGTACCAAAGGTCTTACTCCCTTGCTAGGATTGGACGTTTGGGAACACGCCTATTATCTAAAATATCAAAATCGACGTGCGGACTATGTCAATGCTTGGTGGAATGTAATAAACTGGGATGAAGTAGACGCAAAACTTTCAAAGGCAAAGGCATAATCCTTTTCTCCTTTTTGTTTTACTTTCAGAATGAATTTATAGTCAATACGAGAATTTTTTGCAAATGAGTGAAGAACAAGCTCAATCTTTAATGCAGCAGATGCAGGCTCTTGAGTCTTATCTGACTGATCTAGTACAGCGAGAAGAAACTGTGATGAGGCTTTTACAAGAGGCTGCAAATGCAGTAGAGTCTATGAAGGGAATGACTGGAAATGTTGATTGTGAAACTCTGGTACCTGTTGGTCTTGGAGTATATGTCAAAGCAAAAATAAATCCTGAACAAAAAATGATTGTAAATATTGGTGCAGGAGCTTCTGTAGAGCAAGACAAAAACTCTGCAATCAATTACATGGAATCTCGAATTAAGGAACTTGAAATGGTGTTGCAACAATTGGCATCACAAAGACAAGAAGTTTCCATGAAACTTGAACAAGGACAACATGAAATGAACAAACTTATACAATCAAATCGTAATCCACCGCAGTAAGGCAGTATGCTATGTTTGAAAAACTAAGAAATGCATTTTCTGTAGCGGCTAAAAGTTTTGGAGAAAAAGAACTAAAAGAAAAAGATGTAGATGAAGTTTTGTTCGAACTAGAGATTGCATTGTTGGAATCTGATGTTGCAACCGAAGTCATTGACGCACTAAAAGATGACTTGAAAAAACAACTAGTTGGTTCCACTGTAAACAAGGACAAAATTGCTGAAGTTGTAAAACAAGAACTACGAAAAAGCATCTCAATCATGTTTGAAAAAGCAGGCAAAGTCGATATTTTGTCTAACATTGGAACAAAGAAGGAAAAGGGAGACCCTTACATTATTTCATTTATGGGCATTAATGGAACTGGAAAAACAACTACAATTGCAAAAGTTGCAAATTTTCTGAAAGAAAATAAATATTCTGTTGTGATTGCAGCAGCTGATACCTATAGGGCAGGTGCAATAGAGCAGATAAGCGAACATGGGAAGAGGCTTAACATCAAAGTCATTGCTCAAAATTATGGTTCTGATCCTGCTGCAGTCTCAAGAGATGCAGTACTTTATGCTAAATCGCATAAGATTGATTGCATACTAATTGATACTGCAGGAAGAATGCAAACCAGCAAAAATTTAATGGATCAAATATCTAAAATCAACAAAGTGGTAAATCCTGATCTCAAACTATTTGTTGGAGATTCATTGGCAGGTAACGATACTGTAAGTCAAGCAAGGGAATTTCATAATTATACAAAATTTGATGGTGCCATACTTACAAAAAGCGATGCAGATGCACGAGGCGGAGCTGCTATATCCATTGTAAAGGTAACCTCTAGTCCAATTCTTTACTTGGGTGTAGGACAAGAATACAAGGATCTAAAATCTTTTGATAAAGATGTGTTTTTAGAAACTCTCTTTGGACCTGAGGAGTCTGTTGAAGAAATAAAGAACAGGCCAGAACCTAAAGTTGAACTAAAACCAGAACCTAAAGTTGAACTAAAACCAGAACCTAAAGTTGAACTAAAACCTGCCTCTGAACAAGAAATATCTGAAGATCCATTTGCCGGAATATCTACAAAAGATATTGAAAAATACTCTGATCTATTTGATGTACCGCCGCCAGAAAATGACAGCCAAGCAAGGAAACTTGCATCTGATATTAGACAGTGGATTTCTGCCGGACGACCAAAAACTAAACAAAAAGATGAACCAAAAACAGAATCTAAATCTGAATTAAAAACTGAAAATGAGAAAATTGAAGAGTCAAACGATGAGAAGCCTATAAAGAAACGTTCGTTATTTGGATGGATGAAGAAATGAAAGTGAAAACAAAAGATCTGCTCACGCTAAATGAGTTGAACAAAAATGAATTACTTGGAGTGATA
>DASUKX010000071.1:0-15093 GCA_036278495.1 Nitrosotalea sp.
AGAAATAATCAAGACATTTCAAAGCAGATTTGGAAAAAAGTCAAAGTTTCAAGCTAATGATGTCGAAGTACTGAAGATAGGCAATATCAAATTCATAACAAAATCAGATATGTTAGTTCAAAGCACTGACATTCCCGAAGGAATGACACTTGTCGAGGTTGCAAGAAAAAGTCTAGTTTCATGCGTAAGTGACTTTGCTTGTAAAGGAATCAAGCCAGAATATGCCACTATTGCACTGGCAATACCGCGTAGTTTTACCCAAAAAATGATCAAAGATTTGGCAAGTGGTTTTCTTTTATCATCTAAAGAGTTTGGAGTGCGCATAATTGGCGGAGACACAAATGAAGGAAAAGAGCTAGTCATTGAAGTTTCCATGTTTGGTGCAAGCAGACAGAAAATTCCATCAAGAGGAGGTGCCAAGACAGGAGACATCATAATAACATCCGGTCCTTTCGGATATTCTTCAGCAGGCTTGAAGATTGTTCTTAATGGGTACAAGACAAACCCTCAGGCAACAAAAATATTCAAAAAAGCAATTTTCAGACCCAAGCCAAAACTAGACTTTGGATTAAAGGCAGCCAAGTATTTTTCATCATCCATGGATTCCAGTGATGGACTTGCCATAACATTAAATGATATGAGTCAACAGAGCAAAAAGAAATTTGTGATAACCAGATTACCTACTGGAAATGATGTCATAGAATTTGCACATAGAAACAAAATGAGTTTAGAGGATCTAGTGTTTTGTGGTGGCGAAGAGTATGAGATTGTATCAACAGTACATCCAGCAGACCTACCAAAAATCAAGAATGTAGCAAAGAGTATGAACATTCCACTATCTGAGATAGGTCATGTTTCTAACGGCAAGGGTGTAATTTTGGTTGACAGCAATAGAACCACAGCCATCAAGCGATGTGGCTGGACACATCTTAGATCCTAATGTTTTTTAGTCAACTGCAATAAGGTGGTCTAAATACAAATTGTTGTTAGATTGTCAATATAGAAAGATGTGGTGTTTTCATTTTACTTGCTCACAAGTAACATAAACTTTTCATTGTATATGGTCAGTCCAGCCTGTGGCTTCATGTGATTACCAATAATTGTAACTGAATTTCTAGCAATAGAAGGTCCATACATTGTAGGAATTGATATTCCAGAATCTCCTGTTACATTATCTGGAAATTTCACAATTCCACCGTAGATCTCTTCAAAGCCATCTATGAATTTTACATCTAGTGGTACAAAGCTACCACCGGGCGTATTAAGAATCCCTTCAGGAAAAATAAAAGTAACGTTTTGAAATTTCACATATACAGATTTTGGCAAATTATCAACAGTATAATTGAACGTGGTTTGATAGTAGGTCTCGTTGTTAATTGTCACTGTGCCATCTTTATCCATTCCATCATAAGAATAATCCGGCAATGTAACTTTGGGTTGCATATAGGAATAGACATTATGGCTTATTTGTTTATCAATATAGTAATGGATTTGTTTTGTCCAACCTCGTTCGAATAGATTTACAGCATCTTTTGTTTCTACACAAGCTGGTGAACCATCTTCTGCTTTAATCATCAAATGCAGTCCTTCTTTGCATTTTATATCTGATGCTGGAATTCCTGATTTGAATTGTTTTAGTGGACTATCAATAATACTGTAAGTCTTTGCACCTGTTAGATCAAATCCACCTTCCTGAGCGAACAACAAATTAGAATTCCCAATAACAATCAGTGCTACTCCTAATCCTATAATTATTGCAAGATATACTGTTTTCAAAATGTATCATTATTCAATCTTCCAACTTTAAAAAACTGACGCATATTTTCACAGTATAATTATTCGAAAACTAATTCTATTCATGCCTAGCGCACAATGTTTTTTAGTCAACTGCAATCCAGTGGTCTAAATTGAAATCGTGTTAACAATCTAAAAGACTCTATAGTGTGTTTTTTGTGATTTAAAATAGAATCATCGAGTTTCCATTGCTACTGAATCGGTACAGGTGCAATTATCTCAATTCGTGATACACCGTATTGAAATGGGATATTAAGAATTCTACTTTGAATTGTAGTGGTCTGATTATACCGTATCTCTTTTTTATCCTCTAGAACAATAAATTGGCTGTCTTGACCATTCATTTTTGCATCAATCAATGTTCTTGGAAGATCCGCCATCAATATTCCATTTCCTGTAGATTTTATTGATAAAATGAGTTCTTTGTTTGTCATATCTGCTGTGGCTTGTTCAATCTGACCTCCAGTAATTGTATAATTAAAGGAATAACTAGAATTTACGCCGTTGATTATTACGGGAATTTTTTCTAGTTTTGGAATACTAGATGCTATTGCATTAATTGTTGTCTGTGTTACAATCTCTTTTGCCCATCCTCTCTCAACCAATATCTGAGCAGTATCAGGTTTTACACATGCCGGAGATCCATCTTCTGATTTTACTACAAGAGTAATCCCATCTGCACACTTCACATCTGATGCTGGAATTCCTGATTTGAATTGTTTTAACGGTGTTTGGTATCCGGGAGCCTCACATGTACCTATTACCATACCATGCGTATCAGTAAGACATCTTGCTTGTGCTAGAGAAAAACCATGTAGGATCACAAATCCCATCATGACAAGAATTATTGTGATTATTGAAAGATGTAGAGTTTTCATAGATGATATATTCGCTCTTCAAACTTTAAAAAACTGACGCATATTTCCACAGTAAGATTCTCTCAAAATATTCAAAATCAAACCTATTTTCTCGAACAAATGTTTTTTAAACCCGTTAAAGAGTCTTGAAATGTTGTCCGTACAAGAAGCTAAGGAAAAATGGGGTATCGCTCACATTTTCAGTAGTTTTAACAATACCATAGTGCACATCACAGACGTTTCAGGTGCAGAAACTGTAGCAATTAGCTCTGGTGGACGACATGTTAACGCAGATAGATACGAATCATCTCCGTATGCAGCAATGAAGTCAACTGCAGCAGTAGTTGAGGCAGCGCATGACAAGGGCTTCACTGGTCTTCACATAAGAGTAAGAGCAGTAGGTGGAGTAGGTTCACGTGTTCCAGGCCCTGGTGCACAAGCAGCAATTAGAGCACTAGCAAGAGGCGGATTTAAGATAGGAAGAATTGACGATGTGACGCCAATCCCTCATGATACCACTAGAAAGAAGGGTGGTAAAAGAGGAAGAAGAGTCTAGGCATCTACCAGTTTAACTTTTACTTTGGCATTTTTGCTTTCAAAGAATGTTCTCATAAAGGTAACAAATTTTTCTTCAATTTTTTTTCCCTTGGTTTTTGCAATTTGATCACCTAGTTTCAACTCCATCCCAGAAAGCAATTCAATTTTTATCAACACTTTGAAAAAGGCCCAGCCAAATCTTTCCATCGGATTACTTACCAAAAATCCTTCCTTGACACCACAGAGAGATTGTAACTCATCCATTGCAGATACAACAATCTCTCGATCAATTTCATAGTTGGTTGTTGCAATTTCAAGGATGGTAGCCCTACCGTGCATAAACAATCATCCAACGTGATGCAGGAATAATAAACTTAGTTACTGATAACATCAGAAATTGTTTTCATTAAAATTATTGCTAGATGTTTCAACTTGTGAATCATTAGAAGATGTATTATCTTGTTCAGGTTCAGACAGCGATTTGGTTTCACCTTGTAGCTTGTCTGACAAAGATACCATTTTGCCGTCTTGTTCAACATTGATTGTAGTTTGTACTCTTACGCGAATTCCAACTGATCTAAACAATGTTAACAATTTACCCCCATCTATGATTTCTGTAATTTCTCCTCCCTGGATGAGTTCTGCAAGTTTTTCGATGACAACTTTGGTGTCATTTGGAAATTGGGACTCGGCATTCTGAAGCACTTCTTCTCCCCTATATCCAAGTTGTTTGAGAACGATATCCCTTGGAGAAACCTTGGGTGCCTTTGATTCTGGTTTTACCTCTTCAATTCTTTGTCTTTGTGAGATATTTTTTTGCATCTCAAGCATCCTTTTTGCTTTGAGAAGTTCAAGTTCTTTGTCTTCCTCTGTCAACCCTTGATTACCCCAATTGGAACAAGCTTTGCTACTTTTGTAGCTATTCCAAGTTCATGAGATACGTTTGCCACAGCATCAACATCTTTGTATGCCTCAGGCGTTTCTTCTACCACGCCTTCCCGTGTAAGAGCTTTTATGAAAATGCCTTTATCACCTAGCGATTTTTGAACTTGGCCTTCGGTAAAATTTCTCCGTGCAGCAGATCTTGACATCATTCTTCCTGCACCGTGAGCAGTAGAACCAAAACTCAAATCCATAGATCCAGGTTTTCCCAACAAGATCCAGCTACCAGTACCCATAGAACCAGGTATGAAGACTGGCTGACCAATATCTCTGTATTTTCGTGGCACTTCATCTCTTCCTTGTGGAAATGCTCTTGTTGCACCCTTTCGATGAACCACAACGGAACGTAACTCACCATCAATTTTGTGTTTTTCAACTTTGGCAATATTGTGAGCTACATCATAGATGAGTTTCATATCCAGATCAGATTCTGTTTGTTTGAAGATTCTTTCAAAGGCTTTTCTTGTCCAGTGTGTGATCATCTGTCTGTTACTCCATGCATAATTTAATGCAGCAAACATTGCTTTTCGGTACGATTCTCCCTCCTCGGAAGAATTTGGAACGCATGCAAGTTCTCGGTCCACAAGATTGATGTTATATTTAGAAAGTGCTTGTTCTGACACTCTCAAATAATCACTACAAACTTGGTGTCCAAATCCTCTTGAGCCGCAGTGAATCAATACAGTAATTTGTCCTTCATTGAAAATTCCCATTTTTTTAGCAGCCTCTTTATCATGAATTTGATCAACACGCTGTACCTCAAGAAAGTGATTCCCAGAGCCAAGGCTTCCTAATTGTGGTGCACCTCTCTTGCGTGCAGTTGGAGATATTTTTCCAGGATCAGCGTTTTTTATCTGGCCATTTTCTTCACATACATCAGCATCATCTTTTGAGCCATATCCATGATCAACTGCCCATTGTACCCCTTTTACAAGAACCTCATCAAGATCAGATGAAGTTAGTCGTACAGCACCCTTGGATCCCACACCAGATGGAATGGATGTAAATAGTTCCGTGACAAGGTCTTTGAGTCGTGGTCGGACATCTTTTTCCGTAAGATTTGTTTTGATTAGTCTAACACCACAATTGATATCATATCCTACTCCTCCAGGGCTGATCATTCCATTTTCAGCATCCATTGCAGCTACTCCTCCAACAGGAAATCCATAACCCTCATGACCATCTGGAAGAACCACAACATGCTTTAGCACTCCAGGTATGGTAGATACATTCACGGCTTGTTGAATGGTTCTATCGGTGAGCATTTTTTGCAATAATTTTTCATCAGCATAAATTGTCACGGGAACTTTCATACCTTTTGATGGATCAGCTTCAATACGGTATTCCATCTCTCGGATTTTCTTTGGAATTAATGACGACATCTCTTTCTGCGAAAAAAGGTATCCGGACACAATTTAAATCATGAGTATGTGATTTCTAATTAGTTATTTAATCAGCTTTGCCGTATGTCTATACAAGTCATGCAATGTTTTACCATCAAGTAATGTTGCATCATCTTTTTGATCATCGGAATCTTTGTTTTCCAAGTTCTTTTTTTCAGGTTTCACATCAGGACACATGGATTTGACTTGTTGACAAGTATAGAAAAAAGTGTCGATTACAATCCAAAGCCACACAAGTAGATTTATTTTCCTTGATCAACTGATCCAAGATATGCCAATTCTTCCAATTGATGGCGGTCGTTATGGTACTGATGCGATGAAGGAGATTTTCGATGATCAAAAAAAGATAACATATCAATTAGACATAGAGGCAGCAGTCGCCTTGTCTCAATCAGAGATAAGGATGATTCCAAAGGATGCAGCTTTGAACATATCAAAGATGGCAAAATCTGGAAAGATTACAGTAAAAAGAGTAAAACAATTAGAGGCAAAAAGTGATCATGACACGGCTTCCTTGGTGGAAGCCCTAAGTGAAATTTGCAAACCTTCTGCAAAGCCCTGGATACACTATGGTTTGACAAGCAACGATCTGGTGGATACAAGTAATTCCTTACAATTCCGTGATACTCTAAATATCATAGAACCAAAGGTAGCAAAATTAGCTATCATTTTAGCAGACAAGGCTGTAAAGTACAAAGATTTACCAGCAGTAGGAAGAACACATGGTCAACATGCAAGCATAATTTCTTTTGGATTAAAATTTGCCAACTGGGCAAATGAGATGTCAAAACATGTAGAACGAATAGAGGAAGTAAAAAAGAGAATTTTGATTTGCAAAACATTGGGCGTTGTAGGAACTGGCTCTCTCATGGGTGCAAAAGCTGTGGAAGTGCAAAGAAGAGTATCAAAGAAGCTTCAGTTGTATCCTGCAGATGTCACAACTCAAGTAGTTGCACGTGAAAGATATGCAGAATTCATCTTCTCCATGGCTTTGATTGGATCTACACTTGAAAAAATTGCTGTAGAGATTCGCAATTTACAAAGAACCGAAATAGGTGAAGTTGCAGAATCTTTCAAGAAAGGACAAATGGGAAGTAGTGCAGTCCCAGTAAAGAGAAATCCTGTAAAAAGCGAACGTGTAACATCACTTTCAAAATTATTACGCAGTCAGATATCAGTAGCATTTGAAAACATCCCACTATGGCATGAAAGAGATTTATCAAATTCTGCAAATGAAAGATTCATCATTCCAACAAGTGCGATTTTACTTGATGAGATGCTTGAGACCATGATACGAATAGTTAGTTCCTTGTTTGTAAATGAAGATAGAATAAGACAGAATCTTGAAATCACAAAAGGTCAGATATTTGCAGAATTTGTTTTGGATGCCCTAATACAGAAAGGAGTTCCAAGGTTTGAAGCATATAGAGATATTCAGCGAGTAGCATTTGCAGCATCAGAAGAGGGAGCAGATTTCAGAGATACGGTAAGAAATGACAATGCATTTTCATCACATTTGACTAGCAATGAAATTGACAGAGTTTTCATTCCTGAAAATCACCTTGGTGCATCATTTGATATAATTAAGAATGTGTCAAGAAAAGTCAAAAATTCATGTTCCAAGTTTTCTTGACTTTTAGCAGATTTTTGTGAATTAAAGATCCATACTGCATGGCTTTTTTGAGCTTTAAAGCGGATTCTTCTGGAACTCCAATTGATACTGCAAGTTTTCGAACAATATGTTTTCTGACAAGGTCATCTTTACTATTTATTTTATACTCCAATGGAATAGTTTTTCCAAATTCTACAAACTTTTCTGATAGAAATGGTTGTACAATTACCACGTCAAATTCAGACGCAATTTGATTTACGGCCTTCATCATTCTCATTTCGTTGTCTAGTTTGTCTTTTATCATCTCAAGTACGGCGTCTTCTCCATCAGAGATTGAATCCCTATATGCATTGTACCCACAGAAGAGCTCATCTATGCCATTAGCAGTTATCACTTTTCGAATTTTATGTTTTTTTGCAAGTTTTGCAACATAATAAAATGCAATACAATTTTCATTCCAAGATAAACTATCCACATTAATTTTATCCCAAATTTTTTTTGCCACATCTGTAAATGTCGTTTCAGAAATAATTTCCACATCATGATCCATACCAAGCATTTTTGCCATCTTTTTTGAAAACTCTACATCATGCGAATCCTCAAATCCCATTGTTAGAAGCAATACATCATACCCAAGATCTTGGCAAATTTTTGCCAAAAGACAACTGTCAACTCCGCCAGAAAATGAAACTCCTATTTTTTCAGAATCTTTGACGCTTTTAATAGCACTGACCATTTGAACATGTAGATCGTTTTCAAGTTCTGTCATTGTTCCAGCAACCATTTCACAATAGACTCACTTTGAGAGTTAAATATAGGATTCTGTAAAAAGATGACATAATGTTCAAGTTAACTGAAGAACAAATCAGGACAGAATTATCTTCATTACAAGGATGGAATATGGTAAACGGAAAACTGCACAAGGACTTTGTATTTGATGATTTTATCGAGGCCTTTGGTTTTATGTGCAAGGCAGCAATACACATAGAAAAAATGAATCACCATCCAGAATGGTTTAATGTATACAACAAGATTTCAGTAGACTTGGTAACACATGACGCAGGAGGAGTTACGCAAAACGATATTGTTCTTGCAAGAACTCTAAATTCACTAGAAAAATAAGCACATAGCATAACACCTGTACAGAATTTATATACGGATTGAGCAGAATTTTTCAAATGTCAACAGGCTCTACAATTTTGGATTCAGACTTCAAGTATATCGATAACAAAGGCAATCTTTTGAAAAGTAGAACAGAGCTCTCAATAGCACAGATGCTCGAATTTTTACAAATAGAATATCAATATGATTATGCCATAACCCTAAAAAATGGAAAGAAGGTAAATGTCGATTTCAAGACTGAAAAGGGTTTGATTGAGGTAATTGATACTGAGATAGATATTGCAAAATACAAGGAACTCAAAGCAGAATTATCCGATGTTAAAATAATTGCAATGGGACATCCAAAATTTGCAGCAAGACTATCAGAACTACAAGACATCATACTTTACAAAACCCAAGAAGTACAGACAGGCTCCATATTCATGGAAGATCCTTCATTTGCATTTGATTATGCACACATATTGCCTCTGGTTGAAAAATGTTCAATCCTACACGGCCATACATCATCTGTCACTGTTGAACTAGTGGGAGAAATGAAGAATAACTTGTTGATGGATTTTGGAGAGGCAAAGAAGATAATCAAAGAGGTCATTTCCATTTTAGATCACAAATTTTTCATTAATGAAAAATATCTCATTGAAGAAGATGGAGAACACTACAAGATCGGATTTGACGGTCCAAAAGGAAGATTTGATCTACAAGTTCCAAAGAATACTACTTATCTTCTAAGAGGAGAAGCAACTGTAGAAAATTTGTCTTCAGAGTTAATCAAACTACTTGTTCCAAAGATGCCAAAAAATATCGAAGCTGTAGGAGTCTACATTTACGAGGGCTATAACAAGGGAGCCCACATCATATCACAAATCTCAAAGATCTAAGATATGGAACCAACTATCAAGGAAACTGCTTGGAATCCTGAGATTGAAAAACAGATTTTAAAACAGTGGGAAGAATCACAGATTTACAATTTCAAACCAGAAGGAGATGTGTTTGTAATTGACACACCTCCACCTTATCCATCAGGAAGACCGTGGCACATTGGTGCAGCATCACACTATGCTCAGATAGACATGATTGCAAGAACTGCAAGAATGTTTGGAAAAAATGTCTTGTTTCCGATAGGAATTGACAGAAATGGTCTTCCTGTTGAGATGTACACGGAGAAAAAACATGGAATTAGAATGCATGAGACAGAAAGAGGCGAGTTTCTCAAACTATGCGCAACAGCGTTAGATGATTTGGAGGCAGAGATGATACAGATTATGAAGAGTCTTGGCCTTAGCGGCAATTTTGCAGAATACTATAGAACAGATTCTGAAAAATATCGCACACTAACCCAATCTACATTCATTGAGATGTGGAAAAAAGAACAGATCTATCTTGCAAATAGACCCAACAACTATGACTGGGTAACAGGTACTACAATAGCAGATGCGGAGATAATCTACGAAGAGATACCCACAAAGCTAGTACATATGAAGTTCAAGATAAAGGAGCTTGAAAAAACCATAATCATTGCAAGTACTAGACCCGAGCTATTGTGTGCATGTCAGACAGTAATTGTAAATCCAGAAGATGAAAGATATTCAGATGTAATTGGAAAAAATGTAATCATACCTCTAGTAAATAGAGAGGTAGAGATCAAAGTACATCCTTCTGCCGAAAAAGAATTTGGTTCAGGAGCAGTAATGGTTTGTAGCTATGGTGACCAAAATGACGTTGCATTATTCAGAGATCTCAAACTAGAAGAGATTGCAGCAGTTGGGACAAATGGAAGAATGAAAGAGGTCGCAGGTCCATATGCAGGCCTCAAGGTAAAACAAGCCAGGGAAAAAATAATCGAAGATCTACAGAATCAAGGCTTTGTAGAAAAAATAGAGAACATCAATCACAGAACTCCAATATCTGAGAGAAGCAAGACTGCCATTGAAATCATTTCCATGGAAGAATATTATCTAAAACAAAAAGATGCAGTTGACAAAATAAAAGAACTTGGAGCAAAAATTAACTTTCATCCTCCAATGCACAAGCAGATCTTGATGAACTGGCTTGAATCCATCTCAATTGACTGGCCAATATCAAGAAGAAGATTTTACGGTACAGAAATACCCATCTGGTATTGTAAAAAATGCAACGAACCACACGTACCAGAACCTGGAAATTATTATAGACCATGGAAAGATCCCAGTCCGATATCAAAGTGCACCAAGTGTGACTCTACAGAATTTGTCGGCGAACAACGCACATTTGATACTTGGATGGATTCTAGCGTATCGCCACTTTATATCACAAAATACAAGCAAGATGAAGAATTTTTTAGAAAAACATACCCCACTACCATTAGGCCACAGTCAAAAGACATAGTGCGTACTTGGCTGTACTATACCATATTACGATGCGAACAACTCACAGGTAAGACACCGTGGAGTGATGCATGGATAATGGGATACGGAGTAGATGAACATGGAGCAAAGATGAGTAAAAGCAAGGGCAATGTGATTGATCCACTCCCAATTATACAAAAGTTCGGTGCAGACACATTCAGGTTTTGGAGTGCAAGTGAGATAAATCTAGGATATGACTTCAGATGTTCTGAACAAAAAATAGAAACAACCAAAAAGTTTCTAAGTAAGCTCTGGAATGTCTCAAGGTTTCTTTCGGGATTTCCAGTAATAAAGTCTGGAAAGCCTAGTCCTTCGGACAAGTGGATACTCTCTGAGCTTGATAAGGTGATTGTAGAGTGTAAGAAAGGGTACAGCGAATACAATTTCTTTGTACCAGCCACTGCATTAAGAGAATTTACTTGGAATCTTTTTGCAGCACACTACATTGAGATGGTAAAGGGAAGAGCATACAGTTCTGGTTTTACAGATGAGGAGCGAGACGGAGCAATATTTACTCTGCACAAGGTACTGTCATCAGTTTTGATATTGCTTGCACCAATTACACCATTTATCACAGACCATTTATGGCAAAATCTCTATTCAAAAGATACTGTACACCATGAAAAATTTGTAGAGCCTGAAGGTCACGAGGACTGGACAAGATACGCAAAGGAGATCACGGAATTCAACTCTGAAGTGTGGAACAAGAAAAAAAGTATGAACCTATCATTAAAGGATACAATAGAGATTGCAATTCCACCAAGTTTGGAGCCATTTGCAAAAGATCTCAAAGCCATGCACAACATCAAGTAAAATCGCACACTGTAAAATTTTGAAATTTAAATAACACATAGCATATCAAGATGTAATGCCACGCATTGTTCACTTTGATATCCCTTCAGATAACCCAGAACAAGCACAGAAATTTTATCAAGATGTCTTTGGATGGGAATTTACCAAATGGGACGGCCCAATGGAATATTGGATGATAAAGACAGGTGATGATAAACAGCCCGGAATCAATGGAGGCATGGCAAGAAGAATGCCAGGACAGATAGGCATGACAAATACAATAGAGGTGCCATCCATTGACGAGTATACAAGTAAAATCACATCAAAAGGTGGTCAAGTGCATACACCAAAATTTCCAATTCCAGGAGTTGGTCACTTTGCACTATGTGCTGATACAGATGGGAACATTTTTGGAATCATCCAGATGGATGCCAATACAAAATAGAGTTTAGGCAGCTAATTTTATCAGCAGTTTAGCAACGGCAGCACCAATGTTTTTTACTTGGTCCTCTTGCTTTTTGTCTTTTAGAGTACCATCAGCATTGAATGCCTCATGAGCTTTTGCTATTGCCATTTGATCTGGAATTACAAGAACACTGATATTTTCAAGAATGGCTCGTACATGAACTAGTCCACGAAGACCACCAAGACCTCCAGGAGATGCACTCATAATTCCTGCAATCTTTCCCTTGAAACAAGCAAGAGGCGCATCTCCTTTTGATGATCTTGATGTCCAATCAATTGTATTTTTGAGAACTCCAGATATTGAGCTATTATACTCTGGTGACGAAATGAGAAATCCATGATGTGACAACATCAAGTCCTTTAGTTTTTGTGCATTAGGAGGGAGCCCTTCTTGCTGCTCCAAGTCACCATCATAGAGAGGCATTGCAAAATCTCGAAGATCAATAATAGTTACATTGGCACCATTTTCCATTGCACCTGTTGCTGCAATCTTTACTAGTTTTTTATTAAACGAATCAGTACGAGTACTTCCTGCAAACGCAAGAATTTTTGGTTTTAGCAATGACGGTTTGACGTAATCATGACTTAACAAGTTTTCCATAGAATCAAAATGCAATTTTCGTGGCGTTCTTTAAATAATAATTTCATCTTTCACAAAGAGTTGAAAGCTGTAATTATCAAAAAACACGGAGGACCTGAAGTACTATCATACAAACAAATTCCAGATCCCGTGGTTCAAAAAGAGCATGTCTTGATAAAAGTAAACTATTGTGCAGTAAACCACTTGGACATTTGGGTAAGAAATGGAATGCCTGGAAAAAGCGTCGTATTTCCACATATTTTAGGTTGTGATATTTGTGGAACCATACTAGAAGGGTTTGGAAGTTTCAAAAAAGGTGAAAAAATTATCATATATCCAGCAGTAGACTCGAACATCCCAAGAGTCTCGTTTGGAATCATAGGTGGATTTGGAAAATACAAGGGAGGATATGCTGAAATCATGTCTGTTCCAAAAAAGAACATAATAAAAAAACCAAGTTGGCTTTCAGACAAGGAAGCTGCTGCGATTAACATCTCATATCTTACAGCATGGAACATGTTAGAAAAATCAAGATGTAAGAGAGGCGACACTGTTCTGATATGGGGTGCAAACAGCGGAGTAGGTTCAGCTGCAATTCTACTTGCAAAAGCAAAGGGCTTGAAGATCATCACAGTGGCATCAAACAACAAGAAAATCAAACTGGCAAAAAAATTGGGAGCAAATTTTGTCATAGATCGAAGTACAAAAGATATCACATTAGAAGTTCTAAGAATTACCAATCAAGTCGGAGTGGACGCAGTAATTGATCATGTAGGAGCAAAGTCGTGGCCTATCAGTCTTGAAGTACTCAAGGTGAAAGGCAGGATGATCTCATGTGGTACTACAACCGGAGGAGATGCAATTGTAAACATCAGATCATTTTACAGCAAGGAGGCTCAAATAACAGGTGCATATCTTGGTTCAAAATCACAACTTGTTTCATTACACAAGTTTATGAAATTAAAAAAAATAAGACCTGTAATTGACAGTGTGTTTGACTTGAAAGATGCAAAAAAAGCACACCAAAAAATGGAATCAAGCGACCAGTTTGGAAAGATACTTTTGCAAGTATCTAGCTGACAAATTTTCTGCATTCACAATCTAAAACAAGGCAAGTCTCACTATGCCTTATGTGATCATCTATACCATGACCGCAATCAACATTCTTGCACGTATGTCTACTTTTTTCCCTCTCTACTACTTTACGCGCTATCTGATTTGCTTGTTCTTTTGAATAACTCTTCTTGTCAATGTAATAATGTACCACTCTATTGTAAAGTTCGTTCGGATCAAATGTATGGCTCAAGGCAGATAGAAAATAACGACACCGAAACTATTAGTTCTTACTTTTTTATGCAGCTTGCGCTTCTCTTTCACGCATAATATTCAAAGCAGAACCAGCCTTGAACCATTTTATCTGAAAGTCATTGTAGGAATGTTTGAGAGCAATTTCATCTTTTGTTCCATCTTTATGGGTCAGTATGCATTTGACATTTTTTCCAGGCTGTATCTGAGATAGATCAAGTATGCTAATTTTGTCAGTTTCCTGAATCTTGTCATAATCAGATGGATTGACAAAGGTAAGTGCCAATACTCCTTGTTTCTTCAGATTAGTTTCATGTATACGTGCAAAACTTCGTGCGATAACTGCTGCACATCCAAGATATCTTGGAGACATGGCAGCGTGTTCCCTACTACTACCTTCTCCATAATTGTTATCTCCCACTACTATCCATTTCAAACCTTTTTCTTTGTATTGTCTTGCAATAACTGGAAATGATTCAGTGTTTCCATTTAGTTGGTTTTTACCTTTACCAACATCATTTGTAAATGCATTAACAGCACCAAGAAATATGTTATCACTGATTTTATCAATATGACCGCGCAATGACAACCACGCACCTGCAGGAGAAATGTGATCTGTAGTGCATTTGCCTTTTGCCTTGAGTAAAAGCGGTAATTCTACAAAATCTTTACCGTCCCATTTTAGAAATGGTTCTAGTTTTTGCAATCTCCCACTTGTAGGATTTATTATAACTTCAATTTCGTCTGGATTTGCAGCAGGCGGGACATAAATTTCCCCTATTTTTGAGAATCCTTTTGACGGTACCTCTGGTGCTTTTTTTGGAGGATCCAGTTTGAATTCTTTTCCATCAGATCCTTTCAGAGTATCTTTTAGAGGATTAAATGACAATCTGCCACCAAGTGCAAGTGCAACAATCAATTCAGGACTTCCCATAAAGGCCATTGTCTCTCTTCTACCATCATTTCGTCCAGGAAAATTTCTGTTAAATGAAGTAACAATGGTATTTGGCTCTCCAGACTTTATCTCTGGTCTATTCCATTGCCCAATACATGGACCACATGCATTAGCCAATACAGTTGCGCCAATCTCGTCTAGAGTATGCATTTGTCCATCTCGCTCAATTGTAGCTCTAATTTGTTCTGAGCCTGGAGTTACAAGAAGAGGAATTTTCACATTTAACCCATGAGATTTGGCTTGTTCTGCAACAGATGCAGCCCTTGTCATATCTTCATAAGAAGAATTAGTACAACTTCCAATAAGAGCAACTGAGATAGTATCAAGATACTTGTTTTCTTTCAC
>DASUKX010000072.1:0-18736 GCA_036278495.1 Nitrosotalea sp.
GTGGAGTAGGTTTTGCCATCCTGGAGGGCTTTCAGATGAAGCTATGAAGTGGAACGTGGATTGGAATAATGTTTCCATACAGCCGCTAATCCTTAGAGTAGATGGAAGCAAGTTGAGGTCTTTGGTATGATTTTATCAAATCATAGCCAAAGAGTTAACAGAACCAAAGCCTTCCCGATCATCACTTATACTATATGATATGTGATATTTTTTAGATTACAATTGATTTCCACTGGTCTTTTGGGACTTGATGATTTGCTGGGTGGCGGTATAACACCTGGTACGATAATCGATATTTTTGGACCTGGGGGAAGTGGAAAGACACAACTTGCAATGCAAATTTCTCTAAATTCGTTGCAAGATGGAATCGTACTATACCAAGATACAACTAGATTCCAATCTGAAAGGATGTTGCAGCTAATCAAGCAACATGGTTTGCAACAGTCACTTCTTGATAACATGATTGTGGCCAGAATGACAAATACTGCAGAACAACTAGAATATGTCAATAAAATATCTGAGCTAAAACCAAAACTTGTTGTAATTGAGAACATAACGGACTTGTTTTCATTTGAGTACTCTAGAGAGACAAGCCTGCTTGAAAAACATGTCAGGTTCATGGAGTACATGCATGCACTCAGTATGACCTGCGTCAACACCAGAATTCCTGTTGTTGTGACAAATATTGTACGAAATTCAGATGGTCAACAAATCGAAAGCCTGTCCAAGTCAATTAGTATGTTTACGCACAAGAAAATAAAGCTGGAAAAAGATGGACATGTGTACAAGGCTCAAGTGTTGCCTTCGTTTGGAAAAAAGAAAGAGGTATCATACAAAATAACAAAAGCAGGGCTAGAATCACCTTAACCTATTTATCACTCTGATGATACCAAAATGGCATGGCAGGAATTTTTGACTATATACCAATCATTGCCGCTGCATTATTTGGTATTGGTTTAGTTGGTGTAATGGTATACGAACGATCTAGAACAAGACAAAGCACAGAACCCGAATCGACTGCTTGAGTTAGAAGAAAAGTTTCGTAATCTTGGTTTTGCGCACCTAACTGAGATACAGCAAAAAGCTGTTCCTGTGATATTTCAAAAAATTGATTCACTTGTAGTTGCACCAACAGGATCTGGTAAAACAGAGACTGCTGTAATTCCAATCTTTTCAAGAGTTGCACATTCGAAAAAACAGGACAAGATCAAGGTACTGTACATTACTCCTCTTCGCGCACTAAACCGCGATGTATTCAAAAGAATCATCAAATATGCTGAAGGTGAGGGTCTCAGAATTGAGGTGCGGCACGGAGACACATCACAATCAATGAGACGCAAGATAAACTTGGCACCACCTGACATCTTGATCACAACACCTGAAACCTTGATAATATTACTCTCACAACCTGTCATGCTAAAGGCACTTGATGAAATAGAATGGATGGTAATAGATGAGGTTCATGAATTGCTAGGCAATGAAAGGGGAGCACAGCTCTCACTGAGTCTTGAAAGACTCCAGGCAAATACGAAATATCCTATAACTAGAGTTGGGCTGTCTGCAACGGTTGGAAATACTGCAGAAGCTGCCAAGTTTGTGGTTGGGACAAAAAGAAAATGCAAGATAATTGAGGACCATTCCATTCGAAAGTATGATGTTGAGGTAAAATACATAGAAGGAACAATTACTGATGTGGTGGATCATGTTATAGAATATGTAACAAAAAATTATCCATCATCTCCGGTTTTACTGTTTACAAATACAAGGGGTGAATCAGAGTATATTGCATCTGTACTAAAGGAACGCTCAAGCATTGCAATAGAATTGCATCATGGTTCCCTTTCACAGCAGGTTCGCGAAGAGACAGAAGATACACTACGAGCTGGCAAGGCAGGAATTGTTGTATGTACTTCGTCACTTGAGCTTGGACTTGATATTGGATCCGTTGAACTTGTAATTCATTATGGATCTCCAAGGCAAGTCTCAAAACTCATGCAAAGAATTGGACGAAGCAGACACACTCGTGGGTCATCTGCAAAGGGGTTGATTGTGACAAATAATCCTGATGATGAGATTGAGGCGCTTGCAATATTGGAACGTGTCAAGGAAAAATCAATTGAAGATCAAATAGTCCATGACGGTGCACTAGATGTTCTTGCACACCACCTTGTTGGCATGACAATGCAGTTTGGGACTGTATCAGTTGACATGGCACTAGATATGGTAACACAGGCCTATTCATTTCGAAACGTTACTGCCAAAGAACTCATCGAGGTGCTTGAGGTCTTACATAATGGCAATATAGTATTTTTTGATAAAGAAGAGATGACCTTTGCAAAAAGAGGTCGCTCGTTTAGGTACCACTTTGAGAATTTATCTACAATTCCAGACATTTTAAAATTCAAGGTCTTTGACACTGCATCCAAGAAGATAATCGGCAGCCTTGACCAGAGGTTTGTGGGAGACAATGGGGAACAAGGAAGTGTCTTTGTACTGCGGGGAATGCAGTGGAGAATACTAAATGTTGATGACAGCTCCCTTAAGGTAAACGTAGAGCCAATCCAGTCTGCTGGAATAAACGTACCATACTGGGAAGGCGAAAACATTCCGGTGGATTACACCACTGCACGAAAAGTTGGCATGGTGCGAACAAAAACAATCGTTACTCCTTTTACAAATAAAATAATTGACAACCTACAACTTGGGGTAATCCCTGATGAGAAAAATATTGTTGTAGAATCGCAGAGGGTTAGAAATACTCTAGTAATGCATTCCTGCTTTGGGACAAGAATCAACTCTACTCTTGCCATGCTGTTATCATCGATGATATCTGGGAAAAGTGGATATCTTGTAGATTCACGCTCTGATGCATACAGGATAATGCTGTCATCAAATGGTAGAATCTTGGAGCAGTCTGTACGTGATGTCATTGCAGATGAGTATGACTTGCAGGAAATAGTGCAGGCCTCGCTTGCAGGAACTCATAACGTAAACTGGAGAACTTGGTGTGTTGCAAAAAAGTTTGGAATTGTAGGAAGGGAGGCAGTATATGACCGAAAATCTGCTAGGTTCCTGTATGAGAAATATTCAAAGACTGTGCTTGCAAAAGAGGCACTGCGGGAACTTTTCCATGACAAGTATGACTTGCAAAACACAGCAGAACTATTACAAAAGATAAAGTCAAATGAAATAAAAATAACATGGGTTGAAGTTGATGGTTTCTCAAAACTTGCGGAACCCATACTTGACCATACCACAAAATACTATGCATCTCCTGCAAACATGGACAAGGGCATACTGGACTTGGTAAAATCTAGATTGCTAAAGACTCGGCATAGGTTGGTATGTGTAAGATGTGGCAAGTGGGAAAAAGTAGTGGAGACAGGCCAGATAAGCGAGATTCCTTTCTGTCCATACTGCAAGTCACGGCAGATCTCTGCTACATTTTACTCTGATTATGACCTGCCAAAAATTGTGCAAAAAAAGATTGCAGGCAAAAAGATTACTGCAGAGGAGAGTCACAAGTTTGCCAGGGCCTGGAAGGTGTCATCACTTCTTGCAAACTTTGGCAAGACTGCACTGATTGTAATATCTGGATATGGTGTAGGTGCAGACACTGCTGCAAGGATACTGCGAAATATGGTGGGAGAGGAGGAACTCTACAAGCAAATTTACGAAGCAGAGAGACAATATGTGACAACTAGGGGATTTTGGGACTAGATTCTTAATTGTTATTCTAATCTAATTAAAATTGAAAAGACGCTTACACGTTGTTTACACTTTGCACTCGAATGTTTTAAAATCACATGAATGCATATTGATGATCCTTGGTTTTCAATAAAATGAAATTTCCCAGTGGAATTAGGTTTATAGAAAAAATGATATTCACAAGCACATCAAAAGCTTTGTTTCGGAGATGGATAAATTTACTCTTGCAGATTATTATTCATAGAGTCTTGAAGAAGATTCTCATGTAGTTGTAAGAGAAATTGATGGAAACATATCTGCAGTTTTGTATTTGACTATACATGATGATCACATCATGATTGAAATGATTGTGCGAAACAAAGAATTTGCATCCAGTAAAGGTTCTGGCGGAGATCTGATAAAAGCTGTTGAAACAATCATATCTCGTTATTATGGAAAAAAGGAAATACGTTTGGAAGCTATGGACCAAGTAGTAGATTATTATTTAAAATTTTTAAAATACGAAAAATATGACAAACCTTACAAAGATGATGACTGGGGTTTGCTTGTACCTATGAGGAAACTGTTAACGCATTCTTAGATTTTGAATGCATTTTTTTGGGGTTTGCTGCCAAAACTCCGACATCTGGTTCTGCACGTATTTCCTCCACGTATTTTTTTATCATTGGGTGCTCTTTTAGATAGTCACTAATTATTCTGGAAACCTTTACGTCATTATCCATAGCAGCTCTTATTATTGCAGAGTGTAATTCTGGTGTTAGAGATATGCTGATTTTTTTCATACTATAGTATGACTATGGTGGGATATAAGCATAATTGATAAAATATTTGTGATAATTCAATCTCTGGAAAATTCTCTTTTGGGTATTGGAACAAAACTAGTTCTTTCGTGTAATTGCAGAATATGCAGTAAGGAATAATTCTGTCCTTCCTTCTAGACCTGCTTTTGCGTTTACTGCCGTAACTGTAATTATTTCTCCTTGGGTGAATTGTTCCAAAAGTCTTGCCTGGGACCTCCAACCCTTGAGCCAGATCTGTCCTGTATCGTCCTCGATGAATGTCTCAGAGAGTAATACAGTCTCGCCAGTCTTTGTCTGGATCTCTCGCTTTTCTGGAGTCTTTAGAATGATTGCCTCTACACAATAAAGAGACTCTGCTGGCTTTACATCTTTTATCTTTGTTCTGATGTCTGATAAAGTTGGAATGTTTTGATCATCTATCTTTCTTACAAAAGAATCTCCTTCTAACATGATTGATTTTCCATAAACTTTTGATGGCATGCATTCGATTACATCTCCCAGGGAAAGATCTTTTGTGACAAGTGCGGTATCTGCAATGCTTACAAGCTTTTTGTCTTGTGTTGTTCCAAGGATCAATGTATTTCCTGAATCACTTTTTGTCATGGATAAAATTCTGATGATGACTGGCTGGATCTCTGCTGCGCCCTCTATCTCTAGTACGGTTCCTTCATCACCGTGGAGCTCAAGTCCCATCTGGCCAACCTTTGTCTTTACTCCAATTAATCTTGTTTTTGCACCAGATGTTACAACTTTTGGTATTGTACTTTCATCTTTATTCCATAGTACAACTCGCATGATATTTCCATCTTTTCCCTTGAGTCTGAGTTGCAGTGATTTTCCTGGCTCTCCTTTGAAATTTGTAAATTCTGATGTTCTAAGGTTTCCATCCAAGATTCCTGTGACCACTAGATTCTGCTGGTTCTCTTTTACATTGCTTACATCGTCTGTGATGGCATCCAAGGACGGTATGGTACTGGTGGTTCCATTTGGCTCAATGTTGGAACCCGAGCCAACATTGATTATTGGATTTCCTTTCATGTCTGCTTTAACATAGGCCTTGATTATCTTGACTAGGTCGCCTGGCTTGAGACTCTCAATGCCTGGTAAGTTTGCCTTTTCATCCCATAATTTCACCTGTGCCCTTGAATCTCCATCATACACTGTCATGGTACGCAGTAGGAACTGGGAACCATCTTTTCGTGAAAACTGCTTTACTGGATAAACGTTCATGACTCTGGTTGCAAGTGTTATCTCCTTTGCACCGACATAGAGGTCTTTGAGTCCCATCTCCACCTTTAGTGGCTCGCTTAAAGATACTCCAAGGTCTGATGCTATTAGAAACAGTGCTCCCTGGTCTGTCAGGTACCCTGCACCGATCTTTTCTTTCTTTCTTTGTATCATTTCGTCTATCTGTTCTTTTGTGAGATCAGGCTTTTGCTCTAGTAATTTACTCATCAATGAATCAAATTCTGACAATGGAAACTTGATGGAAAGTGTATGATATAAAAATTGTTTTAGAGGAGCGATCTTTTCTGTCAATAATAGAAATTTTGTCTGTACTAATGTTATGGGAAATTACACCTATAGTCTGATATCTAATGTAATGTTAGATGATACAGTGGTTGAAGAATACAAAAATCGTTATGACAAGTATTCTCTGACGCTAGTTTTTACTTTCATATTTTTATTCTCCTTTGGTATTCTTGCACAAAATGCATTTGCAGATTCATCTACAAATGACACTGTAATCTATCACGATGACTATTCATCAAACACTGGATGGACTCAGGTTGGAACTCAAGTTACTGTAGATAGCCCGCAATCTCCAGGAATGGTGAAATTCAACAATGTATCAGGAGGTGGTGGCACAACAGAAGAGCGAGTGTACAAACAGTTGCCATCAACTTTGCCTGCATACAACTGGGTTCTTGAGACGAATTACATGTTTACGTCATCAAGTATTCCACTTGTATACCCTATAGCACTTACAATTGATTCTAGTAATCCCGAAGTTACATCCTTTGGTACATCTGCACCAAACATTACAATATTTCATGGACTTGGTACAGATCAAATAGGAATAGTATCCTTGGGCTCATTGTCTTCTACAATACCGGTATCACCAAATGTCCAGTATTATCTAAAGCTTGAAAGAACACAGACTCAAATTGTATTATTTGTATTTTCAGATTCTGCTAGAACACAACAAATTCCAGGCTCCCCAGTCTTTCTAAATTTTGATTCTACGAAACTGCCCAATTTGGATTTCATACAACACTCTGGCTCCAAGTCTGCAGGTCCTGCAAGAATAATAACTGCCCAAATTACCAACACAACAATCTATCAGGCAAATCTGCCAAATAGTACCATCTCAACTCTACCAGCGTCACCAACTGGACTTGTAGCCCGGGATGTATCGCCAACACAAATCAATCTAAGCTGGACTGCACCTAACAACAATGGTAACTCTCCGATAACAGGTTACAAAATTTATCGATCTACTAGTTCTGGAACTGAGACACTTCTTACAACATCAGGAAACTTTACTTTGTATAATGATACTGGGGTGACAACAGGTGTAAAATATTTTTACAAGGTATCAAGTGTCAATCCAGTCGGTGAATCTTCCCAGTCAAATGAAGCAAGTGCAACTACACACTCAGTGTCCTCTGCGCCACAAAATCTCTCAGCCGCTACAGTTTCATCATCACAGATTTACCTGAGCTGGACTGCACCAAGTAGCAACGGCGGCTCTCAAATAACAGGGTATAGAATTGAAAGATCCTCCGATGGTGGAAGCACATGGAATGCTACTGTACCAAATACAGGTTCAGCATACACAAAATACACAGATAGTGGACTGACAGGCAGTATTACATACACGTATCGCGTCTCTGCAATCAATTCAGCTGGAGCAAGCAATCCATCAAATACTGCATCTGCAACAACCAATTCTAGCACACCGCCTCCTCCTCCAAATCAAATCGGTACAATCTATCACGATGACTATTCATCAAACACTGGATGGACTCAGGTTGGAACTCAAGTTACTGTAGATAGCCCGCAATTTCCAGGAATGGTGAAATTCAACAATGTATCAGGAGGCGAGGGTGCAACAGAAGAGCGAGTGTACAAACAATTGCCATCAACTTTGCCTGCATACAACTGGGTTCTTGAGACAAATTACATGTTTACGTCATCAAGTATTCCGCTTGTATATCCTGTGGCATTGACAATTGATTCAAACAACCCAGAGGTCATATCCTTTGGTACATCTGCACCGGCCATCTCAATATTTCATGGACTTGGTACAGATCAGATAGGAATAGAGTCACTGGGATTGTTGTCTTCTACAATACATGTTTCACCAAATGTCCAGTATTATCTAAAGCTTGAAAGAACATCATCTCAGCTTGTGTTATTTGTATTCTCTGATTCTACAAGACTTGTTCAAGTTCCGGGTTCTCCTGTAGTTATGAACTTTGATCCTACAGCATTGCATAACTTGAATTTCATACAACACTCTGGATCCACATCTGCAGGTTCTGCAAGAACAATAACTGCCCAAGTAACTGACACTACAATCTATGTTACACCTCTTCAAAATGTGACATTTTCATCACCTTCACCGCCAACTGGGTTGACCGCTACATCCACATCATCATCACAAATCAACTTGAGCTGGACTGCACCAAGTAGCAACGGCGGCTCTCAAATAACAGGGTACAAGATTGAAAGGTCAACTGATGGTGGAACCACATGGAATACGATTGTAACAAATACTGGCAGTATTGGAACTACGTATTCTGATACTGGTTTGTCATCAAATACGACATACACGTATCGCGTCTCTGCAATCAACTCAGTTGGAGCAAGCAATCCATCAAATACTGCATCTGCAACTACTAGCGCATCTGCAAATAGTATTGTATTGAACAGCATCAGGTCGACATCGGGTACAGTATCATCCTCAAACCAGATAACACTTGCCAATGTTAATGCTGGAACTGGCAACAATCGTCTGCTAGTGGTTGGCGTAGAGACAAACAATAACGATGTGGTCTCAGTTACATTTGGTGGAGTACAATTATCACAGGCAGTAAAATCATTCTATAACAATGATGCCGAGTTTTGGTATATGAAAAACCCTGCAGGTACTGGAGACATTGTTGTGACAACAAGTGGTTCTACATCAGCCGTGGTTGGTGCATATTCTTTGTCTGGAGTTGACCAGACAAACCCAATTCCTACAAGCATGACAAACCATAATACAATCTCTAGCAGTCCTACCATATCTCTGGCGATACAATATCCAAACAGCTTGATACTTGACTTGCCGTCAATATATGGAGGTGTAAGTCTGGGTTCTCCAACATGTACGCAAAGCTGGGATGTTAACATGCAAGATGAAATCACTGGTGCATCAAGTTCTACTAATCTGGCAAAAGCAGGTTCTGTCAGTTGTAGTTGGACTGCAAGTGATGGTGGTGACCTTTGGGATGACGCTGCAATTGAGATAAAGGCAAGCCCGTGACATAATTATATTTGAAAATAACTGCCAATTGCATTGTCATACTAGATTCGAGTTCTCACATGTCTTGACCCCATAAACTCGACATCAACTGCTAATAGGTTGGGCGATATTTCATTACACAAATTAGTGGGAAAAAAGAATCATCATTATTGTACTGTATAGAGGTAAATTCACTTTCAAAATCATATGGCTCCTTTACTGCAGTTGATGGCATAGACCTCAAGGTGGAAAGGGGTAAGATCTTTGGGTTCTTGGGACCAAATGGTGCAGGCAAGACTACAACCATGAAACTTTTGACTACATTGATTCCCCCAAGCAGCGGTACCATGAGCATTTTGGGAATTGATGGTGTCAAATCACCCCTTGAGATACGAAAAAAAATTGGAGTTGTATTGCAGCAGCCAAGCTATGAACCAACACTGAGTGTTGAAAAATCCCTTGAAAAATATGGCATGATGTGGAATGTTGAGAAAAAAATGCGAAAGGACAGGGTCGAAGAATTACTTGCTGCATTTGACTTGGTAGATATTCGAAAAAAGAAAAATGATGACCTGTCCATTGGACAGAGAAGAAGGGTGCAGGTTGCGCGTGAATTCATGCACGACATGGAGTTGCTGTTCTTGGACGAACCAACAGTAGGGCTTGACCCGTCTGCAAGAAGGAGCCTGCTTGATTACATCAAAAGAAAGGTAAAAGATGGTCTTACGATATTTTTTACTACGCATATTTTGGAAGAAGCTGAATACCTGTGTGATGATATAGCAATAATCAACAAGGGAAAGATAATTGCAGTTGATACTCCGGGCGAGCTCAAAAACAAGTTTGGGCGAGAAAAAACCATCAAGATCCATGTGTCAGAGAAAAAAGATATGTCATTACTTTTGGGTAACATACCTGGATGTACTGTTTCATATGATTCTGGCATTGTGATTACGGTTCGCTCTAGCCAGTCAGAGCAGGTCTTACAGGATATACTAAAGATACTTGCATCAAATGAAATAGCAGTAGAGGACCTAAGCGTGGTTCCAACAAGTCTTGAAGAGATATTTCTTTCAGTGGTGAAAAACTCTGCATGAGATAATTCGCCTGGTAAACCGCAACCTTACGATATCACTTAACATGGGGTTTGTGATTTGGCAGATTATCTTTCCGTTGATTTACATCTTTGTTGCAGGCTTTGCATACACTGCCCTGATACACCAGGTGCCCTTTGGAAACAAGACGCTAGACTATCCTGCATTTATTGCAACAGGGATGATTGGGTTCAATATAATGAACAGCACGTTAATTTCTGGAATAATAATCTGGAATGACAGAAGGCATGGAATGTTTGAGCAGATCCTGGTTGGGCCGTTTACCCGTGCGCAGTATATTTTATCAAATGTTTATACAATTGGAATAATCGGGCTTGTAAGCGCTGCAATGATTACTGCAGTAGGGTATCCGTTGTTTTTCAAGCAGGTCGAGTTTAATGTTTTGACCGTTCCACTTGTGGTATTTGCGTCAATTACGGGCTCTATCTTGTTTGGTTCTATTGCGTCAATCATATCAACTCGGTTAAAATCAAGTGAGGGATTTAATGTTGTAATCAATACGGTATTTTTGTTCTTTGCATTTGTAAGTACGGCATTTTATCCTGCGCAGGGTGCTCCTCCAATTTTATCTACTGCGTTTTACTTTAATCCACTTACATATCTTGTAGATGTGGTACGCGCTGGAATATTTGGATACTTTAATGGACTGGTTGCAACCGAGATGGCAGTGCTTGGAATTGGTGCTGTGGCATTGTTCTTGGTTGCAACCAAATTATTGTCAAAACTTGAACTGTAAAACTCTCCTAATGTTTACAAGGTGGCAGAAAATCTATGATTCTCTATTTGCTTGAATCTTGCCTTGGATTTGTAGATCTTTGTGGTGATCATCATTTGTTACAAATGATTTTGATCATCTGATGTCTATTACATTTGTCTTGTATGGTGTATTATTTGATTTTGGACAATTATGTGTCTGATTATTATATATAGTATTATTATTAATCATAAAGTATTATATACATTTCACGTGTATAATATTGGATGCAAACCAATTCGCTGCAAGAATCAATTACCGATATAATACGTGCAATTTCATTTGCACAAGAATTCAGTGATAGACCAGTCTATAGCATAAAAGAAGACGCAATTCCATTAGCTGGTTCTCAGTTTACTGCCTATCGTAGATTACATGTTCTAGAATCATACAATCTTGCTAAACTTGGACGCAATCAATTTGAGATCAAAACAGATGTTGTTTCACAACCATTGTCTATCATAAAAAAGATCTTGCCATCGTTAATCGCATTAAAGAATGCTAAAAGATTTGGAAAATACTATACTGAATCGGATGTCATTTTTGCCAGAAAGCATATTCCTGGACAGATTTTAACTACCTTGGATTATGCTGCATGGGATATGACAAAATATCAAACACCTTCTAATTTTTACATATACGTTAATGATATGGATGCTGCATCTGAATTTCTAAAAAAAGAAAGTAGATTCAGTGAGGGCAGTAATGGACATGTCATATTGCTTCCACTTGTTGGCGAATTTTCTAATAAAATAGAAAGAGTGTATCTGGATTGTGTATCAAGTGGTGGAAGAAATTTACTTGATGCAATAGCGATAGAATTACAATACGGCGATCAATTGACAACTAGGGCACATTTTCCTATTGAATATGTAAAAAAAGTACAAGACGAAAACAATAGATCATCAAGATATGAATCCACTAGTGCGTGAAGCAATTGAAATAGAAAAAGACATAGGCAATGTTGTCTTGATAGGAGCTGCATCAGTAATGTTGCATACAAAGACAGGAAGATCTTCTAAAGATCTGGATTTTGCATTAACAACGGAACTATCTGATGAATCTTTATTGAATAAAGGATACGTCAAATTCATGGATAAACGAGATTCTTGGCAAATTCCCAGGCACTTTAAAGTTGATTTTTTCAGAAGGATGTAGGTGATATACCGATTAAATCCATACTTGACATGTCTACAATAATTCAGGTTGATGCTAAAAATACACTTAGAGTGATTAGTTTGGATTGTCTCATAGTGGCTAAAAGTAGAACAAATAGATCTACTGACAGAGAAGACCTTCACCTCATAGCAAAAAAGAGATTTAATGAAATAGATTGGGATGTTGTCAAATCAATATCAAAGTCTGGTATGGAATTTGAGGCTATACAAAAAAACATGAAGTTCTATCATGATGCTTAGGATCTAAATTCTCAAAATCTCCTTTAAATTGGACTAGAACGTATTATGGTATGATGCAAGTAAAAAGACGCAGCAGTTTCTGGTTTTTGTTGCCTATTGTGTTTAATGTGATTGGAGGGGTAATTGCATTTTTTGTAATCCGCGAAGATGATCCGCGCAAAGCCCGAAACTGTTTATACCTTGGCATAATACTTTGTGCCATACCTGTGCTGTTGATTTTATTGCCAATTTTAATTGGGATGACACTAATCCCTCACATGGGTCCATCTGCACCAAGCATGCATTACATGTAGTTCTAACTATGGGTTACATTTGATTGTCTCTTGAAACCTGTCAGAGTTTGTATTCTAACTAACGTTCAAGTAAATAAAAGATCAAAATAATATATGAAATATAGAGTTCTGATACAGCAAGATGAAGATGGCATGTTTATTGCAAAATGTCCATCATTACCAGGTTGTATCTCGCAGGGAGAAACGCGAGAAGAAGCACTGGTTAACATCCAAGATGCGGCAAGTGGATATCTGCAAAGTCTGAAAAAGCACAACGAGTCTGTACCTCACATAGAAGAGGAATTGGTAGAAGTAAGTGCCTAAAATTCCACTAGTTTCTGCAATCAAGTTATGCTGTAATTTTTCTAGTTTTGGTTTCTGATGACTCTAGAGCTCTTTTTGTAGCAATCTCAAATATCAATTTGTCAATATAGAATCCTTGTTTTGAGTCTAGATTTAGTTTATACATTATGGCTTTTCCGACTGTTCTTGTTCTTGATACAACTTTTTGTTGTTCTAAATTTTTGATTTCATTTAATGCTGTTTTAAAAGAAACTCCGGAATTTTTTGCAATGTCTGATATTGAATAATCCCAATTCTTGAATGTTGTAAGAAAGTCTAAAATTTTTGATGTACTGCATGGAAACACACTTTCAAATGGACCTCTTTGCAATACCTTGGTACTGGAAGTCTTTCTTTTCATGTTATCACTAGAGATTGTATCATTAATATAATTACCTATCATTATGTAAATAATTACATAATATTTATATCAATCAGAGAGCACTTGGTATCAGTGGATAATACCAGTAAGGCAATTCTTAGAAAACTGTTCTATGATAACAGGATTGGTGCAAAACACATTTCGCTTGAAAATCTAAAGACCGGATTTCCATCTCATCTAAAAGGAGATGTTGATAAAAAATTGAAAAAACTAGTGAAGGAAAATCTTGTCTTAAAGCATCCTACATCCTATGGTCATCAATATGCTCTAAATCCAACGCGGTTACAGGACGTTATTGATTTGCTTGGCAACAGGTGACTAGACCAAGCATGTATAGATCAGTTGACAGTTTCTGGATCTACATGTCTCATGTAATTTGTGGGATTTTCTGCCAGGAGTTTAACAGATAGCCCGGCCCAGATTCGAACTGGGGTCAAGGGCTCCAAAGGCCCCTATGCTTGACCGCTACACTACCGGGCTTCTTTGAAACCTTGATTTGTATTCCTTTATAATGTTACTTTGTATTCCACGAGAGGCTTATTAGTCCTGCAAGAAATCTTGATTCATGCTTAGGATATTGTTTGCTGTTCTGGTTGTAGCACTAGTTGGTCTAATACCTGAAAATTCATATGAACAGACTGGAAATAACCTGGCAATATTTGTGCAGATCAAAGTTTTAGACTCTGGCGGCAGCTTGGTGTCATATCTAGAGCCAACCAAGGTGGCTGTAACAAATGTTACAAAATTCAACCTACTGCTTGACCAAAACTCTCCAGTGTTTTCAAAGAGTTTTGTTGCATATGGAGAACAAAAGTTTGAGGTGATAAAGGTAAACGATACTGTTGTGCATACATCTGGTACTATAGTATCGCAGAACATCATATCTTCGTCAGATGGACATCATTCTGAGGCGCTGGCAGTGGCAGACCATGATGGGTATCCTGTGATACCAGGTGACAAAGTTACTGCATACTGGACAATAATTCGCCCGGTTTCCTAGTTCTTTTAGATAACAAGATCCCTACACCTATTGAAAAAAATACAACAAGCGAGACAAACCTATAGGGCTGGTTTGTCTGGTCTGTAAATGCAGGCAAGAGTGGTGTTATCAAGAGTATTGAAAATATGAATATCAGTATGGAATCCGCATGGAGTATTCCTTTTCGTGAGGCAAAAAATAGCATCACTGTTAGAGGTAACAAAAATAGTATGACTGTATAATCAAATCTCATCTGTATTGCCATTGCTGAAAACCCTTGCCAGAACTGTGCAAAATCAAGTCCAGTTAGGCTTGTTCCGCTAGTTTTTAGGTACGAAATCCCTGCAATCATTGCAATGATTACCGCTCCATAGGATGCAAGTGAGATTATCTTGGATCTCTTTGAAATGGTGGACCTTGCAATAAAATATAATGTCATGGGAAGAAATGCTACTGTCAAAACCTTTGAAAATATTGATGCAATAAATGATACGGGAGATGGGGGCCAGAACCTTTCCACTAGATATAATCCAAGCAGGTATAACAATATCCACGAGTTGTCATAGCTTGCAGTTGTGGAATATCCTACAAATATTTGGCTCTGTAGTAATATTCCCATTGAGACTAGTCCTGCAAATCTTTTTTGTGTGATATTTTTTGTGAAAAAATATGTTAGCAATAACAGTGCAATGCTTGTTATGAACGGTACAACTCGTATATTGCCAAATATCTTCAGTGAGGTAGAAAGTAAAAAGTATCTGACATGTGGCTCAAAGCCCTCTGTAATTTGGGAAATTGACCACCATGGTACTCGATCTTTTACTGCCTTGTAGTCAACCCATGTCTCCTCTTTTGATAGCGTCCCTGCAGTCAATGCAACAAAGATTGCTACTAGTATGATGATTCCTATTATGGCCTGTTTTTTTGTAATCTCAAAGTTTGTAAATTTTGAAATCATTGGCCTGTACTTGCACTCTTTTTTTTTGCGGTATACGATACCTATGACAAGTAAAATTACATTAATTACAATAATGGGTATTGCAAGTATTCCTGGTTGGAATGGATTCACAAACTCTGGGGTTGCAAGTACTCCCTGAAATTGACTTGCTGATCTTGTTACTAGTGCTGGAAATAAGACTGATGATAAGCTAAGTAATACCATGGTTATTGTTGGTATGAAAACTATCCATGGCAAGATCTGCTTTTGTGTCATCTTTGGCGAAATCTTGTCTGGCTCTTGCTTGTCCTTTTTGTTCAACTTCTCTTCTCTTTTGAAATTGTCATGCTTAAATCTTGATTGAAACTTTTTATTTACAGGTTTAATATTACTATATGTGTTTCTAGTGGAACTATGCAAAGGAGTATGGCTGTGAATAAGCAAGATATCAAAAATCTAGTCTCCAAGGTGGAAAAGGAAGACTCGATATTTACAAAAAAAGTCTTGCTTGATTCGTTATCATATACATCTGGGATAAATGGAAGAAATGCTCAAACTGAAAAACTTGTACGATATCTTGTAGGCTACAAGCAAGGGTATGTAGTCCCGTACATTTCTGTATATGGCAGAAGCGGTTCTGGCAAGTCTTCTGTTGTAAGGTTTGTCTGCAGTAATGTTGACGGTGTGTCTTTTTGTTTTGTAAATCTGCGACAAGCAAAGACTGTATTTGGTGCAGCAAACTTGATCTTGGCAGAACTTGGGTTGCCAAATCTAAAAAGTGCCCAAGGAATCAATCATGCCCTTGATGATATTGGAAAGGCGATTGAATCTGTAATTAAAAAAACAGGACAGAAACTCTTTGTTTTAATACTTGATGAGCTTGATACGATATTTTATGACAAGAGAGGCAAGCCCTCTGATTTTATCTATAAACTAATTATACTAGAAGAAAAATTGCGCCAAAAAGAAATTTTGTTGTGTGTAATTGGGATATCAAATAACGTACTATCAGAATATGAATTAGATGACAGGGTCAAGTCAAGAATTGGTTCGTCTGAGATTTTCTTTGAGCCCTATTCCAAATCTGATGTATTTGATATACTAAAAGATAGGGCAAAGGAGGCGTTTGCAAAAAAACTGGACAAAAATGTGCTAGAATATTGTGCCGAGTTGTCTGCTGCCGAACATGGTGATGCAAGAAGAGCAATTGACCTCTTGCGAGTATCTGCTGAGATTGCAAACTCAAAAGGCGAGGATCTTTCCATCCAACACGTAGATCTTGCATCAGAAGAACTACAAAAAGACAGGGTTTCCCTTACCTTGTCCAGTGCATCCTATCACCTAAGGCTTGTATGTGGTGCAATTGCAAGAATAACCTATCTGACTGGAGAACCATGGCACTCTACGTCTGTTTTGTATGCGCAATATGTCAAGATCTTGCAAAAAGGAACAAAGCCTCTCTCCTATAGACGTGTGTCAGATCTGCTTACTGATCTTGAGAATACCGGCCTTGTTGTATCACAGACAAG
The DNA here is from genome assembly GCA_036278495.1 of Nitrosotalea sp. Classification (GTDB taxonomy): domain Archaea; phylum Thermoproteota; class Nitrososphaeria; order Nitrososphaerales; family Nitrosopumilaceae; genus Nitrosotalea. Next base: position 16,750 of record DASUKX010000072.1, read on the forward strand.
CTCTCGCGGAAGACATGGGTATGGTTCACTGTATAAAATTATTGTATCACCTGAGATGGTAGGCAGGGCAGTATCTGTAGAGTGGTGGGATGGCATTGTAAAAGCAAAACTAGAGCACGATGGTGTAACCTCTGGCAAAAAGACAAGACTTGGGCAGGGGTCAAGACACTTTGATAATCTCTTGGCAGCAATGCAGGAAAATAATGAACTTGCCTGGAAACAATATGTTGGATTAGAGTGACACTGTAGTCTTTTCTTTTTTTGCAAATATGGTTACAATGCCAACTAGAATGATTGCTGATATCTCAAAGTAGAGCCAGTCTGTGTGGGAAAATGATATCTGGTGGTTGTAAAATGGTGCAAAGATTGGAAACATTCCATCCTCTCCTGCAAATGTGTCATATGATAGATGTGCAAGCATTCCGGAAAATGCAATTGCACCTAAAAGATAGTTTTTTCTAAAAACCAGTATCAAAATAACAGCTGCGATTACCCCAAATGCAATTGAATGGCTCATTCTTGATATGGCATCAAGATGTGTTAACCCAACCAAGTGATCCGAGTCAATTAAAATGGCAAATAATCCGTTTAAAATGGTATATCTTAGACTGAGTGTTACTGCCCCAGCTACTAGTCCCCATGCTAAATGTCCTGTAACTTCTTGTATGCTCAGTGCCATCAAGGGGTTTGGTTGTGGTCCCTTTTCTGCCAATAAAATACCCATACCAGAAAAGCAAGCTGATGATATACAAAAAATAATTGATGCCTTTGTTATGAAGGAAAATTGTCCCGCTGTGATATGTTTTGCAAACATCCAGTTATCTCTCAAATTTAACACCAACAATAAATCAATATAACGCATTATTTCCTACAATCATGAATTGCTTAGCATTTCTACTCTGGACAAATACGATCCTCAAGGAATGTACAAAATATATGACAAGTGGCCTGAACTTGCCAAACAATTCTTTGAGATGAATCTGGATACAATAGATTTCAAAAATATTGATCATATAGTATTCACAGGAATGGGAGGCTCTGGTGCCATTGGGGATACGCTTTCATCTATTCTATCAAAGACTAACATCCATATCTCTATTGTAAAGGGATACCATCTTCCAAAAACTGCAGATTCCAATACTGTTGTTGTGGCAACAAGTGCATCTGGAAATACGCTAGAGACACTTACTGTTTTAGATAATGCATACAAGGCAAGATGTAAACTCATTGCATTTTCCTCTGGGGGTAAAATGGAAAAACATTGTACAAAAAACCAAATTGAATTCAGAAAAATTCCAATTTTTAATTCCCCAAGAGCGTCATTTCCAGTATACTTGTATTCGATTTTGAATGTATTGGGGGACCTAATCCCTATGCAAAAAAGTGATATTGTAGAATCAATTGCAACTCTAGAAAAAACTCGCAAGAAAATATCATCTTCGAATCTTGTTGATAATTCGTCTGTAGAATTGGCAAAATGGATAGATAAAATTCCAATGATATACTATCCGGTGGGTTTACAGTCTGCTGCAATACGATTCAAAAATTCACTACAGGAAAATACAAAGACACATGCCATAGCTGAAGACATCTTGGAGGCATGCCATAACGGAATTGTCTCATGGGAAAAGTCTTCTAATGTACAACCTATATTGTTGCAAGGAAGAGACGATTACACCAAAACAAAAAATCTATGGAAGGTAATCAAAGAATATTTTGATATTCATGAAATTGACTATAGGGAAGTGTATTCTGTATCTGGAAATATATTGTCAAAAATTATCACTCTGATTTATTTTTTGGATTATTCCACTATATTTAATGCAGTAATAAAAAAAATTGATCCAACTCCAATCAAGTCAATTGACTTTATAAAAGAAAAGATGAAATAACTTTGAGATTATATTGATTAAAGATTTTGAAATAATTATTACATCAACTTGGAAAAATACTTGCGTGTTGAATGATTGCTATAAAACAAGTTATA
>DASUKX010000073.1:0-3015 GCA_036278495.1 Nitrosotalea sp.
GAAATGTCCAGTCATCTGGAACTAGTCTTCAAGACGTATCACAAAGCTATACTATAACATTTGATGCATTGATGTTTGAACCAAAACTACTGGAGATAATACGCGGGCAGGTAGTTGCAATAAACGATTTTGGGATACTTGTCAGGATAGGTCCAATTGACTCGTATGTTCACAAGTCACAGATTTTTGATGGATATCCAAAAATTGACTCAAAATCTGCTACGGTTGTATCTTATGATGGAAAAATAATAACAAAAGATACCACAATTCGTGGTAGAATTACCTCAATTTCTATTCCAAATACTGGAGCAATCAAAATTGGGCTGACCTGTATTGGACCACAATTTGGACCAGAGTGATATGAAAATTATAAATAAATTCTCTCTAACAGAGATTCATGGCTTTCAAAATACAGGCGCAGAACAGGCTCATCTTCAAGGGATTTTAACAAATACAAAACTCCTCCTTTTCTAATCTTTTTCATGTCTTTGATAATGTAAATTTTATCAGAATCTCTTTCTGATTCTATTATTTGTACTGTTTCTCTACGACTAAATACTGACATGATTTTTGCGTAAGATCTATTGTAGATTAATCTTACTCATGAATTCTTATACGAAGAATACTGAAGATCACACTTTTTTTAAACCTCTATCCGGTACAGTCTTTATTGACTCTGACTTGCCCAGACTGTAATTATACACTAGTAGAATTTGATCCTGGAACTGGAATTCATCACTGTACTAATCCACTTTGCAAATTTCAATACTTTGATAAAAATACGGGTAAGAAACATAGGAAGAGTGAGAAATGAAAACTTTGCATATTATCTTGATTCTTGTTATTGTATTAGCCACGGGTATAGGAATATACACATTATTGCCACACATGCAATCTGCATTTCCAATATCTTATACAAATCTAGAACTGATGGGAATCAATGAAACTTATACGACAAACCAAATAGTGCAATTCCAAATCAAAGCTATTGGTTACGGAATTCCTTGTGATGTGCCTGCAATTACAATTTACAAATCCGATCAACCATCAGTTGTAGTGTTTGAGAAAAAAGTTCCTCCTCTCATGTGTCCCATAGAAGGTCCGACTTTCTTCAATGTTGTATATCCAAGTAAGAACGATACATACTCAGTTACAATCAAGGATGCATCCAAGTATACAATACATATTTCATTTCTAAATAACGAAATTAACAAAGAATTTGTAGTGAAATGAAAATTCTGCATATTTTTTTAGACTCATATACAAAATGCAAGCATTTCTACCCAATACTTTTTAATCCCAAGAGTCAAATTTTCAACTTGAACAAGAATTCATATTTTTTGGCATTTGTCATGATTACCTTGTTTCTTTTCTCAATAATTCCACTTGAGGTTCACAGTGCTAATGCCGTAATTCCGCAACTAACGTTTGGCTCGCTTGGCGCAGGTCCAGGACAGCTTCACCTTCCAAGGGGTATTGCAGTTGACATCTCTGGAAATATTTACGTTGCAGACAATAGAAACAATCGAGTAGAAAAGTTTGATTCTTCAGGAACATATCTTTCATCACTGGCTACATCTAGTATTCCAGAGGGCATTGCATTTGACAGCTCTGGCAACATCTATGTCGTAGACCGGAACAGTAGTAGTGTAGAAAAATTCAGTCCGGCGGGAACACTACTGTCATCATTTGGTTCAGCCGGTTCCGCTCCAGGTCAGTTGGGCAATCCAGAACGCATTGCAATTGATAGCATCGGTAACATTTACGTTACAGACAGTAATGTCATACAAAAATTTAATTCAAAAGGCATTTTCATATCCCAATTTTTTGCAAATGATACACCCCAGTGTTGCCTTAATGCAATAGGTATTGCGATAGACAGATCTAACAATGTCTACGTCGCAGATGTATTTTACAATAGAATATTAAAGTTCAACTCTACTGGCTCAATTTTATTATCAATCAACTCTACTCTCTCAAGACAGCAAGCAATGTCACCACAGGATGTCGCAGTTGATACCATCGGTAACATCTATGTGGCAGACACAGGTAATGGCCGCATAGTAAAGTTCAACTCTGCAGGCACTCCCATGTCATCACTTGACATATCTGGTGTTCCAGTGGGAATAGCAATTAACAAATCAGGCAATATTTACGTGACAGACCTTGGTAATAATCGCGTAGATGTTTTCAGTACATCACAACTTGACAACAACACTAGTATACAAAGTACCATGCCTCAGAGAAAAGAAATTCCGCTTAACCAAAACTCTACAGCACTTGCTATGGCAATCAAACTTGCTACTAGTTCTCCTCAATTTCAATCACTAGTCAGGGGATACAATTACACATTTAGCAGTGATTTTGAAGAATCAGGTCCTTTATTTCAAGGGGGCATAGGATTAACGGCACATGGGTTTGCTTTTGAACTATACCAAGGTCCAGTTGAACCAGGCAAGGCTGTTAAAGTCGTGGAAGTCTTGGAGGATCCTGCACTTGCCAAGATACTAAATGTAACATCATCTCAGGCAGAATATCATGGGCCTTTAATGTCCTCCACAACAAATCCTTCTGCCCTTCATGGACAAAACAACACTGTGCTCTCCCCACTGAAGCAGTTCAAGTCAGGAATTGCAGCAAAGAATGTGATATGTGTTGATGGTCTTACACCGGTCATCAAAGCAGAAGATGGTTCACCAGCTTGTGTCAAGCCTGAAACTGCAAAGATACTTTATGAACGCGGATGGGGAATATTTGATAGGAAATTAATCGAGGATACATCTAATCAGGAAATGAATGGAACACTTTCTGGCAATGTGGTTTTAGCTGGAGGCCCTCCTAGTCTGGTAGGACCAAAAGCAAACTATGAAGTAGATATCTATTCATCCGATGGTATCACAATTATAGGAAAAACTTTTTCTGACGCCCGAGGAAATTATTCAATATCGCTTCCTGCTGGAAATTACACAATTTATGCACCAGATTATCCTACCAAGCAAACACATTTTGTTTCAG
>DASUKX010000074.1:0-19752 GCA_036278495.1 Nitrosotalea sp.
ATTGACCCCTTTTGCTCTGGCTCTTTTGGCTCCACTTCTGCCTTGAAGAATCCAGTTATGTGGCCTGGCGCAAAGGCTACTGCCTGCATAACTAGCTTAAATTTGTGAGAAAATATAAAAATGATCATTAAATTATATAAATTAGTATAAATTGACTAAATTCATTCGACGCCTGCAAAGAATAGGAAGTAGCATCCTGGTTTCTTTACCAATAGAGTGGGTCCAGGCAAACAAGCTAGAAAAAAGTGACGAGGTTGAAATCGAGACAGGCTCTAACAGTATTTCTATCACCCCAACTGGCGGAAGCAGGCCGCCAAATGAGGTCGTGATACCATATCCAGTTTCAAAACAAGAAAACATTAGCGCCTATGTAACAGGTGCATATCTACTTGGGTATGATATCATCAAAATAAAAGGCAAATCAACCATATCCGTTGAAGACCGAGAAAAAATTCGTGGACTGATGCGAAGACTGGTCGGCATGGAAATTGTTGAAGAAGATGCATCAAATGTCAACGTCCAGTTTTTGCTTGATGCAACCACGCTCAGCCCTGATAAGATACTAAAAAGAATGAGCTCAATTGTTCTTGGAATGTTTCGTGATACAATATCATGTCTTACAACAGATGACAGGTCCGTATTACAAACAATGCCAAGCAGAGACGATGAAATTGACAGACAATATTTCTTGCTGGTAAGATTAATCCGAAGCGCAATGGTTGACAAGAAACTTGCAACTGCACTAAACTTGGGAAATATTGACATACTAGATTACAGGGTTGCAGCAAACTTGCTAGAGACTGCAGGGGATACGATAATAGATCTTGCACATTCAATATCTGAATTGCCAATATCAAAGTCTGATACAAAAAAACTATACGATACAGCACAAGAGATTGAAAACGTACATGAAAAGGCAATCACCTCATTTATTGAAAACAACAGAAAGCTTGCAATTGAGGCAATCACGCTACATCGAAACTTTCAAAAAAAAATATCACATGTTGGCTCGTCACTTGATCCAAAAAAGCAAGGTTCTATACAATTGCTAAACTTGGTATTTACGTTTGAAAAACTTTCAAGATGCTGGGCAGATGTTGCTGATTTGGTAAAACCAGTCTATACGTGATATTTTTTGTTTACAGCATAAGTCAAGACAGCACAAATTGTTTTAGAATCTGTAATTTTTCCGGATACAATCATCTTGAGCACTTTTTTAAAATCAATTTTTACAACCGACATAATCTCATCCTGGTCAAGCTGCAAGTCTCCTGCTTTTTTTATTCCAGATGCTAAATAGCAATGAATGATTTCCGTATTGTATCCAATTGAAGGATAGTACTTGATGAGCGGTGTCATCTTTTTTGCCGTATATCCAGTCTCTTCGCGAAGTTCCCTGTGAGCGCATTTCAGTGGCTTTTCACCCCTTTCTAGCGTTCCAGCAGGAATTTCAAGCACATATCCATGCGGAAACCTGTGTTGTCTAACTAGAATGATTTTACCATCCTCAATTGCAAGTATAGCAGCAGCACCTGGGTGCTCTATTACTTCGCGCGTAACTTTACGTTTGTTTACAGATAAAGTGTAAAGACTAAGTGAGAGAACTCGTCCCTTGAAGACATTTTTTCTCATTTGCATATATCATCAAAATTATTTTATGAATGTATCTCAGACATGAGGTGGAGCCTCTTTGATTTCTTGGCCCGTATGATTGCATCTTTTACCCATGTATTCAAGAATGTAATTTTTTTTGGCATGAATAAATCCACAGAATGTATTCCTTCAATTTCCTGCACTTTACCGGATAGGTCATCCATCTTGTAGATGTTGTCTGTATACATGAAAAGAACAATCTGGTTCATGTGCACAAATGGATTTTGCAAAAATGAATCAGAAAACACTTTTGAAAGTTTTGAAAGTGTTTTTTTGACATCTGTCACGCCAACCAAAATTGCAAACGGAATGTACCCTTTCATGTTTTTTGGATTGTATATTGCAGTAAACTGGATTGCTTCATCATTTTGCAATTTCTCAAGTGAGCGAGCCACAGTCTTTGTAGAAAAGCCAGACTCTTTTGCAATCTCTTCAATTTTTAGCCGCGGATCTTTTAATAAAATTTCAATAATTTCAATGTCTGTCTTTGTCAAGTCAGATCTTATCTCAGGATTTTTTGCCTCAAATATGCTAAGCACCCTAACTCCTTGAAGCAAGTTCTTTGCCAGGTCCATCTTTTTTGCAGGATCTTCCCGTACCACTATACAGCATACAGTGATTCCTCCGACACATGGCACAACAAAAAACGGCTCTCCTACCAATCTTATTTTTTGTATTGTATCTTCAATCTCTTTTCCAGTAACTACAAAATACAAGACGCTGTACCCAAGTACTGGCGGTTCAATCTTAAGTGCAAACTCTTCAATGATTTTATTTTCAATCATTTTTTGAATTCTTGATTTCACCGCAACACCTGAAATGCCAATCTCCTGGCCTATCTGCCTGTCTGGTTTTCTGCAGTTGTTGAGCAAATGTGAGAGGATCTGAATATCTAATTTGTCCATTTGGTATAGTATCACCCTATCAATTATATCAAAATGAACATGTATTATATAATATTGTCTAATATGATAACTACATACCACTAAAACATTAAATATCAGACTAATTCATGATCGTCATTGGATTATCGCGCACAGATTGGCATTAGATTCATCACAAGAAGAAAGGGCAGTCTCATTGCAGCAAGCCTGGCAGTAGCTATTGCCATACTTGTGGTACAGGTAAATTCCGTAATATTCCAGGGCCTCTATGATGCAATCGTCCGAGACCAAATCAATTACAGGTTTGGCCATGTTTACATAACAAGAGAAGAGAACTTTATCACAAAATCTGATTTTGTCCTTGTAAACTGGCTTGAAAGAATTCCATATGTCCAGGCAGCAGCACCAAGAATTGATTCTGCAGCATCGATTAATGCAACAATTAATGGACAATTAATTCACGATTATTCTGTTCCTGTCATTGGAGTTGATCCAGTTCTTGACAGGGAAGCTTCCACAATGTACCAAACAGTTGCTGCAGGAGGACAATATGTCACGTATCGAGATTCAGTTGTGGTTGGAGCAATTGTAGACAGAGATCTTGGCTATCCCCAAGTCGGAGATACCATCAAATTGAAATTCAAGGATCAATTCGGCCAAGACGTTTTGAAGAGATTGACCATAGTTGGAATCACTGCAACTGCAGGTTCAGTCGGACTAGACAATAGTGTTATAATGAATATAGATACATTACGCGAAATTTTAAACCGACCACACGAAACTCAATCAATTCTTGTAAAACTAAACGACCCAACAAAGGATACCGATGTAAAGGATCTATTTCTTGCAGCATTTCCATCAAATGCAGACAAGTTCAAAGCACAAACAATTGAAGAGTCTGCAGAGCAAACACTTAGCGGTTTCCGTTCCGGAATTGCGCTGATTAATCTAGTTGGATACTTTGGAATGATGTCATCTGCGTTTGCAGTGGTTACCATACAAATGATGCAAGTAACAAGCAAGACAAGAGACATTGGTGTAATGAGGGCAATTGGCGCAAAAAGAAGAGACGTGTTACTGGTTTTCATATTTCAAGGAATGGTAATTGGCGCAATAGGTGCAGGCCTTGGAACCGTAATGGGGGTAACCTATACCGCATATGCAAAAGAGACCCACATGACATTTCAGGGAAGCTTGCCACTTGAGGTAAAATACAACTGGACAGGAATAATCCAGACAGATATTATGGCATTTGTTCTTGCAGTTGTCGCATCAATCTATCCCGCATACAAGGCTACAAGGCTAGAGCCAGTGGAGGCAATGAGAGTTGGCTGACTACGTTTTAGAGGTAAAAAATGTCGATAAAGTGTATGGCCAGGGAGACACCGAAGTCTATGCACTACGAAACTTGTCTTTTAGTGTCAAGCGTGGAGAGTTTATGTTAATTGTAGGCAGCTCAGGCTCTGGCAAGTCCACACTGCTTAACATGATCGGACTGCTTGACAGGCCAACCCGAGGAAAGGTGATAATTGATGGAATAGACACATCCGAATTAAACGACAACCAACTTTCGACTTTTAGAAATACGAAACTAGGATTTATCTTCCAGTTCTCAAACCTCTTGTCCGATCTTACCGTTTTAGAAAATGTTACCTTACCCAGAAAGATCCAGGGTACAGTACACAACTCTTCAGACGAGGCAAAGACATTGCTCAAGACAGTGGGACTAGAAAGCCAGTTGAACAAATTTGGAAACCAAATATCTGGTGGACAGGCCCAAAGAGTTGCAATCACAAGGGCACTGATTGCAAAACCAGCTGTTGTGCTTGCAGACGAGCCTACAGGAAACCTGGATTCAGTATCTGCAGAGACCACGGTACAACTACTAAAATCACTTAACAGAAAACTCTACCAGACTTTTATCATAGTTACACACGACAGGCACCAATTTGGCGAAGTGGACAAAGTAGTAACAATAAAAGACGGAAGAATTCTCAAAGAAGAGATGGAGGCAAATCTAACTTGATCTACAAGGGTATGGCAGTACTGGTACTGTTGCTTGCAGGACAGATCATATTGCCAAGCTATGCAACAACAGGCGAAATACTAACACCACCAGTATCTCCATTTGAGCATGGATTCAACGATGTAAAATTACTTGACGCATACTTTGGCCCTGCAGGACAAAAGATAGAGGCAGAGCCAGGCGACAAGAATGTTCCACTTACAATAGTATTGTCAAATGTAGGAACAGAGGACATTTCAGGTATAAGCGGACTGCTCAGCTTGCCAACAGGATTTTCAGGGGTCACATCAGGAAATGGACTCATAGAAGCTGACAACACCCAGACAGCAACTGCAGGTCAGTCCTTTACACTCACATTCTTTGTAAACATGGATAAAACAATCAATATTCACGATTATTCCGGAACAATCAAAGTTACATATTCACGAGTGCGAGAAAACGGTGAACGCACAGCATTTTTGGACTTTAATTTCAAGGTCACAGGAAAAAGTGTGGTAAACCTCAAGGCAGAAAACCCATTTTTGAACCCAGCATCAAATAATGACATTACTATAGACCTATCCGATGCAGGAACTGCACCGCTAAACGATGTCGATGTAGTGATACAACGAGACCAAAGTACAAGTACCACAACTGACACAAACAATCTTCAGGGTATAGTGCTTGACCAAAACCACTGGAAGGTAGGTACAGTCCAGCCTGGCTCATCAAACACATTTCTGATTCATACATTTATTCCGCAAAATGTAGCAGGACAAACAATACACGCACCATTTACTGTAACATATTTTGACGGACAAGGAAACCAAGTTACAACAACTCGAACTGTAGACTTTATCGTTGGACCAACAAGTTCTGTATCGCTGATACGATTGTCATCTCCGTCATATCTTTTGACTGCAGTTATGCAAAACCTTACGCTAGGAATTGAAAACCTATCCCCGTCTAAGATATCAGACATTTCAATCTCAATTACACCAAACTCTAGCAACCTAAAGATTCTCCAGGACAACAAGTGGTTCATAAAAGAAATAAACCCACTTGAAAAGACCGATCTAATAATTCCAGTATTTGCAGACAAGAGCATAGAGGGCCAGGCAGTAAACTATGAAGTTGACATCCAGTATACAAAAGACGGTGCAACTGTAATAGAAAAACAAAACTTTGCAACCTATATCCGTGGAGTAATTGATATTTCATTACATGACATTGGTGTTACCGATATCGCAGGCAAGAAGATGATAATTGGAGATGTTCTCAACCAAGGAAATGTAAAGGCAGTCTTTGGTCAGGTTACCGTAATGCCGCTTGATAATGCCATCATAAAAAAATCAAGCCAGTATATCGGAGACATTGACATTGACGCGCCAGTGCCATTTAACATTCCAGTAAACTCTGATGGAGCACCAACAGGTGATCAAAAAATCCAAGTAACACTTACCTGGAAGGATACCTTGCTGCAACAGCATACCATAACTGAAATTGATACCGTATCCTTTGGAGCACCGCAGGTCCAGTCAGGGAACGGTTCAAACTTTAACCAATTACAAATTATCATTCTGGTAGCAATTGCTGCAGGAATAGGCGGAATCGTATTCAAGGTACGAAAGAAAAAACCTATCGTACTTGAAAAGAAAATCGAAGAAGAATCAAGCTAAGGGTATATTTACAGCAAAGGCATTTTTTGAAGACATGATATGGGATGAAATTGAGATCCCAAAACAAGTTCGCCATTTCATGCTTGATGGGGCAGAGGAGACAATACTGGGTCAAAAAAATGGCGCAAAAAAACAGTATCGTTATGGTAATTTACACATTAGAGAGTATGACGACAAGTATCTGGTCCACATGGATGAAGTTGATCCAAGAAAAGATCCTTGGGGCCATCTTGTAAAAGATGCTCCAGAGATTCTAGTTGGAATTGCAAGCGGACTTGCTGCTGCCAAAGTTTCATCAAATGTTTTCAAGGGTATGCCTTTTGCAAAGGGCGCATCAATATTTGCAGGTCTTGCAGCATCTGTAATTGCAGGCTATGCAGGATATTCCATCACAAAAAAACTAAAAGAGTTCTAGGGAGGGAAAGAAAATTTCTAAAGCAAGAACAATTCAAACCTTCATCAAACTTGTACCGCTTGTTATCGCACTACGAAAGGACCGAAGAGAGTGGGTCAAAAAGCAAGGAAAAAATGTTGACCTCAAAAGGTACCAAAAAAATGCACAAAAAGCACTACGAACATTTCTCTCACTTGGGCCTGTATACATAAAACTTGGCCAATGGCTCTCATCAAGGGCAGATATCTTACCACAGCCATATCTTGAGGAATTGGCCAAGCTCCAAGATGAAGTTCCTGCAGAGTCATTTGACAAAGTAAAACCAATTCTAGAAAATGATCTTGGTCCAATGGAAAAAAGTTTTGATTTTGTTGATACTAATGTAGTATCTGGTGCATCACTTGGGCAGGTCTACAAGGCAAAATTGAAAGGAAAAGATGTCATCATCAAAGTAAAAAGGCCAGGAATTGAAAAAATTGTCGAAGAAGATATCCACGTTCTAAAAAGAATCATTCCGTTTGCAATGAAGTTTGTTGACCCGAATCTTAGATATTCTGCAGAGGCCATGCTTGCACAGTTTATTGAAACAATCCACGAAGAGATGGACTATCGCATAGAATCTCAGAACCTAAAGACAATCAAGAAAAATATGCAAAGCTACCCAAAGCTGATAATTCCATCTGTAATAGACGACCATTCAAGCAAAAACATACTCACCATGGAATACCTCCCAGGAATAAAAATAACAAATGTCAAGGCACTTGATGAGGCAGGAATTGACAGAGAGCAGATTGTAGTACGTGCACACCGAATATTTTTTACAATGTTACTACGACATGACTTGTTTCATGCAGACCCGCATCCAGGAAACATTGCAGTAGCAAATGACGGCTCCCTGATACTGTATGATTTTGGAATGGTCGGACGACTAGACCACAAGACTAGATTGAAACTAATCCGACTCTATCTTTCTCTTATCGAGCGAGACCCAACAAGAACCGTATCTGCAATGGACGATCTTGGGATGCTCATGCCAGGATATGACAGAACAATAATAGAAAAAGGATTGGCACTTTCAATCCAGGCCTTTCATGGAACAAAGGTAGATAGGATGGAAGTAAAGGCACTGATGGAACTTGCAAACAAGACAATGAGCAAGTTTCCATTCAAGTTGCCAAAACATCTTGCACTGTACATGCGAATGGCATCAATACTTGAAGGCGTGTATCTTACACATAAAGTAAATTTCAGATTCATCAATGTTTTACAAAATATAATGCAAGAGGAAAATATTGTACGCGATGCATATGTTGAAGAGCTCAAAATATCATTTGGAAGATTTGTAAAATCTGTTGATTCTGCAATTGCTCTTGTCCCAGAGATAAGACAGTTTATAGAACAAAATAAAAACATGCAACAAAACAAACCAAAATCAAGGACAATTCTGCTTTCCGGAACAATTCTTGCAGCTGCAGTCTTTGTTGGTTCTACAATATTATACTCTCAGAATCATACAATAGGAGAGATTGGAATGATTGGCTCTACTGTAATCATGGCCCTCTCCGTATTCCTGAGAGATCATTAAACTGCAAGCAGGTTTGCATTTTTGTACTAAAAGCTTGCGATGGAACCATACTGATGATTGCTGCCTGATGGTTATATCTGAAAAAATGCAAAAACCTGTACAGTGAAAATATTAGGACTGTCCCTTGTTTTGGTTTTGCTTTCTAGTGCGTTAGTTGCACAGGGTGGAATCTTGTCTGCTTTTGCACTTGAACTCGTTCCACTTGCTCCAAGAAATCTTGCAGCATCCCCAGTGTCCAATACGCAAATCTTTCTAGTCTGGGATACTCCAGTTAATGCAACAGGAGTTACAGGGTACCAGCTAGAATACAAGGCAGGTACCGGCTCGTATCTTGATTTGGGCACTATAGGTAATCTTACAACATTTCTTCATACCGGACTAGTATCCAATACAACTTACACTTATCGTGTCTCTGCGATAAATTCTGCTGGAACAAGCAGCCCATCAAATGAGGCTGCCGCAACAACACTTGCAGTTCCAACTGCACCAAGAAATCTATCCGCCACAGTAATTTCTTCATCACAAATCAATCTAATCTGGACTGCACCAATCAGTAATGGCGGAACTGCCATCACAGGATACAAGATCCTACGAGATAATTCCTGTACTGGAACATTTGGTACAATATTGACTACAAATTCAAGCACAAATTATTCTGATATCGGACTTGGTGCAAATACATGTTACAGATACAACATCCAGGCAATCAACACAATAGGCGTAGGCAGTATGATTGCAAATAATGTAACTGCAACAACTCAACCCGCACCTGTTACAACACACACTCCAAATTCTCCTACTGGACTACGTGTATCAACAGTATCTGATACATCACTGAATCTTACCTGGGCCGCTCCATCTGATAACGGAGGAGCCGCAATTACTGGCTATCTCATACAGAGAAATGGCACAACTATTCTAGTTAATACAAATTCAAACAAAACTAGCTATTCTGATACAAACCTCTTGCCTTCTCACCAGCAAACATACCGAGTTGCTGCCTGGAATAGTATAGGTCTTGGTACATTTTCAAATCAAGTCTCTGGAATTACAAGTTTTACCATTTCTATCAATGGAACAAACCAGACTTCTTCCAATCTGGGTAAACTAATATCAGATCTAGAGCACCAACGCAACCAGATATCAAAACAACAAAGACAAGAAACTAAATCTATAATTCAAGATTGTCATATTCAAACCAAGAACGCATCTCCAGGAAACAAAACTCAGATTGAGCAAGATTGTAAAATAAAGATTAAAGAATCTAGAGCAAAGTATGCCGATTTGAGAAAACAGCTAAACACAGAATTGAAACAACTCAAGGCTGAATTCAAATTACAAGTAGAAGAAGATAAGGATGCAAAACACCCTGATAAGGAAAAACAACACCACCCTGAAAATAAAACAAAGCATTCTGATGACGAAAAAGAAGACTCGAATAAAGTCAATCAAGAAAATGTAACAGCACATCTTAAGGTGAAATTGCCTGATTTACAAAACAATACAAAACATCTCAAGGTACATCCAGAAAAACCAGGCAAAGGTAATCACGGCAAACAAAACCAACAAGGAAACAAAAACAACGACTAGAATAATCTAACAAAATTATTTGGTTTTAGTATATCAGAACTTATTCTATTGCAATATTTGTTCCAGTCTTTGCAGGTATTGTTAGTGTAAGTACACCATCACGATATTTTGCAGATGCTGCAGGATTTTCGTCATCTTTTACTTCAATTGGCAGTCTTACCTTTTTGTCAATTATGCGCGGTCTCTGTCTCCAGATGACAGTCCCTTCAACATCATCTTCTCTTGTTGCATTAATTGAAAGTATGTTACCGTTTAGTCTTAGTTTGATCTCTTTTTTATCAAATCCTGGCATGTCTATTGATACAACTAGGCTGTCATTTTGCAGTATCATATCTACTGGAGGCAAGATGAACTCATAGAATTCGCGTGACTTGTTGCCTATCTCTCTCATTACTTCTTTTACCATGTAACGACCTATGCCCATGATAGTATCATTTATCATTTTTTTGATTATTAAACCTTAGTTAGATTAGCTCTGCTCACATCTGGGTAGTTAGATTGACAATTTATCTACTGCCCGATTTAATAGGACTTTATGATTATTGTAATAGAGGGCTTTGACCAGGCAGGAAAAAAAACCCAGTCACAATTATTGTCTGATTTTCTAAAAACCAAAAACAAAAAATCCACAATCTTTAGTTTTCCAGATTATTCCACTCCTGTCGGAAAAGAAATCAAGAACTTTCTTGGGGGCAAGCGCAAGTTTGCACCACAGGTCATACACTGTCTTCTTGCGGCAAACAGATGGGAAAGATCGCAGGACATCAAAAACGCACTTGGAAAAAACCATGTTGTAATAATGAACCGTTACTACCAATCAAATCTTGTATATGGTACAGTAAATGGCCTTGACTTGAAATGGCTTGAAAACTTAGACCGAGGATTGCCAAAAGAAGATATGGTCATACTGCTTGATGTCAAGGTATCAGACTCTTTTTCAAGAAAAAAACAGAGACGGGACAGGTTTGAAAAAGACAAGACATTTGCACTCAAGATTGCAAACACATACAGAAAACTTGGAAAAAAATATCATTGGTATACAGTAAACGCATCGCAGCAAAAAAATCAAGTTCACAGCCAAGTAAGGGATATCGTATCAAAACACATCAAGTGAAAGCATGGCAAAAAATTATCTCCAGATTGTAGACCCGATTCATGATTTCATAACTGTATATCCGCATGAGCTAGAACTTGTAGACTCGCCCGTATTTCAGAGATTAAGAAGAATACGCCAGCTTGCAGGTGCACATCTTGTATATCCTGGCGCACAACATTCCAGGTTTGAGCATTCCCTTGGAACAATGCACATTGCAGGACAGGCCGCAAACGTACTCAAAGACAAAGGGTATCTTGATGCAAACGATTCTGAAAATATACGAATGGCCGCACTGTTACATGACATTGGACACGGGCCATTCTCGCATCTCTTCGAAGAGGTCCTGCAAAAAAAGAAAAAAAATTCTCATGAGGACATTGGAAAAAGACTCATTCTGGAATCTGAGATTGGAGATATCATAAAAAAATCAGGATTTGACAAGATATTTCTTGGTAAACTATCCTTTGGAAATTCCAAGTACCAATTCATGAATGAAATCATCTCTGGCGGACTGAGCGCAGACATGATGGACTATCTTTTGCGTGACGGCTATTTCACAGGCGCAGAGCACGCCAAGGTGGATTTTATGAGAATAATCCACTCACTTGATGTCTATGAGAAAAAACTCTCACTTGACAAGTCTGCTCTACTCTCTTTTGAATCAATGATGATCTCACGGTACCAAATGTTCAAGGCAGTATACTTTCACAAGACAGTACGCTCTGCAGAAGTTATGCTGATACAATCAATGCTGCTTGCAGACAATGAACTTGGACTCACTACAGATGATTTGGTCCAGTATGCCCAGATGACAGACGAATTTGTAATATCAAAACTTGTATCACTAGAACCCAAAAACGAGGAACTCCGAAGAGCAAGACAGCTTGCAGTAGAATACCAAGAACGAAGACTGCTAAAATGTGTCTACGAAAAGGTCTTTACTCGACCAAGAATGGGCAAAGTAAACGTCGCAGAACTCCAAGATGAGATCGCAAAAAGATCAAAGGTAGACAAGTGCGAGGTATTCATGGACATATCAAAGACACCTTCAATTCCTCTTGCCCCATCAAAAAAAGAATCCCAGTCCATAATCCTTACAACAAAAAAAGGAGAAGGGCCAAAAGAGTCATACGAGTTGCCAATATCTGAAATTCCTCTTGTTTCTGCGATTTCAGGCTTTATGGATATACTCAGGGTCTATACAAGAAAGCAATTTAGAAAAAAGGTTGAAATTGCAGCAAACGTCATCCTTGGTGAAAACAGTCAATGAAAAAAAGAATCGTAATAAAATTATCAGGAAGTCTGTTTGGCCTTGAAGACACAAAAACACTAAAACAGTATGCCGAGTTTTTTGTAAAAATAAGCAAGGTCTGCCAACCAATCATAATTGCAGGTGGAGGAAAAATTGCAAGACATTACATTTCTCATGCAAGGTCCTCTGGTGCAGACGAATCTACACTAGATGAGCTTGGAATCGAGGTATCAAGGCTTAATGCAAAACTTTTGATCTATGCATTACAGGAAAAAGCGTATCCACATCCACCAGTCAACCTAAAAGAAGTTGCAAATGCTGCAGATACTGGACTGATTGTGGTAACAGGAGGATTACATCCAGGACAGAGCACAAATGCCACTGCAGCATTGATTGCAGAAAAAGTCAGAGCAAGTGCATTTTTCAATGCAACAGATGTTGACGGAGTGTATGATTCTGATCCAAACAAGAACAAGAATGCAAACAAGTTCAAAAAAATACCAATAAAAAAACTGCGCTCAATGCTTGTCCACCAAGATGCAGTGGCAGGCGGCTATGACCTGATGGATATAGTTGCACTAAAAGTGATAGAGCGCTCAAAACTAAAGACAAGGATACTAAAAGCAGACACAAAGACACTTGAAAAAGCAATCAAGGGAAGTCCAGAGGGCACTGAAATTACACTAGTCTGACTTGTCCAGTATATTCAGGAATGCCTGAAGTTGTTGCTTTATTCAAAATTTCTCTAGCATCATTTTCTTCAAGTATTTTTGATTGTGATTTTGCATATCCCTCCTCGTCAACTATAACAACAAGCCAGCCCTCACCAGGTTTTTCTACAACTGCAACAAGCTCTTTTTCTCCCACTGGAACAAACGCACCATGAGATTTTTTTACAGTAAGTGTGAGCATGGCAAATCCTGCATGCGAGAATAGAGTCATCTGTGACTTTCTTGATCTCTCTTGTCCTATCCTGATTGCCTGGTGATATTGCACAATTTGTATTTTCAAACTTTTACTATAAGCGTTTTCAACTCAACATTTAAGAATTGAACAAATGGTACAAAGATCCTTGGATAAGAAAATTTTTGTCTATGCTGCAGTTGGAGCCATCGTTGTAATACTTGGCGTAGTTGCAATTCTTCCAAGCTCGGGAATTATCAAGAGCATGTTTACTCCAAACGCAAATACTCCTACTGCACTTACATCTGTAATGACTGAGGTAAAACCTCTTGACATACAATTCAACGGCTCTTCAGTACTCTCTGTTGGAGAAAGGGACGCAACAATAGAAGCAAAGTTCAATCTTACAAATCCAAATACCAATACTCTGATAATTGAAATGGTAGCCTACGACATTTACGCAAACGGTGTAACAATTGGCCATGGACAATATGGTCAACGATACGATGGAACCTGGGAGAGCTCTTCATATCTCCCATTAACACAGCACAACTCTGAGACAATTACAGTAGACACAAAGATCTTAAACGACGGAAATAATCCAGGTGTCTGGTCTGCATTACAAAACCATGATACCAAGTTTAGATTCAATGGAACTGCATACTATTCAACACATTCAGCTTTTGCAGGCCAGGCCTATTCAAAAGACTTTGATTTCTTGCAATAAGTCTAGTGCTTGTCAGGATTGTATCTTGAGCGGATGAATTTTACAAGATAGACAAAGCCAAGTATTATCCATGTAACTATCATGGCGCCCCATGCAAGAGCTACAATTTTTGGTATGGTAAGATTGAGCTGGTACACATAATTGAGATACTGTGCAGGAATTATCTTGTCCAGCTGATACAGCGGCAAAAGATATGGATTGATGTCATGTATGTCAATTATAGATTTTTTATCAAGCATGGTAATGACAGCATGCCATCCAAAGAAAAATGTCACAAAGAAAAATCCAGCCTTTCTGCCTACAGGTTTTTTGTATCCACGCTTTTCAAATTTCTCCAGTCTCTCCTTGACTCTTGCAAGCTCTGACTTTAGTTCTTCAACAGACTTTTGTTCCCCTGTTTTTTTCCTTGAGGGGCCAAGGTATGTAGCAATTAATGAATCCAAATATTTTTTGTCAGAATTGTAAAGTGTCTTGCCGTCCTGGAGAGCGCCTAGGATATAGCTGAGCCTTCCAGCATCTCCCTTTTTGCCATCTATGAGGTGTACTACGTAATCAATTAGTTCGTCTGCCATCTAACCATTCACCAATATGACTTGACTTGGAAAAAGTGGCTTTAGATGACATTATCAATATTATCAAGCTCTTTTGGAAAGGGATTTTAATTATTATTGAGACGCTAGCCTACTTTCTTAAGAAAGCTCATGATTGGCTCCCTGTCTGAATTTGACAGAGATGAAAATCCCTCTAACAACTCCCTTTGAACGTTTAATGCGTCATCGAAGGCCTTTTTGATGTACTCTGAATTGAACGGAACAAGTTTGTCAATTGTTCCCTCACTGTATGATTCAATGTATTTTCTCAATAGTAACAAAACAAAATTTGGCGCAACATCAAGCAATGTTGTAATTGCTTTTTTCAAGTCTTTGTCTTTAGTATTTGACTCTTTTTCAAAAAAGTCAGTCATGATTCTGATTCTTTCTTTTCCAGTATCTGATACAGAAGCTGCAACAAGCAAGCCACTGTCGGTCAGTTGGTAATATGGAACTCCTTGTTCTTGCAGCGCCTTTGGTCCACGTTTTATTGGCAATCTTCCAGCTTCTCTGACTAGTTCAAGAGGAAGAAGGATCTCATCCAAGTCTCTGAAAATTCCAGAATAGATGTTCTGCCAGGTCGTACCATTTTGTTCTGCAAGCTTGTGTGCAATTGCAGTACGGGTCTTTCTTGTGGGCAAAGTCTCAGATGCAAGATGGATTATGATTCCACGCTGGCGCATTGCCTCGCCTGTAAACTCTTTGTCTTTTGTCTTAAATGTCTGAAAAACTGACAGCTTTGGAACTTGCTTTTTTATTTTAGTCATTCTTACTCACAAAAAGATTCCTGTATGGTAAAATAATTCTCTTTTATAGTTTGATAATCTAAAATATTCATTTTGCGATATTATCATATTTTCCCTAAGATATAAGAATTTGTGACTTGAAAAAATTGTAACAAATTATTTTTTCCTCAAATAGTTGTGCATCAATTTATGAAAAAATTTCAATAATGATACACTACAATTGAAGATGCGATAAAATGGATTTACATTACCCCCAAGTCTTGAATCATAACATGTTGATTTCATGCAATGATCTAATGGAGAAAATCCATAAGCCAAATCTCATTCTTGTTGATTGTAGATCATACAAAGATTATTTGCAAGGACACATTCCAGGCGCAGTAAACCTTGATTTTTTCTATTATCACTGGTCTGACACTTCAGAGGATGGAATAAAGGCATTTGAAAAACAGATGGAAAGTCTTCTATCTTTTTTGGGTGTGACAAAAGACAAGACAGTTGTTTTCTATGACGATGTATCTGGAATGAGTGCTGCAAGAGGAGTATGGCTTTTGATGTATTTCTCACACAAAGATGTGTTCATGCTAAATGGAGGATTCAAAAAATGGTCAAGCCTTGGGCTTGATACTGAAACCAAGACAAATGGCTTCAAACCGGACAAATTTTCAGGCAAGGTAAACAAGGAAATAATTGCAGGTTATGAATACATCCACAAAAAGATAGGCAAGGTAAAACTTCTTGATGCAAGAAGTAAGGATGAATACGATGGAGTTACAATACGGGCAGCAAGAAGTGGACATATTCCTACTGCTATCAATATGGACTGGATACTAAATGTCAATGATGACGGCACAATAAAGTCTCTTGAAGATCTTGACAAGATGTATAATTTTTCAAAGGATGATGAAATTGTAACATATTGTCAAGGAGGATATCGCGCAGCAAACTCTTTTTTGGCACTCAAAATGCTTGGATTCAAAAACGTCAGAGTCTATCTTAATTCATGGAGTGAGTGGGGAAACAAACTGGATCTTCCAGTTGAGCTAAACCAAAATTAAGATCTAATTATAATAAAATAATGTACGATGATCGCACATTTGTTTATGCTAAAAAATTTGAAAATAAGTTTGTAAAAATTAAGTTAATATAACCTGCTTAAATGAGCCTTTGATGATGGTGTTAAACAAGCGTTCAAAATTGTCACTTTTAGTTATAGTTGCGGGATTGACAATTGCACTATCAACGTTTGTATCAACTACTCCCGCATTTGCAGCAGAAACTTCTACTACTAGTAGCGGATTAACAAAACCACTTTTGGCAATTGCAGCAGCAATTGCAATCGCTGGTGGTCTTATTGGTACTGGTAATGCACAACAAGGTATTGGTGCAGCCGGTATGGGTATTATTGCCGAAAAGCCAGAGAAGTTTGGTCAGGTGCTATTCTTCTTTGTGATTCCAGAAACTCTATGGATCATTGGATTCGTGTTAGGAATCATATTGCTACTGGGCATACTATAGTGGTTTTCAGTAATGAGCATTGAAACGTTCATTCAAGAGATAGAGACTAGGAAACAAAAAGAGATTGAGAGTCTTGAAAAAGATTTTCAGGAAACCAAGTCTAAACTCCAAGCCGAAATGAATCAAACATTAAAAGAGATTCAAGAACGTTTTTCAACTGAAGCCAAAGTCAAGTCAGAACGAGAACAAGCAAGAATCATCGAGGCCTCAAAACTACAGGCAAAGAAGATCATGTTTGATGCAATAAATGCCAACATGCAGTCCGCTTTTGCTGTAATCCAACAAGAAATTGAAAGTTACACAAAAAGTCCACAGTACAAGAAATCTCTTGAAACTATGGTAAGCAATGCAAAAAAGAAACTTGGTCAAAATATTATAGTTCACTGCCGAGAAGAAGATAAATCCATTCTCAAAGAACTTGGAGTAACCACAAGCAAGTCAATTAAGACACTTGGTGGAGTCATTGCAGAAAACAAAGAAGGAACAAGAGAATTGGACCTTACCTTTGAAGAATTACTTAGAACCAATGAAGACCAAGTCAAGAGCTTCCTCTCGGAGAAAATGTAATGCCAACATCACAATATGCGTCGTCATTTGGCAGACTACAAGCAATCTCACTTAATCTTTTATCAAAAGAAGAAATGCAAAACCTGATGAAGGCAAAAGATGAGGCAGAGATGGTAAAAACACTTGGTTCTACATGGTACAAACCAGAAATAGAAAAGGCAGCATCAATTTTCAAGGAATCTGAATTATTGGAGGTTGCACTTAACAGACATCTTGTATACATCAACAAGACTGCCTTGGAAGCAACTCCATTTAATGGCAAATCTGCAATTAGGGCGTATCTTTCAAAATGGGATATTTACAATATTGAGCTTATTCTTTCTGCAAAGAGCATGGGAAGACCAATTTCTGAAACAGAATCATTTCTTGTATCAAGTAGAAATGTTCCTGCAGGCATCTCTGCTGGAAACATTACGCATGACGAGATGAAAATAATCCTGTCCCAGACAGGAGTTGATGGTGTTGTAAATCAACTGGTAAAGTACAACTACGGAACAGTTTTGATGCACCATCTTGAGACATATCAAAAGACTGGCGATCTTGGTCCTATGATGTCTGCACTTCAAACTTTCTACTATCAGAATTTACTAGAATCACTCAAGTTCTTCCAAGGTGATGAGGGACTGATTCGAGATTTCATAAGAGCTGAGATAGACAAGAAAAATGTTCTCAGCCTTCTCAAGGCCAAAGAATCTAATCTTGACAAGGAAATCGTAAGCAAGCACCTGATCGAGGGTGGAAAGATGACCATCAATGAATTGTTAGATGTTTACAATGCAAAAGATGTTACAGAAATCGTTGGCAGAATAGAAAATAGATTCATGTTGGTCAATGCGTTGGCCCAGTACAAGAAATCAAACAGTCTAATTGACTTTGAAGTTGCTTTGGATAAATTCATAAATTCCGAATATGTGAAAAAATTGAAAAATATTGCACTCTCAATTGGTACTATATTCTACTTTATCATTAACACCGAACATGAGCGTGAAAACATCAAAAGAATTGCATATGGTAAACGCTATAACCTCTCTACAGATTACATCAATTCGTTATTACTGGTAGAATAAACATGTCACAACAAAAAACCAACACCACTGGAAAAATAGCAGTAGTAGGAGAGCGCGAACTTGCTATAGGATATAATCTTCTAGGAATAGAAGATACTTTTATCACAAGTGGTGATGATGCAAGCAAGACCATTCAAGATCTCTTTTCGTCAGGTAACTACAGTCTTATTATAATAAGCGACGCCGTTAGATCCAGTCTTCCTGCCATATTTAGAAAGAGGATCGAAGCCTCCATTGAGCCCCTAGTGATATTTATGCCTGCTTTAGAAGGTAACATTCAAGAAGAATCTATTTCTGTTCTAGCAAAGAGAGTGTTAGGAATAAGTATACCCTCGAGTTGATGATGATAAATGGTTGAAGGAATAATCTCAAGAGTTTCAGGTCCAGTAGTGATCGCAAGTGGCCTAGAAGGTGCACAAATGTTCGACGTAGTCCGTATTGGTGATATGGGATTAGTAGGAGAAATAATTCGTATCGAAGGAACTAAGGCAACAGTCCAAGTTTATGAGGATACAACAGGTCTTCGCCCAGGTGAAAAGGTAATCAACACAAAAAGACCTCTCTCAATGCAGCTTGGACCAGGTTTACTAACATCAATTTATGACGGTATTCAAAGACCACTAGATGTTCTAAGAGAACAAAGTGGCGATTTTATCAGCAGAGGAAAGGTCATCCCTGCACTTGACCAAACCAAAAAATGGGAATTTGTTCCAATAAAGAAGAAGGGAGATCATGTTTCTCCAGGAGAAATAATTGGTGAGGTTCAGGAAACTCCACTTATCATGCACAAGATAATGGTTCCACATAATGTCAAAGGTACACTAACTGATATTTCTGAAGGTAAGTACACCGTTAATGATATTGTAGCTTCTGTACAAAATGGAACCAAAGCAGACATTGGTCTTTCAAGCTGGTGGACTGTAAGAACTCCAAGACCAGTTCTTCGCAAATTAGCACCAGAAGAACCATTGCTTACTGGACAAAGAGTACTTGATACTTTCTTCCCAGTTGCAAAAGGCGGTACTGCAGCAATTCCAGGTCCATTTGGAAGTGGAAAAACTGTAACTCAACAACAACTTGCAAAATGGGCAGACAGCAATGTCATTGTCTATGTAGGTTGTGGTGAAAGAGGAAATGAAATGACTGAAGTTCTCTCAACATTTCCAAAACTCGAAGATCCAAAATCAAAGAGACCATTGATGGAGCGTACAATTCTTGTTGCTAATACTTCTAACATGCCAGTAGCTGCACGTGAAGCAAGCATCTACACAGGTATTACAATGGGTGAATATTATCGTGATATGGGATATGGCGTTGCATTGATGGCAGACAGTACTTCAAGATGGGCAGAAGCACTCCGAGAAATTTCAGGTAGACTTGAAGAAATGCCTGGTGAAGAAGGATATCCAGCTTATCTTGGTAGAAGACTGGCAGAATTTTACGAAAGAGGTGGAAAGGCAGTTGTTATCTCACCTGAAGAGCGTGTTGGCTCTCTT
>DASUKX010000075.1:0-3998 GCA_036278495.1 Nitrosotalea sp.
CTGCAGTTACTCCATCTCCTGCTTCATAGATTTGTGATACCAGTCCGTGAGATACAAGTATGTCCTTTAGTACAACTCTCATAAATGATGCATCATCTACAATTAGGACTTTGACTGTGCTGGTTGTAGACATGTCAAGTCCCCCGTACGGAAGATGTTGTGTCTTTCAAGAGTTTTTCCATGTCCAAGAGCACAACTAGTCGTCCTGAGATTTTTGCCACGCCTTTGACATATTCTAGTGACTCTAGACCTCCAGAAAGACTAGTTTCCACTTCTTTTGATGTGATTCGCATTACTTGATCAACTTCATCAATTAAAAGTCCAGTAAGTTGTCCTCCAACATCTGCAACAAGAACGCGTGCTTTGATACTTGAAACACCATCATTTGAAAAACCAAGTTTTTCTTTCATATCGATTACTGGAACAATCATGCCTCTCAGATTCATTACTCCAAGAACATAGCTTTTTGCATTAGGAACTTTGGTTATAGATTCCAAAGGTCGTATTTCTCGGACCTGTTCTATCATGACACCATATTCTTCTTTTCTATGTAACTTGGAGTCAAGTAGACTAAATACCACAACCTGAAGATTTCCTTCAATGATTGTTTCACTCATCATATCATTACCTCTTCTTGAATGGGATCAGATTTTTTTGTTTTAGAATTAGAAACTCCGGGGAGTTTGAAAACTGCAGTGATTTTTGTAAGATCATCTGCCATTACTGCCATCTTTTGTACAGATGCCGCAATTTCTTGAGTTCCTGCTGTTTGTTGTTCAGTAGCAGCTGAAGCTTCTTCAGTTGCAGAGGCATTTTGTTCAGAAACTGCTGCAATTTCAGAAGCAGCCTTTGATAATTGTTCTATCGCACCTACTTGAACTTGAGTGATATTTGCCACATCTAGTACGTTTACTGACACTTCAGTTACTTTAGAAGCAATTTCATTAAGTGCCTTTAATGCCTTGTCTATGACAATTCTGCCTTCGGACACTTCTTTTGTTCCTCCTTCGATGCTTAGTACGGTAGCCTTGGCATCTTCTTGTATTTGTTTTATCAATCCATCTATTTCTTCAGATGATTTGGCAGAGCCCTCTGCAAGTCTTTTGACTTCATCGGCAACCACCGCAAATCCCCTCCCTGCCTCTCCTGCACGAGCTGCTTCAATTGCGGCATTGAGTGCAAGCAAGTTAGTCTGGTCTGCAATTTTTCGTATGACGTCTACAACAGCAGTGATTTCACCACTTCGCTCTGCCAATTCTTTAAT
This sequence comes from Nitrosotalea sp., assembly GCA_036278495.1. Lineage (GTDB taxonomy): Archaea > Thermoproteota > Nitrososphaeria > Nitrososphaerales > Nitrosopumilaceae > Nitrosotalea. Next base: position 1,265 of record DASUKX010000075.1, read on the forward strand.
TTTTTTTGCAGATTCGTTTGTCACACTGATTATCTTTGACATTCTAAAGTCTGCTTCTGCTGCAGATTTTGAGCCGGTTGCAGATATCAATCCTACTTCTTTTGTCAAGTCTGCAGTTGTTCCTGCCTTTGATGCCAGTTTTTTCATTTCTCCTGTAAGCTTGACTACTACCTTGCTTGTTTCTTCTAGTTCTTGGGCTTGGGTTTGAGAGCCTTTAGATATTTGCTCAATCGTTGATGAAATTTGCTGTACGGATGAATTCATTTGTTCTGTTGAAGATACCACTTGTTCTGAATTTAATGCAACAAGTGACGAGCCATCTCGTACTTGAGATACCAAATGACGCAGACTAACAACCATGTTGTTAAATTCATTAGTTAATTTTCCAAGTTCATCATTTGATTTTGATGTTGTCAGGTCTACCGTAAGATCCCCGTGACTAATTTTTTCCGCAATAGATGCCATTTTTAGAATAGGTCTTGCGATAGAGCGTGCCATAAAATATGCAGAAATACCAACTACACCTTGCATTATAATACCAGTTATCACATATCTTGCAGTGTCATCACTGCCAGAAGTATGACCCGCAGCTAAATAACTTGCAATAGATATGGTTGCTATTGATATGGCAGAGGCTACATTGACCATTGCAATGATTTTTGTCTTGAGACTTTTCTTGAAAATTGATTTAAAGTTCATTCTTATGTAAATTTATCATCTGAGAGTCATAATATGTCCACGTGTGTTTGAATTGATCATACATAGAAACTAAGGTTATTTTTAGAAATATTTGTCGTATTAGAATAATTTAAAATTCTGATTCTGAATTTTGTTTTTGTATGTCTTTGAGTTTTTTTCTAAGTTCTTCTTCTGCCTCCACAGCCCGTAGTTTTGAAGAAACAATATCGTGGAGCAACTCTACATCACGTCTTGCCAATGCTCGTTCCTCCAGTTTTAAGAGTTCTTCTCGGACATATCCCAAATGAGATAGACCCCAACGACATCCGTCTTCTTTGCTTAGAGGTTCTAGGTCTTGGACCTTCATTTCATCCCAGATATTATCAAATGGGTAACCATTTGAAACATTTCTCATTACTTGAAAAACTACATTAAAGAATTAAAACAATTACGCATGTTTTGACTTTATTTTAGACCATTTTGGTTTCAAAGGTGGTGGATCGCATCCAAGGCGGTCCATTTTTAACAACAAGATAAACCTAGAGTTATCAGGTTTTTAGTTTCTGGATAATTACAGAATGCCATCCAGAAGCATATGTCTCATATCCAGTAGAGAGAGCATGTGCAATGCAACATTTTTCATTCACATGCTCAGATATTGCAAAGCCTTTTTTTTCCTTGAAAAGTTCATTTTTGCCCAAAAATTCTATTTCATCCTCCAATAATAGATCCTTGGAATCTGCAAGAAGAAGTCCATTTTCATCTACGATACAGATTCTTGTTTTGTCTTTTTCTTCATCAGTAATTGGAACACCTTTTACAATTTTTTGTGCTAAATCCTCCCATCGGAATATGACCCCCAATACACCTAACACAGCACCGTTTTGTTCACCATGCTCTCGTACAGTACATGAAAAAACAATACTCAATTCATTATTTACCAGTGGGCATTTATTTACTGTTTGAAAACCAAATTCTTTTCCACTACTAGATTTCATTGCACTTGAAAACCATTCTGAAGTCTTCATATTCATACCAACTGACCTATAATTTTCAGGTCTGCCATTTGACACTACATTTCCATCAAGGTCACATAAGACCAGATCAAAGTATACAGTATAAGAATTTAATATGACACCTAGTCGTTTTGATACAAGATCATAATTTTCTTTTGACTTTTTTTGTAATGTATTGATAATTGTATCATCAGTTGCCCACCACCGTACATCACATGATCGTTCATACAAGTTTCTATCAATTAGATCAATGTTCGTTAATGCAAGATCAGAGAGTCGTGTTCCTCTAACATTTGTCGCTTGTGTTTTTATTAAATTTCCCAATTCATCAATAGAACCACGACTTTCATTTCTCATCTTTTTACTTACTATACCAATTTTACCAGACAGATCATTCATTTGTTCAGCTACAACAGAAAATGCTTTTCCTGCCATACCTGCTCTACTTGCTTCAATTCTAGCATTGATGGCAATCATGTGTGTCTGACCATTTAGTCTTTCAATTTCATTTATTGCAGACTCTACCTTACTTGCAAGAATCTCTGATAATTCTGCAACTCTTTCAAGTGTAAAATTTCCACCTTTTTCTTTGACACCTTGTTTTAGAGATGCCATTTCCACAGGTTTCAACAGAGTATTACTCATAACAATTCACGGTGTAAGAGAATAACATTAGATGGTATGGAATAAGCAAAATAACTCATTTTATCATCTTTTTAGCATTATTTCCATCATATAGGATAGAGTATGTACAGAATAAACACACATGAGTCGTTAATTGTCATAATGTAATCACACGAATTAATTTCACTGTGTGTGATTGTTTGTTCAATTTACACAGACTTGTGGATAATACCACCTATCGCGACCCAAAAACAATGAACTCGGCAGTAAGAAGCAGAAAGACTCGTAGAGGAGTCATCGGTATAGAGTCTGCAATAGTTATGATAGCATTCGTAATCGTTGCTGCAGCTTTAGCCTTTGTCGTTCTCAACATGGGTTTTTCAACAACACAAAAGGCAAAGACAGCAATTTCATCA
>DASUKX010000076.1:0-4613 GCA_036278495.1 Nitrosotalea sp.
CTGCAGTTACTCCATCTCCTGCTTCATAGATTTGTGATACCAGTCCGTGAGATACAAGTATGTCCTTTAGTACAACTCTCATAAATGATGCATCATCTACAATTAGGACTTTGACTGTGCTGGTTGTAGACATGTCAAGTCACCATGCGGTTTACCTTGAGAACATTTTCATATTTTGGCATCAGTATAGTGTAATTCTTAGCAAATGCATTAGCAAACAAAAATACAGATTCCATTAAACAATTTTGTACTATAGATTGTAATATTGCTACGCTTGTTCGATTCGATCATACAGTGACAAAAACACATAATATTTTCAATTATTTTGTTGCAATACTTTTTGGTAGATTCTTTCTCTTGCCATTAATGGATTAAATAATTTTTGGCATCGTCTTCCAAACATGGTTTCATCCATTCCTAGAACCAGATATCCAGTATCCTTCAAACCTTTGTAAAACTTTGTGAAAATTAATTCTTGTGCCTCTTTTTCATAATATATCAACACATTTCTACAAAATATCGCATCAAAATATTGTATCGTATCAGATAAAATATCTCCTACTCTAAAAGTCACCATATCTTTTATGCTCTGCATGATTTCATATTCTACATGATTGTTTTCATCAGTTCTTTGCTGAAAATTATTTAAGATTATATTAGATGGCAAACTCTCAACACTTTTTGCAGAATATCTTCCACGTTCTGCAAATTGAATTGCAAATTTATTTACATCATTTGCAACAATTTCCACTTTAAGGTTAGGTAATTTTCTAATTTCTTGTTTGAACATCATGGCGATAGAGTATGGTTCTTCGCCTGATGCACATCCTGCACTCCATATGCGTATTTTATTTTCGCCATCAATGCCTGACAATATTTTGGGCAGTATAGATAATTGAAACCTATCAAATACGGTAGAATCTCTGAAAAAATTTGTTACGTTAATAGACAATGACGCAAATATTTCTTCAAACTCTTTACGGTCATTGTCTAGCGTGGTCGCATATTTGGCATAATCAGAAATATTCAGTATTCTCATTCTTCTGTCCAGTCTTCTTTTTATAAAAGCAGGCTTGTAGCGAGCAAGGTCGAGTCCATAATTTGCAAAGACTCGATTGAATTCAGCCACGACATCAGCGTTTAATGTTAAATCTTTGAGACTCAATTACCTCACCAAAATCATCCTGGTAGGCAGAATTACTGATATCCTCAAAGAATAACCAATGTTGAATTTTTTCATACTTTTACCTTTTAGGGTTCATCAACTTTCTAGCATTATCATAATCTTGGATTATCAACATGTGTAACCGCACGCCACTAGATTTGCCAGTAAATTCAACTTCTGTAACCATATCGCTAGTAGGACATACAAATTCTGATGCATGTGGTTCCAATAACGCAGAAATAGACGTCATTGCAAAATCAGGAGTTGAAAGTTCCACTTTAAGTCCAGTATGATCAGATAATGCATTAAAAAATGAACCTGACAGTATATTTCCTACTTCAGATATTGCAGATTTGGATAGATCGTCAAGTGAGTCGATAGTATCTGTGCACATTAATTTTGCAGCAATTTGCTTTGCATCTTGTTCTGGTATAGTATACAAAATTCCTAGGCGAATATCTCCACCGCCATGTAAAAATACAGAGCAAGCAATAATTTCTTTGATGACTTTACCCATATCTCCTATCTTGGAAATTTCAACGTGTGTTTGCTTGACAACATGATCAATTGATTCTCCAAGTAGTGATGACAAAGCAATAGATGTTTTTTGTGTAATGTACGAGTCAAGGACTCCCTCAAGGGCATTTAATTCAACAGGATTTAGTGCATTAGTTGCCATTCTCACATTTACACCAACAATGACGGCTCTAAGATTAATGCAACTTTCCCATCTGACAGTATGGTAGCATCAGAAAATGCATTTAGCGAATTTGACAATCCATCAAGATGTTTTATTACTACTTCTTGCTCGCGTTCAAGAGAATCTACAATTAATCCATAAGACTTGCCATCTTTATCCACTACAACAATATTAATCTGAGAATCAAATGTCTCATCAGGTGTAGAAGCAAGTCCAAGAATCTTAGAGGCCCTAATTATTGGCACAACTTTGTCTCTTAGAGTTATCATCTCTTTTCCATGCACTTGTTTTATCTCGGTTTTATCCACAGTTATGGTAGTTGATATACTTGAAAGAGGAAGAATGTATTTTTGATTTGAGATATTTACAAGCAATCCTCCAATTATGGCTAGACTCATAGGTATTGTCAGTATTATGCTTGTACCTTTTCCTTTTTCTGTGAGAATCTTTACCTGCCCCCCAACATTTTTTACTTGTGTCATGACCACATCCATTCCTACTCCTCTACCAGAAATATCAGTGACTGCTTTTGCAGTTGAAAGCCCTGGTGTTCCAACCAAGCCAACAATTTCTTCATCAGTCATGTGTGCAATTTCGTCTGCTGTTACAATTTGTTTTTCCAATGCTTTTGCTTTAATAGCCTCAAGATCAATTCCCTTTCCATCATCTTCAACATGAATTTCTACTCGGTCTCCCATCCTACTTGCGCCAAGTCGTATTGTACCGGTTTCTGGTTTTCCCTTTTCTTTTCTCTCAGATGGAGTTTCAAGTCCATGATCAACTGCATTTCTAAGCATATGGAGAAGTGGATCAGTTATGGCATCCAAGACAGTTCGGTCAAGTTCAATACCAGAATCACTTACGTCCAGTTTCACCTCTTTTCCAAGTGAAGTTGAAACATCCCGTATCATTCTTGAAAACCTATTGAATACCTGATTGATTGGAACTAGTCTGATTTTCATTGTCTGATATTGAATGTCAGTTATCAACCTACCAAGGGTCATCAAAATTTCTCGGCCCTCATCAGAATCATGAGTGTGCAATATTTGCTCCAATCTCATTTTAGATATCATCATCTCACCCACTAGATTCACAAGCGAATCCAAATCTTGCATTTTTACTCTAACTGTGGGAGATTTCACCTGATTTGCCAATGTAGTATCTGATTCATCATTATTTTGTTTTAGCTCTGACGGGTTTTTTACATAGCCTAGAAATTCATCAAGATTGATTCTTTTTGTTTCATCATGAATCAACTGTTTTAAGATGTCAATTCCATAAAATATTACATTACCAAGTTCCGTAGTTATTGTCTCATCACCTTTTCTGAACTTGTCAAAAATTTCTTCAATTGTTACACAAATTGCGCGAATTTGGTCATAACTCATGGTTGCAGCCATGCCTTTGAGAGTATGTGCAGATCTGAACAACACATCTACGTGTTCTCGGACATGGGGTTCTTCTTCAAATTTTAGCAAATGCTGGTTTAGACTCTCAACATGTTCTAGTGCTTCCTGCACAAACATTTCACGATATTTACTATTTTCAGACAATTTGTTTTACCACCTTGATAATTTCATGTGCCAAGTCATCAGCTTCAATCATTTTGTCAACAGCATGAAGATCATTTGCGGCCTTTGCCATGCCATATACTATAGAAGATGATTCGTTTTGAGCCAGTGTGAGACCACTTCTTTTCTTAATCATTTTCATCCCAAAAGCACCATCTTGTCCCATTCCAGACAACAATACTCCAACAGTGCTTGCACCAAACACTTCGGAAGCAGACACCATGGTTACATTTACTGCGGGCCTTACTCCAAATCTTTTTGGTCCGTGATCTAATTGGATTTGACGTGAAGGTAATACCATCATATGCATATCTCCAGGAGCAAGTAATGCAGTTCCTTCCATTATTTTATCACCATCAATTGCCTCTTTTACATGCAATTTGGAAATTGAATCAAGTCTTTGTGCAAAAGTTGAGATGAATTCTTTATTCATATGCTGTACAATCAAGAATCCAGCAGGAATATCACTTGGAATATCTTTTAAAATATTAGTTATTATTCGAGGCGCCCCGGTTGATGCGCCAATTACTACAACTGTTGATGCCACTCCCTCTGATATGACATGGGTATTTTTAGATGGTTTTAGTTTTGAAATTGCTTTTGGGATAAGTGCATCTCTATTAGAATGAGATGCAACTTCAATTTTTAACAATAATGCACCTTTTAGTTTTTCAACAATGTGTGGATCATCAGGAGGTATAGAGATAAAATCTACTGCCCCAAGCTCCAAAGAATCTAGAATCAGTTTGGCGTTAGATGGACTATAATTGCTAACCACAATAATGCGAAGATCTTTTCCTGGCAGGAGATTTACATTTTCAATAAAAGATAATCCATCCATATGTGGCATCTCCATATCTAAAAGTATGATATCGGGTGAGAGATGTCGTAGTTTTCTTAATGCCTCTAGTCCATCTCGCGCAGTCTCTATTATTTTGATATGACGTTCAGAAGATAGCAAGTCGCTTAGAAGCGATATCATGTAAGGCGAATCGTTTACTATCATTACGTTTATCTGATTTTTCTCAGATGTAGTCATCATACTATTTCGACCTGATAACCTTGCTCATCACCATAGCCACATTAGATCTGTCAAACGGCTTTATCACATAGTCTCTTGCACCAGATTTTATCGCATCCTGTACAATGTGTTTTTGCTCAACTGATGTAACCATGA
>DASUKX010000077.1:0-29298 GCA_036278495.1 Nitrosotalea sp.
AAATCGAGACGGTGAAGAACTTGCATGTCAGTACAACGAGTATGAAAAAACATTACTTGAAGCCATAGAGGGTGCCAGGAAGATACTCCAGGGCGAGCCTGTCTCACCAACATATGACAGCTGTAGGTTTCCATGGGAGAATTATTGTAATAAAATGGCAGAAGAGGCAAAGGATATTTCACTTGTTGGCGGAATATCGTTAAAGACAAAAAACAAGCTAGTCCAATATGGATTTGCTACTCTAAATGATCTTGCTTGTGCAGATGTGAAAGAGCTTATGAAAATCAAAGGTGTGGGGGACAAGACTGCATCAAAGTTTGTGCATACTGCAAAAGCAATAGAATCACAAAAACCTATTGTAAAAAACAGAAATGCAATTGTTTTTCCTGATTGTAAGGTAGAGATATTTTTAGACCTTGAAGGAATTGACCCTTCAACAGCTGGAGATGAGCTGGTTCAAATGGATTATCTCATCGGAGTTTTGATGCGAGCAGATTCAAAGGAAAGATACATTCCATTTGTTAGCCAGGACTGGAACCATGAAAAAGAGATGCTTGTCGAGTTTTTAGAGTTTATAAAAAAGCAGAAAGATTACGTGATTTATCACTACCATCATTACGAAAAGGTTCACCTGGATAAGATGATGGAAAAATATGGTATCGATGAGAAGACTCGACACTTGGTCTTTGATCACATGGTTGACATTCACAAGATTGCCACAGAATCAGTGTATTTTCCCACATATGGAACTGGTCTAAAGCAGGTGGCAAAATATCTTGGGTTTACATGGAGACATCAGCATGTTGATGCCACAGAATCAATTGCCATGTATTTGGATTATGTTGCAAATCCAAAAGAGAATCGGGACAAACTTAGTCCCATATTGGATTACAATGAAGACGACTGTATTGCGACTAGAGTGATCAAGGACTGGTTAGAGACAACTCGTAAGAATGAAGACGGACTGTAGATTATATCTCAATTAGCATATACATTGAGCACAAAAATGACAGATAAGAGAATGATCAAAAAGTTTGACACTTTTCAATTTCCTTTACAAAGTGCGGGCCCGGGGGTGTGAAAAGTCTCTGACTTTTTGGACAACAATGGACCCACATCTAAAAAATCACATGACCCGCAAGGTAGTAAGCTTATAGGAGTAGCTGTAAACTCCTTCATTTTTTTATTTTCATCCGTAGAAATATTTCCGATTTTGATAATTTGTAATACAATCTTTTATCAGTCTAACCTTTTGTATCTAAAAGTGATTTAGCAAAATCCATTCGATAGATTCCTTTTCCGTCTATATCACCATTGGAATAATCATAGTTGATTCCAAAAATAAGCGATCTACCATCAGGAGAAATTGCCACCCCTACAAGGGGCGAAGTATACGGTTCAACTTGATTTCCATATAATATTTTGGACGAATGATCAGAAACAGTCATCATTTGAAGCAATCCTGCAGGACATGACTGTTCTCCTGCCATTTTATCCTGAACACATTGATGAAGCAATGTTTCATACATGATATGATCATCAGAAATCCATTTTAGATTCCAAAAATCGTCATTATCACTTTTTTTCATAATCGTAAACTTGTTTGTATCCATATCATAGATTGTCAAATATGATGACACGTCATTCCTAATTGGCCCTCCCATAGAAAAGAAATTTACAATATCTGTATCATTACTGCTTGGATGGAGAGGATCTTCATTTGACACAAAAACAATTTTTTTTCCGTCAGGACTTAATGTCATTCCACCAAACAATTGAGTTCCATCATAGATCGGTCTGATCTTTTGTCCATTAGAGGTTGCAAGCCAGAGCACATCATAACTGTGAATTAGAAATATCGGTCTATCCTTCTCTAATCTTGTTGAGTTATAGTGACTTTCAAGATATACAAGATTGCCATTAGACATCAAATCAAGACTTCGTATATGAGAGTCTTTTGTGATCAAATAATACGACTGATTGTTCATATAATATCTAAAAATATCTTGATATGTTTCGGTTCTGTTATTGTATTGTCCTATAAAATAAACTGAATTGTCATCAGATGAAATGTGAATATAATCTACAGAATTAAATTCTATAGGAATGTTTGCAGGAGTAATTTTATTATCATTTTCATCATATCATCTAGCAATTAATCCACTCACTCAAAAAGATATACCCGAATTTCTGAATAAAAAATTAAAGCGCCAGGTAAGGGATTCGAACCCCTGCATGCTTGCGCATAACCGCTACCTTGTATGATCTCGAGGCGGTCGCCGTTCCACTTGGCTAACCTGGCAACTTGCAAGAACTGGGATTTTGGGACATAAATACACATCCAAAACCAAAGACAAAACAAAATACCACATCACTTTAACGCATTAGAACAATCCCCAAAATATCCACACGCCTTGCATTTTTTCTCACTATTGTGATGCGATAACCGTTCAAGTGACAAACATTTCAAAGCAAAACTTGCAGCAGCATCCAAAAACAATTCCTCATGTACCCCAGTTACAACCCCCTCAAATCTCTTGTAGACTGACTTATCCCTTGAATCTACAATGTTTATCTGGTATTTTTTATACACATGTGGAATCTCAGACCATCCCCCAAACGATTCCCCCAGATAGTATCTTGAATTCAGATACGCAAGCACCTGGAGCATCTGGGAAAAATAAGGCTCTGACATGGAACCATATCGTCCAAGATTTGACGTATGCTTGTCATCCGATATGATCAAAGTTTGCTGCCTTCGAACAACTTTGTCTGCCCTGCCAAACAAATAGAGCCTCACCTTTCCACTGGAAATATCAAACTCTTTAACAAAAGATGTCTGGATGTCTTCTCGCATAAAATCAAGGTCGGTACCAGTGTCTTCTAGTTGTGCTCTAGTCAGTGGTACCGCAACACTAGACTCCCTCTCTATTCTTTCTGCCTCCTCGTGGTATTCGGCACCCTTTGACATTTCGACAGTTTCCACCCGTACACCTTCCATGAAAAACGGTATCTGAAATTCACAGTAACCCATGGCACCTGTAAAATCAGTTACAAACGCCTTGACCTGTGAAACACCGTCATCGCCTGTACCTATTGTAATCGTATGGTATAATCACACAAGGAGATAGTTAAGTTGTGCAGAGAATATGCAATTCATCAAAATCTAGTACCAAATCCATCTTTTGTCCCTTGTGGCAATCCACGTAAAATATCCAAAAACATCAATCAATTTTACAACAGCAAAAAGGACATAAAATACAGAAAACTGATCAGTAGATCAAATACATAATAAAGGATATAAAGTAGATAATTTATTAGATCAATATCAAATGGAGACCATCACAAAAAAGACAGTCTCAATACAATTTGACGACAAAAAGTACGTTCTCCCAGACGATGTTACCGTAGGCATGTTTTTGACCCAAATTGGCCTCCCAGAGGACACTCCTGTAAGGATGGTAACAACAAAAGACGGCTTTCTCATGGTTCCACAGGTCAAATCCTAGATATACATACCATAACCAGTCCCCAAAAGATCGCTTGTTCAAATGTTCTCAAATCCTCAAATTATCAAATTCTATAAAATGTAATATTTTTCTACCAAAATATAATTTCCCAGATTTTTATCCAAGTATTTGTATCCAAACCACAAAACCGGACTACAAAAAAATATCAAAGATGTAAATTCTCTTGATCGCAAAAGTACCGTACACAAAAATCCAATTCCAAAAAATCACTCAAAAATAAAACAAATCCCACCAATTGAACCGTACAAAAACAAGATCTCACTCGTAAAATGAAATCAAATTTCATAAGTTTTCTACGACCCGCTTTTATAGAATTATAGAAGAGTCTTCTATAATACCATGACAGAAAAATCAACTAGAACATTCATAGCAATCTTTGCTATGATGATGCTTGTAGCAACACCTTTTGTGGCAACACATCAGGCAACTGCCGCAACAGCATCAAAGACTGGTGTAATGATTGCCCTGTACACATATCCCGGAAGCACATGGGATGTAGTGGCACAGGCAAAGAGTGCACACCCATCAGTTCCAATAGTTGCAATCATAAATCCTGACAACGGCCCTGGCAGCTCACGTGATCCAAATTACGTGTCCGGCATACAAGAATTGCATGCAGCGGGGGTTACCGTACTAGGATATGACGCAACAGGATATGCATCAAACTCTGCAAGCTCTGTAAAATCAGTAATGAATACATGGAAGAGCCTGTATACCATAGATGGAATATTCTTTGACGAAATGGCAAACTGGTCAGGACCTGAAAGTTACTATTCCGGACTGACAAGCTATGCAAAATCCCTTGGATATACCATGACTGTAGGAAACCCAGGAACAGACACACTTCCAAGCTACATTGGAACAGTAGACAACCTGATGATATACGAAAACCCAGGACTACCACCGATATCAGCATTGCAAGGCTGGCACACTGGATACGACAAGAGCAACTTTTCCATGATTGCATTTGGGGTAAATTCAGTATCAACTAGTTTTCTGAGCAGCGCCTCAAACTATGTCGGATACATTGACCTTACAAATGACGTACTGGACAATCCATATGATTCAGTCCCATCCTACTTTGGAACACTAGTTGCAGACTTGGACACTGGCTCATCAGGAACCAATCCCACAGTACCGTCTGTCCCAACAGGACTGACTGGAACCGTACCATCTGCAACACAGATCAACCTATCCTGGACCGCACCTTCAAACAATGGCGGTTCCGCAATTACAGGATACAAGATTGACCGTTCATCAGATGCAGGATTGACATGGAGAACCATTGCAAACACTGCAGGAACAGGAACCACATACTCCAATACAGGCCTTGCAGCAAGTACCGCATACACTTATCGTGTATCTGCAACTAATGCAGTAGGTACAGGTAGCGCATCAAATGCAATATCTGCTACAACCCTGGCAGGTACTGGAACTGGCACTGGAACAACTGTTACCATCACAGTGAAAACCATGGGACTCTCTGGAAATACAATCACTGGACTGTGGACCACACTAAAGACAGGTGGAACAACCATCAAGAGTGGCTATACCACAAAGACCTACAGTGTTACTGCAGGAACAAAGTATACAGTGACTCTAGCAAATTACCAGAACTATGTCTTTGATCACTGGAGCAACGGCAGCACAAGTTCAAGCAGAACCATCACACCAACTGCAAACATTACTTTGGTAGCATACTATCAACAGTAAGTACAAAGAACCATCGCAAGATGGACAAATCCTCTTTATTTTTATCATATCCACTTGAGAGTATTATTCCACCTAATGACAAGTGAGACAATCTATTGCGGATAGTTTATTATTGATATTTACCAAAGCCCAAGTGCTTGGCAAAGACTCGAATTTCAATAACCATTGATGATACCATTGCAAAGGAAATAGAAGAACACTATAGGGATAAAGTCAAGGCAGCTGTAGACAAGCGCCAGGCAATACCAAAACTGTCAAACATCTACGAAGACATCATAAAAGATGGCTGGAAAAATATAGTCAAAAAGAAATAAGAGGATAAAATCCACACAACATTCCAAGAGAGAAAACAAATGGGCCTAGATCTAAAACAATTATGTGTCAGGGAGAGAACAAACCTTGAATCATTTACAGGCAAAATCGTAGCAATTGACGCATACAATGCAATTTACCAATTTTTATCCATCATCCGGGGACCTGACGGACTGCCACTTACTGATTACAATGGAAAGATAACAAGCCACATCAGCGGGCTGTTTTACAGAAACATCAATTTTTTGTCCCTTGGGATAAAGCCAGTGTACGTCTTTGACGGAAGGCCGCCATCGCTCAAATCAGCAGAGATACAGCGAAGAAAGCAGGTAAAAAAAGATGCCACAATAAAATATGAAAAAGCAATCAGCGAGGGAAATTATGCCGAGGCAAAAAAGTTTGCCCAGCAGACATCTGTTCTGCGCGATGACATGGTAGAAGAGTCAAAAAAATTCCTGGCACTATTTGGAATACCTTCAATCCAGGCCCCGTCAGAGGGTGAAGCAACTGCTGCACACCTTACCGTATCAGGGCAGGCCCATGCATCTGCAAGCCAGGACTTTGATTCAATGTTGTTTGGCACAAAAAGACTTGTCCGAAACTTTACAAACAGCGGAAAAAGAAAACTTCCAAATCGTAACACGACAATTGAGATTGAACCTGAAATCATATCACTTGACAAAACGTTGACAGAGCTTGGCGTGACACGAGAACAACTAGTTGATATCGGAATACTGATTGGAACTGACTTTAATCCAGACGGCTTTGAGAGGATTGGCCCCAAGACTGCACTAAAAATGATAAAAGACCATGGCAAACTAGAAGATGTCTCACAGATACAGGATAAATTATCCCAGATTGATTACAAGCAGATTCGAGAGATATTTTTGAATCCTCAGGTTGCAGACGTTCCAGAGATAAAATTTTCAGATGTAGATTACGCCGGAATTGCAAACTATCTTACAAAAGAGCGAAGCTTTTCACTGGATAGAGTTGATACATCACTTAACAGGCTGAAAAAATCATTAGAGAAGAAGAGTCATAATTTAGACCAGTGGTTTGGTTAAATTTTTAAATCTAGAAGAAAGCTACGCCAGTTTTTTAAATCATGTATATCCAGTACATGTAAAATATGAAAATTCAATATTATCTCATAATTGGCTGTGTTGGAGTTACAATAGTGATTATGTTTTTAATTTTGAATTATTTTAAATTAGAAACAAAACCCCACACTATGATGAAAATCATCGGGTTCAACGATGCCTACAATGTTCATCAAATTATAAAATTTCAAGTGTATGCTGAAGGGTACGGACACAGCTGTGTTGGTACACCAGAAATTATTGTTTACAAAACAAATCAGACATCTACGGTTGTATATGATGAAAAAAGTAAGATGTTCATGTGTCCTATGATGCCACAAATGTCGTCATTTTCGGGATATTACCCAAATCAGAGTGATTACTATCGTATTGCAATAGAACAAGAAGGTAATTACACGTTACATGTTTCTTATCGTGATACTATAATTGAAAAAACGTTTTTGGTTACAACGAAATGAAAACTCTGCATATTTTAATGATACTGGTACAGGTGTAGGCATTACAATATTGTTGTCGGTTTATTTTTTGTTTCCCATCATAGAGATAGAACTTGGATGCCACAGTAAACTACCTCCACCAACCAATGAAACCACAGTAGGCTACATGGTTAAGATGACCGCATTCACTTATACTAAATTTCTTGTAAATGGAGGATATTTGAAAATGGACAATAACTCTTTTGTACTGCTGACACATCTCATCCTCCATAGAAAATGAAAACATTACAACTCTCAATCACAATTTTCACAATAGTAGGACTGGCAGCATCCATAAGTTTAGCTTCAGTGTATATGATTTACTTCAAAGACGACGTGTCAAATAATTTGAGGTCTACAGATGCAGCAACAAGACAGATTACGAATCTTTCAACAGAGATCTCTCCACAAACTGTTACTGTTGGTTTGGCTGACTTGTCATTGAAAGGTTATTTGAAAACTGCTGGCAGTATTGGCATATCAGATGAAAAGATCAATGTAATTTTAGAAAAAATTCAGACGAATGGCAATCAGACAATAAAGAATCTTTATCTTGGAAATAGTACCACCGACCAAAACGGATGTTTTTATTTCAATAGCTGGAATAGCGACATGCTAAATAAGACGCTGGGAAAAATCCCAGGAACAAGTGGAACAAATAATGTTTTAACGTTCAAGACCAACTTTGGGGGAGCGAATGAATTTTTATCATCGTCAAATTCAACAGAAGTAAGATATTCTACTTTTATTCCTTCTATAATGAGGCCTGCAATAAACGCCTTCCTATACAACGGCACTGGTTTTCTTTCTCAAGACCTAGATTTGAAACGAGGTAAATCGTATGACTTTGGTCTTTATGTTACTGGAGGAATGTCAGAAAATATGGTGAAATTGAATGTCAAAGGCTTTCCATGCGGAGTCAACGGCATTTTGGAAAATGACACGATTTACCTCACAGCACAGAATGACACAACACACCTGAAAATATCTGTAAATGAAAAAGCTAAACAAGGACGATATTATTACACCATTGTTGGCAACAATTGGATATTAAAAGAGGGAGAACTAATTATTGAATAAAGATCTGAAAAATCCAGAGCCAACCGTGGATTGGGTACTTATTTTGAAGCACCAGTTAACAATACCTTTCCACTATCAGAAATCATCGCATTTGGAGGAATAGTAGGTGTAACAGTCATGAGAGCCTCATACTTAATAATAAAGAAAACAAAAACTGCCTAAAAAGCCAGACATTGAAACGATATCGTTGTGTAAATAAATTGAACCAGTGATCAATAAAACAGAAATCAGACAATTATCATATTTTCAATATCTTTTCCTTGAGCAGTTTTGTAACTTTAGCATAAAATATGCCCGTAACCTTGCCTTTCTCAGAACCAGCATCAGTTTTCAAGAAAGTGAATATGTTATCACATACTACTTGGCTTGGTCTTGTGAAACTTCCTCTTTCAAAATCAGTAGCATTTATTTTCATCATGAAAGGATCTTCTGCTTCCCATGACGTTATAGGTAAACAAACAAAAGTTTCATTTGCAGGATTTCTCGAATATTCGGATATTATTAGATAATAATGATCTTTTTCTTCTTGACCTGGAAATTTACCACCGCTAACATGAACTATTATACCGGGTTCAAAATGAATTTCTAATTTAGGCACTCTTTTCTTTATCTATAAGCCGTTTCATAACCTTTTTTGAAAGATCATGACCATGTGCATCAATTACAGGTCTTTTCTTTACTGCTCGCTGCATGTAACTTGATACATCAAAGATCTTTATAAGATATTGTTTCTAGCTATGCATGTGAACAGACAGAGGAGGATTGAAAATAATTGGTTTCAATAAAATTTGATAAGAATTCTGGAGCAATGTATGTTCAGTTACGCAAGGGAAAAGTTGCAAAGACAATACCCATGGGAAAAGACAGATTTATCGATGTAAATGAGACAGGTAAAATTGTAGGAATGGAAGTTTTGATACCTGCAAATAGACCTGAAGTGGATGAAGCAATAGCAAAATCTACAGATGTAATAGAATTAGAACAGTAACCTGTTTAAAATTATAGAAAAAGCCAGACATTGAAACCATAATACCGTGTAAATATATTGAACCAGTGGTTTGGTTAAATCTTTAAATTTTTAAATCTAGAACAAATCTGCGTCACTTTTTTAAACTATACATGTCCAGTACGTGTACGAAATGAAAACTCTACAAATCCATGTACGAATTAAATTTCTTTCAAAAACTCTTCTCTTGTTATATCACAATCTCTTATGATTACACCTAGCAATCCTATGCGAATTTCCTTTAGAGGAACTGTTACGTATATGATCCCATTTGTAATGGTAACATGACTTCCTTTTTGTCTGATTGCTCTAAAACCAAACCTATTACATAAAATCTTGACAAGTTCTTTTCCATGAATTGGAGAAAGTTTCTTCAAACCGCAATAGATTCTGTGGCTTTATCTCTTAACACTGACAAGTGAAGTTTGACAGCTTTGAGATAGTTCTTTTTTGCATCTTTTAGATCTTTGCCAGTGCTGTATACTCCTAGCGCAGAACATGCAATGGAATACGTTCCATCGTCTTCCTTGACTATCTTTGCCTTGACATCTTTTACCTTGACAGACATGTATCAACAGATGTTCTATCTAATTATTTAAGCTTCTTTACATCAGGTATCAGGTTTAGCAGGTTTTAGCCGAACTAAGATTTCCCATTAGTTACAAAAAAGCCAGATACTGAAACGATATCATTGTGTAAATATATTGAACCAGTGATCCTTGAATTTTATATATCAGAAAGAACATACTAGAACATGACTCAAGATGAAGCTCAGTTTGTAGAAACTTTCATGAAGTAATATGAGCAATTATTCGAGGATCTTGGTAAAGAAAAAAAGACTTAATTTCTCATACCCGCATTTCTGCAATATCATTCATACCCAAACACAACGAGATTTTTATAGGTCGTACTAACAATGTACTATGTAATGCAAAACTCTGCATCCACAGTATCTAAAAAAACGTATCAAGTAATTTTGGATAAAGATGAAGATGGAATAATATTTGCAAGATGCAATGAACTTCATGCCAATGCAGAAGGTAGAACAGAGACGGAGGCAAAAAACAACATCAAAGAATCCATCGAATTAATGATAGAAGAGATGAACAAAGACAAAGGTTATAGTCTTAAATTTATTCGCAAATATAGTGACTAAACTTCCACGTGTAACTGGAAATCAACTGATAAAATATCTCATCAATAAAAAAGGGTTCAGGCAATCACATCAAAAGGGAAGTCACGTTTCGTTACGCAATGACATCTCAAACAGGTTTACTTCAGTACCTGCTAAAAACAAAGAATTAGGAACTGGTTTAACTAGACAAATTTTAGAAGATTGTGGAATAACAAGAAATGAATTTGTCCAAGACTATCAGGATGGCGCAATAAAATAGAATTAGAGACCAGGTGAAAATTCAATCCTTACATCATGAGCATTTTTAGATATAGTCTTTAGACTAAAGCCATACACTGAAACCATGATACCGTGTAAATATATTGAACCAGTGGTTTGGTTAATTTTTTAAATCTAGAAGAAAGCTATACCAATTTTTTAAGTTCACACAGAATATGAGATTATACCAGATGAATGTTGGAATTGTCATTCTTGTTATTACATGCATTGCAACTGCAGTAATTTTGTTTTTTGTGCTACTACCACATTATTAAGGAGGATATGTAAGTACAGAGCCAATGGTCCAACCAATAGAAAAACAAATAGAAATCCCAATAAACAAATGTACTCAAAACCAGACATTTGGGCCAGGGCAAATACGACTTTTCACAGGAGGACCCATTGAACCAATTGTAACTAGAACAACTAATGTAAAAGGTGATGGATTTTCAAAAACAGAAACAATCCAGATGGAAAACTATAACATAACCCAATTCATTTTGCAGCCAGGTCATCAGGCAACAATCAGATATTCAATTCATGTAAATTCTGACAACTTTAATTTGGGAAAATTTGGATGGATATCAAACAATGCAGGGTTTTTGCATAGAACAAAAGACACGTTGGTTTCCCAAACGGCTTCATATATTGGAAATGTGACAATTGACAACGTAACAAAACAAATGTGGAATATATGCATACATTCTCCCAACGGAGAAACTTGTAGTCCACAATATGCAAAGCCGTTAGAAACATCAGTACCATTCCAGACCATTGTATCTGATCACAAGGGAGTTTCAGTGACATATTCGCCTCCTTTTGAGCTAGTCAGCGTAATTCCTGTTCCGATCACTGCCACAATATCTGCCGATGAGAACGCATCGCAAGGAACCTATTGGCTAGACCTACACCCGGACCAAACGAAGGCGGGCCGACAAACATCTCGTTAACTATCGGAAAGTGTTTGGAATGAAATCTCTACAAATTACAATTATACTTGCATCTCTAATTTTGCCATCATCTTGTGGAGTTATGGTCAATGCACAGACTGAAAATCCAACGCCAACAAATCCCGATTGTAAAAATAGAATTCTTCAATCCGAAATAAATGAAACCAGGGCAATTTTATTTGCTGTTGACTCGGATCGATTCAAATTGGCAGTAAATGGAAGTGATGTGAAATTCAATAATGTATATTACAAGTCCGATACAGTCTGCGAAGGATTACAAAGTGTAAATGTACTTTTTTATGTCAAACTATCCGACCACGTGACAAGTCTTGTAATCAAGGAAGACCCGACTCTAACCAAAATCATAGGAGTAGAACAGGCTCCTGCATTAGGCTTGTGTTTTACGCCTGATCCTAATCATCATCTTGGGCTTCCAACGTGTTGTGTATCAAATTCCAATAGTTGCGATTTCACTGGAATACCATTACAACAAGAACTAGATGCATTACATAAACAATCTTCAGATGTGAATCAATCACTTGAAAAACAATTAGGGTTAACAGGGAACCCAGGAAGACTTGATACAGTCACCACCACCTATGACAGTAATCCGTGGCTAAGCATAGCAGAATTTGGCAGTATTGCGGGAATAGTTACAGCTGTAATTTCAGTATATGTACTAAGGATTAAAAAGTAAAATGAAAATTTCACACATTTCAATAATTTTAATTGGAATAGTTATCGGAATAATTGCCGTGTTGTATGCTATAAGCTATGATTCTACTCCTGTTACGAAGGAAAATGATTTTGGGATAAATGCACTAGTGATTCATCGTCCGCCAGGAATGGCATGCCCTACTATAGATTGTCATTTTTCTGATTATCACCTAAAGATAAACTCCAACTCAAAGACATTCATTACAGGATACAACATATGTGACGGAAACTCATGCACAAAGAAAGACGTATTGCTCATCACATTACCAGTAGTAGATGTCATACATCCAAACTATCAAGAAATACCATTACCAGATAATCTGCCTTGGAAAGATGGAGATTTTGTCAATATCAAGGTGAAAGCACCAAGTACTCTGATAATGGGTATTACTAACTCATCAATTCCAACAATTTGGATTGATCTTGGCAAGTCAGAAATAGTAAGGAGTTCTTAGAAATGAAAACACTACGTAAAAAAATAATACTTGTTTGTGCATTCTTACTCGGACTATACCTGCTTTTACATTCACTACCTATTCATTTGTTCTAAAAATGAAAACACTGTGTCTTAATAATTACAATTCCATCATTTCTTACGCTTTATCTGAACACTGATCTTGTGTGATCCATCCGCAATTTTTTCAGAGAGATAATCAATATTTTTTCGCATTCCCTGAACCACCGGACTATTCACATTAATCGAATACAATTTTGCATTTGCAATCCTTCGGTTTATTCGTATCATACCAAAATCAACAAGATTATCAAAGTATTTGTAAAATGTAGTCTTGCTCATCCCAAGTGCCTCAATTATCTCCTTTTGTGTAAAATCATTTCTTGGAAAATTCATTAGATAATCTAGAATCTTCATCTGTGGTGAGCTACCATATGCCCTAAGAAGAAGCGAACTTGATTCTACCATGCAAAATCTTGTTCTAAAAAGTATTTAAATTATAACTTTAGAAGGTACGATAAGTGTACCTAACATGAAGACCGCCTTTACAGATGACCAGTTGCGCGCTCAGATTCTATACTATTTGTGGAATCAAGGAAGCTGGTCTGAAATTTATACAAATTTGGACAAGATGACAAGAAGATTAAGCAACATAGTAAAGAACAACGGCAAGAACACAATGAAAAAGATTGAAAACCTTGTCAAGTGGAACTGGGTTTTGCCACGTAAAAACTGGGATACGATATCACTCAACCCAGTCTACAAATCTCAAATCAAACAATACATTGATGAGTATTTGATCAAATAACGCAGTAATTTGACAGATATAGTAAAAGTTGGTCATACATGTAAAAGCCAGACACTGAAACCAATTCCTTTGTGTGAACATATTGAACCAGTGATTTGAATTTTTGAAGTCCACAATTAAGAAATCATATACTAACGCCAGATGACAATCATAGTCAATCTTATATTTTATTTTGTAGTATTCATATCACGAAATTTAGGCTATGGTATTTTTCAATGGGCATCTCTGCTGCTCTGGTGTTTGCAAGCATGATATATCTTGGAAACTTTGTCTGCCTGCCAGTTGAGAATGATTCATGTGTTTCACTTTTGCCAACAGCAGGCACAAAGGTCACTGCTGCTACAGAATCCACCATTCCCAGTATTCCTTCCATTTCCAACGACGTTTCAAACCCTCCCACAGATACAAACAGCTCAATCCCCAAAGGAACAGGCGGAATTGTAACAGCAAATGGAAACAAGGTAAGTTTTGATCTAAGCTTTCAGATGAGCCCGGATTTTAGCAAGTATGGATTTAATGCACCAATTGGCTCAACTGGGGCAAATCCAGATATCAGCGTACATTCAGGTGATACCGTAACAATACATATAACAAATCCCAGTAAATCATTTCATGCCTTTGGCATAGTCACAGACCCACAAGATCCATCCTCAATTGTTTGGAATGCCTCATACAAGACACCTGATAGTCCAATGAAGCCAAAAGAGTCAGGCGATGTAACATTTGTGGCTGGAACTCCAGGATTATATCATTACATATGTACAGTTCCAGGCCATGCCACACTAGGAATGGACGGTAATTTCATAGTTGAAAAATAATTTGTGCAAACATATTGAACCAATGTTTTGAATTTTTTTAAATGTCTGTAAAATATGCCAATTCAATATGTATCGATCATACGGAATATTATTAGTATACTCAGATATGTATTAAATCCCTAATAGATACATTGTACCAACAAAATAATAGTAATGGTACTAGTCGTTTCCTAACGTTTGTTTTTGTCTCACTGTTACTAGTGTCATCATTTGGAATCATGTCAGGTAATTTCGATGCCTTTGCCATATCCTATACAATAGACAAGACAAAATCAGGCCTTGTTGCATCTGATCCATTAAACAACCAAACCGAGACAAAACAGCAGGTGTTATCAGATACCAGATACTGGACGTACTATGGCACTGCAGTCTCTGAAAAAAACACAGCATATGACATTTACAGGGATTCACAAGGCTTACACATTGGAGAGCCTGGACCAGACCCAACACAATTCGGAGACGGAAGCTACTCGGGATACTATGCAGTATCTCCAGATACAAATGCAGTTCTTGTACACGCCATAATTACTGCAACAAACCAGCCAGTACTGCACAATGACTTTCAAAGTCAACTTGAAATAATGACAACAAGTGGACAGGTAAATTATCTTGACTGTGCAGCGATTACCAACTCTGATGGCACATACTGGACACTTGTCCACGGATATGGTGATAACATTGAAGCATCACATTTTGATACATTATGGGTTGATTCTAGTTCCAACCAGCCGCTTACTAGAGAATGTACAGTAATCACAAATGGAGCAAACTATCTAAAACTCTACATGGATGGAGTGATGGTATATTCAAGCAATACTTTGTCACTTAACATGCCTGCGCCATTTAACTATTATTTCCAAACAATGAACTCGTACCATAACCAGATGCGACATGGTACATTCCAGGATTATTATGCCACAACTGATGAAAAGATTACAATATCTGGGAATCCGTCAAATGCTGGAACCGTATCCATTGTTGATTCCACTGGACAGTCCCTTGCAAGATCATCTATTACTACAGGCTCTGCAACACTTGATGTTGGAAAATATCACTTTCCAATTGCTGGAACAATCCAGGTGAAAGATTCTAGTGGAGGCATCATTGCATCTAGTGCTCAAACCATTTACGGTGGAGATGAATTTTCTGTAACTACTTCTGGCAACCCAACTGCACCACAACCTCCAACAAACCTGTCTGCAACTGCAACATCCCAATCTCAAATTGATTTATCCTGGAGTGCGCCTGGGAACGATGGCGGCTCTACAATCACTGGATACCAAATTGAACGATCCACTGATGCTGGCGCGACCTGGAATGTACTAACATCTTATACTGGTTCAAGTTCCACGGTTTACTCTGATACTGGATTGTCTGCTGATACTAGTTACGCGTATCGAGTCTCTGCGATAAACTCTGTAGGAACTAGTTCTCCATCTAATGTAGCATCTGCCACAACTGGTGTTGTATCAACTGTACCACAGACTCCAACCGGACTTGCTGCAACTGCAACATCGTCATCTCAAATTAATTTGTCCTGGACTGCACCTACTGATAATGGCGGATCTCAAATAACCGGATATCAAATTGAGAGATCACAGGACAATGGAACCACCTGGTCTGATTTGGTATCAAATACTGGTTCTACTTCCACTACATACTCGGACTCGGGATTAAATCCAAGTACAACTTACACGTATAGAGTATCTGCGATAAATTCGGTAGGAAATAGTAGTCCATCAAACACTGCATCTGCAACTACAACTTCAATCATAGCAACTGGCATCACCTTGAGCAACACACAATCAACATCTGGTACCATATCATCAAATACAATTACAATCTCAGGCTTTGATACAGGATCAGGCAGCAACCGTCTCCTCGTAGTTGGTGTCAGTGCAAACAATAACAACGTAGCATCAGTAACATTTGGAGGAATAGCACTAAAGAATATTGCAGCCTCATTTTACAACAACGATGCAGAGTTTTGGTACCTCAAGAATCCTAGCGGAGCAGAAAATGTTATAGTTACCATGAACGGTCCAACGCAATCCATAGTTGGCGCATATGCTTTCTCTGGAGTAAACCAGACTCTCCCAATATCCACACATGTCATAAAGCACAATGCCAACCCCAACAGTCCCAAGATTTCAATTACGACCAAGTACGCAAATGACTGGGTGTTAGACTTGCCTTCAATTTATGGAGGTTCTACACTTGACAAATCCACATGCACCCAACAATGGAATTCCAATATACCTAATGCAATAACAGGCGCATCAAGCTCCACAATAGTGCCCGCACCAGGGGTTGTAACATGCGGCTGGACTGCAAGTAGTGCCGATTTATGGGATGATGCTGCAGTTGAGATTAATGCTGCAAGATAATGGTAAATTCCAAATCTACAGAAAAATCATACTAACACTATTTTCTTGCACAAATATAGTGAACCAGCGGTTTTCTTAATTTTTTTAAACCCAGAAAAAACCTGCGTCACATCACATGGTAATCCACATCATCATTACGAATTAGTTTGCTTATACTTGGCCCATGCATTATTCACAGTAAAGACTAGTCGTTTGCCAAGAATTTGCTCAAGCCACAATGGCATGAAAAATTTCCTGTCAGGTGAAAAATACTGGTAATATTTTTCAGCATTAGGTTCTTCATTATCAAGCACATTTTGTGCAGCAAAATTTCCACAAAATGTTGCCCAAGGCAATCCTACACATCCCAATACAAAATGTATCCAAGGACGAGTCGGATCCCTAAGTACTGTAGGAATCAAGTCTCTAGTCATGTCAATTCTTCCTTGCCAATATTGTATGAATCGGAGATTTTGAATTGACGGAATTTTTTCTTTAAGGCCACCTATTACTCGATTTATGACACGTGTTGTGGTGGTGTCATTTTTTGCATATGTAGTTAGCATGTCACCCCCTCCAACTAGTAATCGCTTTGTTCCAGTGAGCCTAAAATAAGTATAGATAAGATCAGAGTCCCAACACTGGAGCGGTCCCTGTGGAAACAGATTTGCAATATCAGAGTCGCTTAACGGCTCGCTTATTGAAAGAAAAGTCTGTGCATGGTACACATCTTTGGAATATGTTGTCACCTCAGGACGAGGTTTATCTATACAAAAAATAATCTGGTCTGCAGTAACAGAGCCCAAATGAGTATACACTGTGTGATCCTTATGAGAAAGCACTTCGGATGATTCGAATACATCAATGCCATTTTGCAAAAGTACCTGCTTGACACCCTGCGCATATAACAATGCATTTACTCCATACGTTCCAGTATATCGAATTGCTCCAGAATATGCATCAGAGCCAAGTACAGAAGGTACCTCAGATTTGTCATACATTACACTTGAATAGCCAAGTTTTTTGCGAGATTCTACCTCTTCTTTTACATCTCTCAAGCCGCTAGAGCCGTTTCCCAAAAATAAACAGTCTTGCACCTGTAGATCACACTCTATCTTGTGTTTTCGTATGTTAGATACCATAATGTCAACTCCTTTTGCCGCAACCTCCCACAACTCTCGGGCACCCTTTGTGCCATATCTTCTGAGCAGTTGTGAAAGCTCAAGTTCACTATCAGGTGTTAGAAATCCTGCGCTCTTTCCAGTAGAGCTTCCGCCACAAATATTTCGATCAATAAGAATAACCTTTTTCCCAGTACCTACAAAACAAAGTGCAGCTGCAAGACCTGCAGCACCTGCTCCTACAATTAGTACATCTGACTTGATGTGACCTTTTACTGGCGGTCTTAATGGTTCTTGAATTCCTAAAAGTGTTGTAAACCACCAATTTTGTAATATCATATACCTCAGTGCAAGTCGTAACTGTTGATAGTATTTTTGTGTCATGGTAATTTTCACCAAATGTGATTAGGGCAATTAAAAAACCCATGACATTTACTTGACCCAATCTATACGTCTTGCAAATATTTAAGAAGTATAGAGCAATGTTCAACAAGCCTTAAATTTTTTCAGGTGTACCGGATGCCATGTCCAACCAAGATGTAGTGGACAGAAATGAGGTATCCAGAAGTGATATATCAAGAAGAGATTTTCTCAAATTGTTCGCAGCTGGAGGAGTTGCCTTGGCATTTACGCCTTTCATACAGTGGGGCAAATTTATGCCAAATCCAGACAATTCATCTCCACAAAAGGCCCAAGTCACATTATCAGACGGCACATTTGCAAACATCAAGACTTTTCCAATAAATCACCAGGAGTTAATCACATATCCATCAACTGGAGACTCGGTCCTTGACCAAGAGGCATTTAGAAAATGGAATCTCATTAGATTGCCTGCAGACCTTGGAGGAAGTGTAAACGATGTTACTGCGTTCCGAGTCTACAGCGTCATATGCCTCCACCTATGGTGCATGTGGAAGTACAAGCCAGTAGGCGAGATTGGAGGAAATAACAAGGGACAGTGTCCTTGCCATGGAAGCATGTATGATCCAGTATCTGGCAAGGCAGTCGCAGGTCCTGCATCACTTCAGGCTCCTCCATCAAACACACTTCCTACACTATACCTTGAAGCAGATACCCTAGGTGACCTGTGGATAAAACCTGCAGTCTGGAATGTAAGTGAGAATGGGGTAGTTGGATATGGCAGATTTTTGAAATCATGATTTCACATATGATAGAAAATGAAAGAGCAAGTAATTTTGTTAGTGACAAAAGCTAGACATTAAAACCAAATCGTTGTGTAAATAATTTTAATTCTAGAATCGTCGAGTTTGAGACAAGACAATTACAGACATTACAGATACCACAAGCACTAGAGATGCCACAGTGCTAAACTCGGGTATTGCGTTTGTTCCAACTATATCTATCTGGTGTGTACTGTGGTGATAATTGAGCTCAAGTGTTGTTTCAGTATCAGTATCTACAGTCTTGACAACATCTGTTTGTGCCATGGCATGGCCATCAATCATTACAGTCAGGTCACCATTGAGAAGCGATTTTGGTATTGTTATCTGTGTTACACCCTTTGTCCCAGTATCTCCCTGGACAGTAAATGACAGTTTCTTGTTTTGCTCGTCAAAATTAATATTATTTACAGTAGTGGAATTGCTTGCAACCTCCACGTCAAAGTCTTTACCTTCAGCTCTTACCTTGATTGCATTAGGATTTACTACGACAATTTTTGTAGAGCTTGACAGGTCAGATTTTGCCTTTAACGATAACGCATCAAGCACATCAGCACTGACATCTGCATTCACATTAACTGTATATGCTCCATTTTTGGCATCAGACGGCAACACAAATGCTGCAGAATAATCACCATTTGCATCTATAGTCCCATTTCCAGAATAAACCATATTTCCGCCATTGTCTGCTACCTGAATTGATACGGTAGATACATTTCCAAGAGATGAAATCAAACTAGACCAAAGAGAGCCCTCTATTGTGACACTGTCACCAGGCTTGTATAGATGCCTTTCAGACTGGACTATGAATTCATCGTCAGAGCTTGCAGACATTTTATCATACTTGTCATTGTAATGAGCATGTGATTCAGACTCGCTTGATGCAGCATGACTATTTTCATGAGAGTCATCAGAAGATCCTGCGGTAACAGATGCATTAGTATCCGAATTGATTTCTCCTGACATGCCAGAACCCTCATGTCCAGACACACTTGCATCAGAGGACGAATTTGCCCCAATCTCTGATTTTCCAACGTGTATGTCAGTAGAAAGACCAGAGGATGCATCAAGATTATTTTTATCAGCATAGACAAATGGTGCAAGATGCACAAACCCAACCAATCCTGCAAAAACTCCCAAGACTAGAATGATCTTGAGTTTATTTGAAAACTTGACAATATCCGACATGCCCGAATATTTCATTATATGAAAGAAATCAATTTACTATAAAAGCAGTTTGTAACAATGTTCTAGCCCTCAAGATACCACACACAAAAAAGATCATCTAAAAAAGTAGAGTCTAGAGAGCTAGTCTCCAGAACATCCATTGGTGCAAGAAAACCATGCATCAAGGTGTGCTCCAATATGAGCTGCCCTTGGCACATCAGTGCTTCCATTGCCCCAGTATTCAAACAACACATCATGTGTTGAATCATGACATGCATAGCAGTTGGTCGGATACACATAGTATGTCTCCAGTGGATCAAGTCCTGAAAACGTATATCCATTCTCGTCGGCAAACCCAGAGCCTACAAAGTTCCCAGAAGAATCATACAACTCAAAATACATTGAAGCTCCAGGGCCAGTTCCTGCGCTACACTCTGTTGCAAAGCACGGATCCCAGTAATCAGCAGGAATCCTGTTTGCAGTCACAGTTATTCCAGTATAGCTGGAAAGGTTTGGCAGTGCGCTAGTCGCTGCAGTGTTTGTCGCAGATGATGAAATTGCATTGGCTGCAAGAGGATGAACTACCATCGGAGTCAACATCATCAGAACTACAATGGCATTGCACAAGATCAGATAGTTTTTTGTCATTACTTTGATTTTGTTCTAGTTGTTATTTGATTATGCATTAAAATCGCTATAATCGAGATTCTAAAAATAAACCCAGAGTGATATTAGGATCTATTAACTAGGAAATGCATTCATAAAATTAATCTAGATATTCCCATGTGTACGTCCATGTCTGTACATGCGATACAATGCAATAGACAAGACTATAGTTGCCACAATGTTGGATATATCCAAGAAAAATCCCAGTCCGCTAGATATTACGATACAATTAGCGCCCTGTGTGCATTGAAGTCCAAGAACTAGACCATTCCATACCACATGAAACAGGATAGCAAACCATCCCTTACCACTAATCCATGTTCTAAGGCTAAAAAAGACATGAGGAATTGTGAAAAAAACACTCCCATATGCAAGATTTGTCAGTGCAAAGTTACCTGTATTGAAAATGTGCAATATTGACCAAATCACACCTCCTGCCAGGACAAGAAGATAATTACCACCGAGGTAAAACAACGTTCCAAAAAACATCATCTCCTCAAGAGGTCCAGAAGATAGACCAAGCGATATGGAAATTGGCACAGACGGAATCTGATAATTTGCAATAAAGTGCTGCGCAAGACGGTTTCCAGCCTGCTGCAGCACAAGTCCAATCACCAGATAAAAAACTCCCATTTTGACCAAGTATGGTACAGATGTTTTCCTGTACTTGGACAACCAGAATCTGGGATTTACGTCATGGATTTCATCTATCACTATTTGTTCATCTTCTGTAATTTTCCATACGACTTTATCATGACTTGTAAAAAGTTTGAAATGTCTTTTCGCAGTCCTGGAATTTCCGTTACAAGTTCTTCATGTGTCTGCATGTATTCTTGCTTTCTGACCAAGAGAAATCCTCCGATAAACCACCTGACATCCCTAGGTACATCACTGAGATTTTTTACAAGATAGTTTAGTTGATCCTCAACCCCTGCATAAAAATAAACAAACTTTTCAAACGTCTTTTTTGACTTTTTATCAGAAATTATTTTTTTTCTGTCAAATCCAGACTCGACTAGATCATCTACAAACTTTTCATTTTTAATCCATGAATCAAAATAAAAATCAAGATTTTTTTGCAGTTCCTCATCCATCGTATAAAAATAGACAAACCCGTAAACTGTCGGACCATATGAAATCTTTTTTCTTCCAGACGTAGATGTCTGGTATACCATGATCTTTTCTGTTCTTATCATTTCCTTGAAATGTCTATGAATTGTTCCAATCGGCATGTTGGAAAGAGTGTTTGCAGAATAAAGTGTTAGAGGTCCCTTGTTAATTAGAACCTTGAACAGTTCCAGGGCAGTCTGGTCATGAGATGATATATCCATTTTTAACAACATATTCGCAAATAATGGATATATTCATTTCTGCAGTATTATAGGCATGCCAAGTAGGACAAATCCATTACCAGTCATAACAATCGTAATTCTCATGCTCAGTTTTCTTCCTGTTTATGCAGTAGACCTCAATGCAGAGATTAGCTCAAAAGGGATGCAAGAAAAACCAGTCTTTAGGTTTGTAGAGACTGCATTTGTAGACTATCACAATGGCGGAAAACTACAGGACCTACTACGCCACAAGAACATGACAGTATCATTTCAAGACAATTCATCAAACCCTTCCATACAAGATATGATAGAAAGAATCAATGCAAATTTGGCACAGGAAAAAAGTCAGACAAAGATCACAGACATGACAATTGATTACAAGGCATCAATAGTTGGTGGGGACAATTCTGCCACCATAGATTACAGCATAACACTAGTGCCAACTATTAGCAATTACATTTTGACAAAAAATTCAGATGGTAGCACCGTAATTGATGCCAAATGGATAGGATTATCTCTTCACGGACCTGTGACAATCAAGACTGTAAAGTATGGCGAAGTGGAAATTAACCAGCCTGCAAGTTTTTTGCACTTGGCAATACCTGATTTTGATATTACAGATCCCAAAGTACATCAAGTACTAGAATACGATATCATTGATTCAAGTGCAATGGTACAACAACCAGTATCTAACTGGCAGCACATGTTTGATCCAGCATACATCATAACTGAGACAAGCGGGTGGGGATACAATGGAGACAAGATTCCAATAACAACTTATGCCATCGGCCAAAGCAGCATAGGAATTGCACAAGATTCCATAGTACATACCGCAGATTTCACCCTGGACAAAAAATATGAAATCCAGACAATCCAGCATGCAGGCTCTGCCGCAATCCAGATTGACGGCCACGCAAGCCTTCAGACCGTAGGAAATGAGACGACATTTACAACCAATCCATCTGCAAACGATAATCTCACACCAGCCAGCGGTCTGTCAGTCCAGACAATTTACGCAATGGCAGGATTTGGAGCAATTCTTGCAGTAGGCATTTTCATCTGGAGTAACAAAAAGATGAAGGATTCAATCAAAAGGGGAGTAGACACCAGTCCGCCGCCAACATTCCGGTATGAAGAAAGAAAACACTGGGCAGATAGATTTGACACAGATGCAAGTTCCTATGAGCAAAAAATGAAAAAATCTGCAATCTAAACTAGAAGATAGTCACAAAACCAGGATGCACCAGATTTTAATATTTAGAAGACCAAGTTATACCAGTTGAGTCTCTCAACCTCAAGCCATGCATATGGAATAGGATTGATTGCTGTAATTGTTGGCGTTGCAATAGGAGTTTCATACTATCAACTTTATTTTGTACCGGAATTAAACGCTACACCCGTAATTCCTGTCAAGGTAAAAAATCCTGATCAGACAACTACAGTCACCATTGTAAAAGGATCAATAGATCAAACCCAGACACAAAACTTTCTTCCAAAAAAGCAATCAATCCAGCTAGGAATTGCCAATCGCGTAACATGGCAAAATAATGATGATACCATTCACTTTGTCACTCCAGTAAAACCATTCAAGGACACATATAGTGGGGACTTTGGATCTGCCGCAATACCAGCAGGCAAGAGTTACACATTCTTGTTTACACAAGAAGCAAGCATACCATATTACTGTAAAGTACATCCTTGGATGACTGGAGAAATTGACATTGAACACGGCGCACTGACATCTTAAGACAGAAGCAAGGTATTGAACAAATACTTTGGATCATCAATCGTTCTTTTTGTCATCATAGAAATTAGATTAGATAGAAATGCTACACCACTTTTTTAAATCACGACATGGTATCATATCGATTGAAAAAGAAAACATCTCTTGTAATGCTGACTGTACTTGCTACAGTTGCATCATTTTCAATTTCAGGCACCGACAAGACACAGGCATATGCAGAGTTTGACAAGTCTGGCAATTACGTATGCAACCCGTTTACACGAGGCGTTGAGACAAACATCTATGCAGATACAGTTCACGCAATAAACAACAAGATGACACTATACATGAAGACCCATCCAAATGCTACCATATCAGAGCAGCACGACGTCATGGTACAAGATCAAAAAACATGGGACCTGTACAACAAGTCATTAACATGCATCTCTGCCATCGGAATAAACCCAGATGACATCATTTCATTAAACCCAGATGTAAAACAGGCAGTTGCAGTTCCAGAGTTTGGCACCGCAGCCCCAATATTGGCAACTGTTGCAATCATGACAGGAATTATAGTGTATAGAAAATTTTTCTAAAATTAGATGCATCGTTAATTTTTTAAATGACGTAACATGTTGCAGATCATGGAGCTAGCCATTCTTGCATTTCTAAATACAATTTTTCTCCAGATTCCAGGATTTAGTCAAGGTCCTACAGGTTCTGAAAACCCATGGATAAAGGGAATGGTCGAGTCCGCATTAGGAATTGTCGGAATTGCAATTTTGCTCAACTTGTTTACTGCAGTAATCAGGCGCAAGATGGTAGACCAGAGCAAGCTCAAAAGGATAATGAAAGAAGTGAAAGTATGGCAGAAAGAAAGAATGGCCGCATTCAAGTCAAAAGATCAAGAAAAAATTGACGAAGTCAACAAGAAATCAGCATACATGAACAAAATGAACATGGAAATGATGCAGATGAACATGAGGCCAATGATGATAACATTTGTACCATTTTTGCTGATTTTCTATCTATTACTGCCACATTTGTTTGCGCCAGTAGTTGCGTTATCCCCCATACCTCTTGATGTCATCCCAGGAAACTTTTTCCACCTTACTTGCACGCAGGCGGACTTGACCAAAACGCCACCTGTGTGCAATCATGTAAATGAATTGTACCTGTGGTCGTGGTACTTTTTGTCATCAATTTCAATGAGCGGAATAATAATGAGGGTAACCAAGACTTCGATGACTGCAGACTAGATGCTTTTCAAGACAGTCAAACATGATACCAGAATAATTTCTTGATTCCAATCTATTTTATATCACATTTTTCAAAATAAATAATGCAAACTAGACTGGCATATCTTGCAATAATTTTCATCATATCAATATGCATCTTACCCGCATTCTCATTTACAACATCCCAAGTAAAGGTAGGTTCAAGCCCGTGGGCAGTATCAGTAAACTCTGCAACTGGCAAGATCTACGTGACAAACTCTGGAAACGATTCAGTATCGGTAATTGACGGGAAAACAAATAATATCATCAAAAATATCATAGTAGGCGAAAACCCTACAGGTGTTGCAGTAAACCAGGCGACCAATCTTATCTATGTCTCAAAGTTTAGCGAACCCATTGTATCAGTAATTGACGGAAATACAAATAATATCATCGCAACAATACCTGTCAAGACCCAGCCCAACGGTATTGGAATCAACGAAGTCACAAATCAAATCTATGTAACAAACACAGGCTCTGCATCAGTTTCTGTAATAGATGGAAAAACAAATAATATCATCAAGACAATACCTGTTGCAGCACGTCCTACCGCAGTTTCGGTAAATCCATCAACTAACATTGCATATGTAACAAATTCTGGAAATAATTCAGTATCAATAATTGACGGAAAAACATATGGTATCATCAAGACCATTCCAATAGGCTCTGGCCCCACAGGAGTCTCAATAAACCAAGATACAAACACTGTATACATAACAAGTTCCAAAACAGCTCAAGTCTTTGTCATAGATGGAAATACCAATACAATAACAGCCAACATCACAGTTGGCTCAAATCCAGATGGAGTCTCTGCAGATCCAAAGCATGGCAAGATCTATGTTGCAAATTCTGGTGATGGTACCATATCTGTAATTGACTCAAAAACAAATACCATATCTGAGACTATACCTGCTGGAACACACGTATACGGCATTGCAGTGGATACATCAACAGGTACAATATACGCAGGAAATGACAATCCTGGAATAGTCTACATAATTTCAAACAGTGAAAAATCTTCAGATGGTAACATCTGGGATGATCTAGTCCAGTTCTTTTCACATCTTTTTAATTTGAAATAAGAAAAACATCTTTGTGAGAATCACATCTGCCAATCATTAAATAGAATCAGACCTTAATTTCATCATCTAGGTAAGATATAATGAAAGTAAATGGATATGCAGCACAAAGTGCCAAGGCAACACTTGGGCCATTCTCATTTGAGAGACGCGAGCCCGGAGATCACGATATCGTATTAGACATCAAGTATTGCGGAATCTGTCACACAGACATACATCAGGTGGGTGATGAGTGGGGCGGTTCCATGTTTCCAATGGTTCCAGGACATGAAATCACTGGAACCGTATCAAAAATCGGATCCAAGGTATCAAAATACAAGGTAGGTGACAGGGTAGGAGTTGGATGTTTTGTAGATTCATGTAGAGAGTGCGATGCATGTAACAAAAACTTGGAGCAGTATTGCACAAACGGAATGGTTACAACATACAACGGTACCGAAAAAGACGGCACCATAACACAGGGCGGATATTCAGAAAAAATTGTAGTAGATGAAAATTATGTTCTAAAAATTCCAGAGTCCATTCCACTTGACAGTGCAGCACCATTGCTGTGCGCAGGAATCACATTGTATTCCCCATTGATGCACTGGAAGGCAGGCCCAGGAAAGAAAGTTGCAATCATAGGATTAGGAGGTATTGGGCACATGGGAGTAAAAATAGCACATGCACTTGGTGCAGAAGTTACAGTTCTTAGCCATTCACTCAGAAAACAAGAAGATGGAAAAAAACTTGGCGCAGATTATTTTTACTCAGCATCAGACCCTGTAACATTTGAAAAACTCAAGGGATATTTTGATCTTATAATTAATACCGTATCTGCAGAGATTGACTGGAACCAATACTTGGAACTTCTTGCATTAGATGGCTCCATGGTAGTTGTGGGAATTCCAGAAAAGCAGACGCCTGTTGGCTCGTTTCCACTTGTGGCAGGAAGACGAAGCCTTGCAGGCTCTCTCATTGGCGGAATAAAAGAAACACAAGAGATGCTTGACTTTTGCGGCAAAAATAACATTACAAGTGAGATTGAACTCATCCCAATTCAAAAGGTAAACGAGGCATACAAGAGGATACTTGCAAGCGATATCAGGTACAGATTTGTAATTGATATAAAATCACTTGGACAAAACTAAATCAAAAAGTCATAGAAAAGCTACACTAGTTTTTTAAAGAATTGCAGACACTAGTTACATACATGAAGTCATGGCATCTTGCAATATTTGCAGTCATAATTTTGGCAGCATCAGTAATTTCACAAAATGAGGCACTTGGGCAGATCGGTCCGGCATTTAAAATAATTAGTTCACCACTTGCACAGTTCAAGTCAGGCACACCTGTGGATAAGATAGTCTGTTTTCAGGATCTCATGCTTGTAATCAAGACAGCAGACGGTTATCCCGCATGTGTAAAATTACCAACAGCGCAGATACTAGTCAAGCGCAGTTGGGGAACAATCAGTACGCATCAAAACACTCTAGTTGCACAAGACCCATCTGATGCAAATAACATGTTTGCTTTAGCATTTTTATCAAAAATTTCACAGCAAGACAAGGGAAATATTTTCTTCTCACCATACAGCATATCAAATGCATTTTCAATGGTATACGAGGGTGCACAGGGTGCTACCGCTGATGAGATGCAGTCAGTATTTCATTTTATACAAGACAGTGCAGCACGCAAGAACTATGTTGGACAAGTCAATTCGATGCTCAACAGTCCAAGCCAGCAATACAAACTGAATATAGCAAACGCATTATGGATTCAAAATGATTACCCTGTACTGCAAACATACACAGATACTCTCAAGCAATACTATATGGCAAATGCGACAAACCTTGATCTAAAAAACGATTCAGAGAATTCAAGAAAAATAATAAACACGTGGGTTGAAAATAAAACAAACCAAAAGATAGTTGATCTTCTTCCAGAAGGATCAATAAACGAGAATACTAGAGTTGTCCTCACAAATGCAATTTACTTTAAAGGAAATTGGACAAACCAGTTTGAAGCATACAAGACAAGCGACCAGAACTTTACTACACAAAACGGTATCATAAAGGTGCCAACAATGACAACAACTACAAGTTTTCCATATTTTGAGGATAATACAGTCCAGGCACTAAAGATGCCATACCAGGGAGGACATCTCTCCATGATTGTATTATTGCCAAAAGATAACAATCTTGGAGGACTAGTAAGTTCACTTTCTGTAGAAAAACTTCAGCAGTTAAACGACAACATGACAACAGAACCAGTTTCAGTATACATGCCAAAATTTGCACTTGATACCGAGTATACCCTAAATGATTATCTGTCATCAATGGGAATGCCATCTGCATTTTCCTCAAATGATGCAGACTTTACAGGAATCACTGGAAACAAAGACCTCTCAATTAGTACTGCAGTACACCAGGCATTTGTCAAGGTAGATGAAAAGGGAACCGAAGCTGCAGCTGCAACAGGTACCACATTTCAAACATCATCCATGTTACTTACAAAGAATACCTTCAGAGCAGACCACCCATTTGCATTCATGATTTATGACGACCAAACAGGCCTGATACTGTTTATCGGACAGATTGTAAATCCACTATCACAATAATCCCAAAAACTAGCGGTGCGAGCGATACACCTGTGAGGTTGTAATGATGTCTTTCCATGGCCCATCTGGTACATCACTAAAATCAACAAACCTCCAGTTTACCACATTTTTGCCGTGCAACAAATTCACATAGTCTTTTACTGCAGGAGAGACATCAAGTCCAGCATTATGGTTTATGGTGTTTTGTGGTGAAGCATCTCCAAATACATAGTCCGAATCATCATAGACAAACGGACCCGAGTCTTCCCACTGGGCATATACAGTCTTGTCACCCTTTGTGATTTCAATCCACCTGTTCTTTACCATCGATTCAGAATCATCCCATGTTTTCTCATCAGACCAGTATACAACATCGGATGCATCTGACTTGCGGGTACCATCATCATTGAAATCATTATACGGTAATGCAAAGTAAAACGGATTTTCAT
>DASUKX010000078.1:0-3072 GCA_036278495.1 Nitrosotalea sp.
TATTGTAAACTGCAACATCTGAAAACAATTGTAACAGGTTGACATCTTGTTGATACTTCGAACCCATCATGTCTGAATATGTATTTCCAGTAATAGCAAGTACAGGGGCGCCATCTGCTTTTGCATCATACAGTCCAGTTAGTAGATGAGTGGCACCAGGTCCTGATGTAACTACACAAGCTCCGAGTTTGCCAGTATACTTGGCATATGCACATGCCATAAAGGCAGCAGACTCTTCATGTCTTACCAGAATGAATTTGATCTTGTCTTTGCGACGCCTTAATGCTTCAATAACTCCATTGATTCCATCGCCAGGTAAACCAAAAATTACCTCAACGCCCCAGCGAAGTAAACCTTCAACAACTATGTCAGCTGTTCGAAGCCCTTCATATTCTGTCATAAAATGAAAAACCCTGCACTGAGATAAGAATATTCTTCAGATTGCCAAGTTTACTGGTGTAATCAATCTCATACCTTTTCTAACTTGGAAAGTAAATTTTCAATCTTTTCTGGATCAATTGCAAAATCTGGATTGATGCTTTCTACAGGACATGCTCCTTCTGCAAACTTTAGGATCTCAATCAACATGGCAATTTCCTTGTCATCCAATGTTATTTGTTTGTCCATTGAATATCATACACGTGAATTGGATATAAGTAGCGATGTCGATTCTCATATTATAACAATTGATACACATCAAACAATTTTCATTTTTGAAAACCTTCTCTTTCTTTTAAATATCAGAATATCATGTTGATAACATGCATTGTTATTTGCATGATTTGATAGATGCATTTCGTAAAAAGAGCAAGAAAGAATTAGATGAAGACTCTCATTCACATGCGTTGTAGGTTTACAACTGAGGATCTTGCCTATTTTACAAGAAGAACAGGCACCTTAGAATCGTGCAGAATACCGTTTGCCACACTCCCAAAATATTCTGATTTTGGAGATCCTTGGCCTCTTGAACCTATGACTAGTATGTCATACTTTCCTGTTTTAGCATGATTTGAAATCGCTGCTACAATGTCATTTGATCTTACAATTTTTTCTTCAAATTCCAACCCATGTCTTCCAGCATTAGTTCTTGCATCAGACATGAACTTTCTAATATTTTTGTTCATCTTGTTTTCATATGTTTTTGATGCTCCAATTGTCTTGGGAAACCCTGGAATTACATGAATCCCAGTAATGGTGGCATCAGACTGTCTTGCAAGAGATATTGCCTCATTCATGCCCCTTCTAGAATGTATAGAACCATCTAAAGCGATAAGAATTTTCTTGAACCTGTTTTGGAGCATGGACAACATACAAAGGCATTGTATAAAAATTTCATCATGATTCTCACAGATAATAATTTTCAACGATTACCATACTGAGATACAATCAAAATTAAAAAATGAATCTCAATTTTTGCGGTGTCTGCAATAAAATTATTGCAGATAATTACTATTGCTGCACATTACATAAATAATTGATTTCACATCACATAGTGACGATTCATAGAATTCTCATCTGGTTCAACAGAAAAAGGATGGAGATTTGACAATTGGATGCCACAGTGTCTTTCAAATCAAGTCAGCCTACCACATCAGATTTAGTTGGATCAATAACTCTTAGAATCTCAAAATTCAATCCCAGTGAAGATAAATCCCCTACTTTTGTAGAATTCAAGGTTCCGGTTCAGAAATGGACAACTGTTTTAGAAGCAATTTTGTATGTCAAGCAAAATCTAGATCACTCAATTGGTGTCAGATATTCATGCAGACAAGCATCATGTGGCTCGTGTGGGATGAGAATAAATGGATACCCAAGACTTGCATGTTATACGAAAATATCTGAGCTTGACACAAATGTTATAACTGTAGAACCCATGTACAACTTTCCAACAATTAGAGACTTGGCAGTTGATATGACGCAGATGTTTAAGACTCATAAAAAAATGAAACCATACATAATAAATGAAGAGTCTGAACTTGTTCCTAATAAAAAAGAATTTTTACAGACACCAAAAGATGTGGAAGAATATCTCCAGTTCTCTTACTGTATAAAATGCGGATTGTGTAATTCAGGATGCCCTACGATGGCCACAGACAAGTCATTTATAGGCCCACAGGGTCTGGCGCAGGCATATAGGTATGTTGCAGACAACAGAGACAAAGGTAAACAGGATCGACTAAAGATTATAGACGACTCTCATGGGATTTGGAGATGTCATTTTGCAGGAACATGCAGTCATGTTTGTCCAAAAGGAGTAGATCCGGCAATGGCCATTCAACTATTGCGGGGATATTTGTTAGGTTTCAAAAAATAACTTGATTTTTAGTTATCAAGTCTCAGCTAATGCCAGAATTGTATCTCGTTCTCCTTTTTCCATCAGCTTTTTTATCGTTCCAAGGGAAAAGTCAGCATCTTCAAATAGAAAATGAGAGTCTTCCCCACGCTGAATTTTCACTATTTGATCTATTATTGCACCCTTTTCTTGTGCTACTTTATGATACTCTTCTTCAATTCCTGAAAACTTTGCTTTTGAAACCTCGTCTAATGACGCTTTACTTAGAATGTCATGCATATTTCTGATAAGGCCAAGCTGTCGATTAACCAGTTTTGACATGCGCAAGGTATGTAGTGTTTTATCCACATGAGTGATATCTCTTGCCCTATGCCAGACTTCAACCATGTTTCTAGGAAGTTCATGTTGTTCATGAGGGAACAAATCTACAAGATACACCTTCTTGTTGTGTTTCGGAGACGCATCTATTACTTCACGAAGTGGTGTGTTGTTCAATAACGTTCCATCCCAAAAATATCTGCCGTTTATCTTAGTCCAAGAAATTCCATAAAATGGATATCCTGCACTGGCAAGGATGTGATCTAAGGTAATGTTATCGTATTTACTATCAAATATCGATGGCTTTGCATTTTCTATATCTGTTGAAGTGACTATTAACCGCGGACTATTTGATTCCCTCAATTTCTTGAAATCTACGTATTGGTTTAGTGTATTCTTCAAGGGTGTCTTATCATAAAGATAAGACCATAAAAATGGGAAAAAATAATCGGCAGATGGCA
>DASUKX010000079.1:0-22688 GCA_036278495.1 Nitrosotalea sp.
TGCAGGTCAATCGTTAAATCCGGCACAATCTTGGACTCCTCAATCTTCTGGAACATACACTGCTCAAATCTTTGTATGGCAGAGCATTGACAATCCAAACGCATTGTCACCGCCTTTAACAACTACAATAAACGTAGCATAGACTAGTCGAAACCAAAACTAACTTTCCCTCTTTTTCCTTTTTATCTTAAAAAAATACCTAACGTAAGTTCTAGAATAATTTCAAAATCATAAATTTTCTAAAAAATATGATTTGTCTGTAACTTATATTTTCTATATTCAATCAAGACAAATAATTTTGCGCAAGTTGTTTTGTGCGAGTTATTTTTCAAAATATGCTATATCCCGATGTTGCAGTATGGCAAAATCTCCACATGATCCAAATACCGTTGCAACATTATTACATGACTATGATGTCCGAGGAACACATGTGCCGTACCGGGTTCGTATCTGTGCAGTTTTGTATGCGTCTGGAGAAATTTCACAAAATGATTTTTCTAATATGGTAAAACATCTATACCCGAAAAACTTGCTTGCCTAGTACAAAAAAGTTCATCTACAATAAATCCGATCTTGCACGATAATTTTTTCCAAATTAAAAGATCCTCGATCGCTGGCAATCTACAAAACGCTTAAATAGAAAATTAAATCCACGTCAAATTAGCAAATGAAGAAAATCATTGCTGTCTCGATTATTGCATTAGTAGCACTAGCGCTTGTTCCTTCAGTACACTTTGCACATGCTCAGGAAAAATCTGCCAAGCAATACATAAACCTGAGAGCTGAGGTGTGGAACGAATTCTTTAGAATGACAACTGCTGCCTTTACTGTGGGTGCAGTGGTATCAGGTACCATGATCTGGCTTGTCTGGCGATTCCGAGAATCACATCCAAAGAACAAGGCTCCTACCAGATGGGAAAAACTAGACGATCCAACCGCTGGCAACTATGAAAAGGAGGGCCATTAGAGATGGGTCATGATACAGCAGAATGGGTATTTGTCGGCATTGTAATTGCAATTCTCGTATACGTAGGTGTTGATTCTTGGATTGTACAAAAAGAAGTAGAGGAGGTTCCAGCAGATGCTGAAACAATCAAAGTCACAGGTCAGCAGTGGTTCTGGAGTTTTGAGCACGCAGATGGTACAAAGGAAATTAGCACACTTCACCTAAAGAAGGGGCACGCGTATAATTTTGAAATTTATTCCAAAGATGTAATGCACTCTTTTAACATTCCAGATTGGGTAGTCTTTGAAGATGCAGTACCAGGACATGTCAATCATGCATGGTTTGCACCAGACCAGACAGGAGAATTCCCAATCCAGTGCAGAGAATATTGTGGTTTGTTACATTACAACATGAGAGGATCACTAGTAGTGGAGGACGACAAGTCTTGATAATTATCAAAAACGTTTTATTTGCACACACATCAAATGAAATAGAGGGAACAACATGGTACTAGAACTAAAGAAGCCTCGCCCAGTCTGGCAAATAATGTTCTCTACACATCACACTGATGTAGGTTTGCTGTATACGATCACAGGCCTTGCATTCTTGTTTATGGCAGGAGTCTTGGCAATGATGATAAGAACACACTTGTTCTTCCCAGGACAAGGCTTTCTAATCTCTGATTCTGTGACCTTTAACAGAATATTTACAGTTCACGGTCTTACGATGTTATTCTTGTTTGCACTTCCAGTTGCAAACGGAGTTGGTAATTATCTAGTTCCACTCATGGTACGATACAAAGACATGGCATATCCAAAACTAAATGCAATCGCATTTTGGATGAACCCAATTGGCGGTGCATTGCTATGGCTTGGATTCTCAGATACATCCTGGGTATCATATGCACCATACTCAGTTATCAGAGCACCAGGACCTGCAGCAGACATGATGATATTTGGTCTCAAGATTTTGGGTATCTCATCAATACTGTCTTCAATTAATTTCATAGTTACAATTCTAAAATGCAAGCATCCAGACTTGCCATTGCGCAAAGTTCCACTCTTTGCATGGTCCATGATGACCGTATCATTGATGACACTTGTTGCAATGCCATCTTATGCTGCAGCACTTATCATGTTGCTTACTGACAGACTTGGCGTGTCAGGATTCTTCAACCCAACAGCTGGAGGAGATCCAATTGCATATCTCCACTTGTTCTGGTTTACATTCCATCCTGAGGTATACATTTTCTTGTTGCCGTCCATCGGAATGATGTATGAAATTATTCCTAGATTTTCAAGAAAGCCCTTGTATAGCCAAGGCAGTGGTGTCTTTGCATTTGTAATGCTTGGCATGATTGGATTTGCTTCTTGGGGTCATCACATGTATTCAACCGGTATGGACTTTACAACCAAAGTAGTATTCATGATTGGAACATTAGCAGCAGTGCCAGCATCTGGCATGCACGTATTTAATTTCCTTGCAACAATGTGGGGAGGCAGAATCAAGTTTGCCGCACCAATGAAGTTTGCAGTAGGTGGAATCGCATTATTCTTCTCAGCAGGTGCAGGTGGTGTACTCAATTCTGCAATGCCACTTGACTTTATCAGCCATGGAACTTATTGGGTCGTAGGACACATGCACTTGTTCCTTACAGGTACAATTGCGTTTGGCTTTGTAGGTATGGTGTACTATATGTTCCCACTAATTACAGGAAGAATGTACAGCGAAAAACTAGCAAACATACACTTTATTGGAATGTTGTGGGGTTCTGTACAAGTATTCTATACCCAGCACTTGCTTGGACTTGAGGGAATGCCAAGAAGAATTTATGATTATCCAGCAGAATACACATCATGGACACAGCTTAACCAGATTGCAACAATAGGTGCTTGGATTCTGGGAGCAAGCTTTGTTGCATTCTTGATTAACTTGATATATTATTCAGCAAAGGGCAAGGAAGCTAACATGGACGATCCATTTGGTCTTGGTGGCAAGTATTATTATCCACATCAGGCCAAGAACCCGCACCATGTAGGATATTGATATGAGTCACGCAGAACACGAGGAACCAATACTTCGAACAAGCCCCGCTAGAATGGGCAAGATGCTTGCAATTCTATTAGGAATCATGGTAGTAGGCGGTGCAATATTTTTCCTAAATTATGATTATTGGAATTCTTATCTTCCAACTGCAGGAAAGATCCAAGAAGAAGGTGCAAGTAAGGCTCCATCAGGAGGACAAGGACCACAAACAGGTAAAACTATGGATGTTAACATTTCATTTCTAGAATCTCCTGACTTCAAAGTATATGCATTCAACGCACTATCAGGCGATGACAAAAATCCAGAGATTCATGCAAGTGTAGGTGAC
The DNA here is from genome assembly GCA_036278495.1 of Nitrosotalea sp. Taxonomy (GTDB): domain Archaea; phylum Thermoproteota; class Nitrososphaeria; order Nitrososphaerales; family Nitrosopumilaceae; genus Nitrosotalea. The sequence goes on from DASUKX010000079.1 coordinate 3,321, forward strand.
AAGATTACATTTCACGTCACAAACAAAGGAAAATCATTTCATGCATTTGGAGTTACTGCTTCTACCGAAGGACCAGGTCCAGTTATTGATGGTACAACAGTAGGTACTGCTGACAATCCATTAAAACCAGGCAAGGGTGGAGATGCTTCATTTATCCCATCACAAGCTGGTACATATTATTACATCTGTGTAGTCCCAGGCCACCGCGAACTTGGAATGGAAGGCAAGATAATAGTTGCTCCAAGTGCTGGTGGCAGTACAGCTTCTGGTGCTGAAGTAAAGCCAACTGGAAATAAAGTCGAGTTTACAGTAAGTTTTGTTATGAGTGCTGATTTCAAGCAATATGCATTTGATGCATTGCCAGGCCAGCCAGGTTCTAATGCTGATATTAAGGTAAAGTCAGGTGATACAGTTACAATCCATGTAAAAAATGACAGCAAGTCATTTCATGCATTTGGAATCGTAGCTGATCCAGACAATCCATCTGGAGTGTTGTGGAATTCAGCAGTTGCAACACCTGACAATCCATTAAAGCCAGGCAAAAGCGGTGATGTTACATTTGTAGCAGGCGCACCAGGTACATATCACTACATCTGTACAGTTCCTGGACATGCAGCACTTGGAATGGATGCTAAATTCATAGTAGAGTAATAATGTACTTCAAGTATCTTGCACTTGCCTCTCTTGTAATCTTGTATTCTCTAATGTTTATTGGAGGATATCTTCAGGCAAGTGGACAAGGGTTGACATGTCCTAAATGGCCACTTTGTCCGAGCGGCATATTGCCTTCTCCAGAATTCCTAACTGAATGGATACACAGATTCATTGCAGCAACAACGGGTGCCTTGATAGTTGCAACTGCAGTTGGAGCTTGGAGAACAAAGGGATCTCATAAAAAAATCAAGATAACTGCGACCCTTGCAGGAGTGTTTGCAGTATCACAGATAGGCCTTGGAGCTATTGTAATTGACACAAAACTCCATGCCGTTATTGTTGCAATACATAATGGAGTTGGAATATTGTTATTTGCAATGACATTGCTTACTGCATTGTTTGCATTTAGAATAGCACGAAATCAAAAGATAGAAACTAGTGCTTAGGCTTTACTTTTTTTCTTGACAAAAGTGCCCATGCAACTATGGCAGAGTACTGGAAAGGTAAATCATGATATGGGAACTTGTGGCACCAATTTGTGCATTTGATCATATTTTTATACCTAGATATACTGTAGTATACTGCACTGTATCATGGATTCTACAACTCTGAAAATATCACACAAAATTAAGAATATTCTTGAAAAAGAAAAAAATCATCCTAAAGAGACATTAGAGTCTGTAATTGTTCGGCTTTTAAAAGCCACTCGTGAAGACGATAATCTTAGCGCGCAAACAATCAAAAACATTGAGGAAGGCATTGCTGACATCAAAGCAGGGCGTGTGTATACAACAGAACAACTAAACAAAGAACTAGGTCTATGATGTAATGTCTTGGGACATATTATGGTCTGATAAATCTAAAAAACAATTATCCAAGATAGATAAGAAAACTGCACAAAGAATTCGTGATGCTGTTTTAGACTGTGTGGATGATCCATTTAGTGTAGTAACTCGATTGACTAATTCAAGATTTTACAAGATTCGTGTAGGCAATTATAGAGTTATTTTAGATCTACAGCAACACACACTGATAATTTTTGTTGTAGAAACTGATCTTAGAAAACGTGTTTACAAATAATGATATACTCAAGTCACACGAGACTGCTCGCAGACATCCTATTTGACGTCCTATCAAAACTGCTTTATTCGTATTTAGAATATCTCTAGGACAAAAGATAGAAACTAGTGCTTAGGCTTTACTTTTTTTCTTGACAAAAGTGCCCATGCAACTATGGCAACAAACCCAATACCACCTGATGATATGATGTATGGAAATATGTTTCCAAATACATTGAGGACCGTAATGTTGTATACGTATGTCAGAGTTGAACCGTTTGGACCAACATCATACAAGTCAACATAGACTATATGATTTCCTGTTTCATGAAATGTATATTCTGTTGACCATTCTCCCTTGCTGAAACTCTGTACTGGAATGGTTCCAACAAGTTGGTCATTGTAATAAATTCGAACTCCCATTCTGAACTGGCTTACTTCGCTGATCTGCGTGTTAAGTGAATTTAGGATGTTTGATGCTGATTGGTGATTTAGTACACGAAAGCTCAATTTGAATGGATGATTAGCTTCTGGTATCTCTGGATCAGTCGCAATCTGGACCTCATAGTTTCCAATTGTCTGATCGTCAGAATTTAGGTTGTTGTGGGCACTTGCATAGTTTACTGTTGGAAATAACATCAGAAGAACAAGAAGAAAAGCTAGAAAACGAATCTTAGCCAACGTTGTACTGGTACTGTCATTTCTTTAATATACTGTTACGACGCTCGATCTTTGAAAATTAACAAAAGCTTTAAATCAAGTTCTAAGAAAATTGCCAATGATGACCACTGTTAGTAAAACAATTGACATCAAAGAAAAAACCATGAATGTTTTTACATACTTTGCAAGACCAGAACACATCTCTGACCAATTCGAAGAGAGAGTAGGAATGACAGTAGTTCCTATGGATGTAAAGGCTGGAATGGGAGTAGGTACAACATTTAGAGTAATCGGCGACTTTGATGGCAAGAGACTAGAGTGGGACTGTGAAACAACCGAATTCATTCCAGAAAAGAAAGTTGCTGCTAAAATGATAAAAGGTCCATTTAAGAAATGGGAAATTGCAGTTGATTTTGAATCACTCGGTGAAAAAGAAACTCGAGTTACCATGACAGTAAACTATGATATGCCATTTGGCCCACTTGGCGCAATTATGGACAAGGCAAAGTTTGCTAAAATAGCAGAAAAGGGAATGGAAACTGCTCTGTATAGAGTAAGAGGTTTGTTGGAAGGCAACGGTTCAATTCCTGTATATATCACACTTGATGCATACAGAAAACTCTTGGCAGAAAAAGAAAAGATGAACAATGCTCCAGTCTCTACAGTACTGACAAAAATACTAGAGAAGTATTCTCAAGTAGAAGCAGTAAAAAACTAAAATCATTTTCTTTTTGACTCAGTTTAAATAACGAACTCGGCGTGAATTTTCTTACCGGGTCTATGGCTCAGCCAGGTAGAGCGAGGGACTCTTATGATCTTTCGGAGATATCCCTATGTCGTGGGTTCAAATCCCACTAGACCCGCTGATTCTAAATTTTTCTATACGCAAAATTATTTTTCAACAGAAAAATAATTTCCATCATTTGTTTGACGATGTGAAAATCTGAATACAAAATATGTCATGATGTTTTTTAAAATTAGTTTCTGTAACATCAAAAACTTGGTGATAAAAAAGCGACAGATCTATAAAGAGGGTTTTGGGAGTCTTGAAAAGATATGGAAAAATCTGAACAATGGTGGAAAGGTTTGGTTAAAGAACTTGAAGAAGACATTGAATCTATAGCACCGTGTATTGAATAAATCAAATACTGTTCTAAAATGATGCCGAATTTCTTGGCATCTTTCATTTACTTGTCAAATCTAATGGGTACATTGACAATCCACGAGTTTTGTATCAAATGTACAGTCATGTGGACCTTCTGATGTACCCTGAGTTGGAATTTTTTTCATACAATCTTCATGACGTCCTTTTCTACAAAACCAACAAATGGGATTGGCGGCAGGCTCATTGCATTCCATGATACTTCATCTAAAATATTGTGACATCTCCAGGTGTGGACGAATGACTGTTTGTGTCCTTGTGAAACTCCACAAATTCCTTATGGGATTCTTCCTGGTGTTTTCTTAATTCTTCCAAGTTCTCAAACACATTACTACACAGATAGCATTTTGGCTTGTGCTGATCTACCATGGATAATACCATCAATTTCATTACACGTTCTATCATAATTGAATCTTTTTCTAGACTGGCGTAAACCATTCTGAAAAGCGCTCGTCTCTTCCCCTTGATGCTTCATGGAATGCATTCTGTAGATTGCGTGTTATCTCTCCTAATTTGCCGTCCCCGATGATTATGTTGTCAATCTCTGTTACTGATTTTACTTCGGCGGCAGTACCTGTCATGAATACCTCGTCTGCTACATACAAGTCCTCTCTGTCAATGTCTCTTTCAATTATGGCAAGTCCTTCTGATCTTGCTATCTTGATTACACTATCCCTTGTTATGCCATCCAAGATTCCAGAACTCAGTGGAGGTGTTGAGATCTCGCCCTTGTTTATGATGAAAATATTCTCCGCGCTTCCCTCTGATACTTTGCCGTGATAATTTAGCATGATTGCCTCATCATAACCGTCTCTTAGAGCTTCAACTCTAGCTAGTGCAGCATTTGCATAGTTTGATGCAGCCTTTGCCTGCATTGGCTGTGATCTAGAATCTATCCTAAGCCAACTTGATACCTTACATCTTGCTCCTCGAACTTTTCCGGCAGTTGATTCACCAGTATTCCATTCCCAACATGCTATTGCAACTTCTACTTTGTTTGGAGTTGGTGTAAGGCCCATCACTCCGTGGCCATAATATGCAATTGGTCTGATGTAACATTCTTTTAGTTTGCTTGCCTTTACCGTCTTGACTATACCATCTGAAATTTCTTTTCTGGAATATGGCATCTTCATTGAGTACATTTTTGCTGACTTGAATAATCTTTCAACATGTTCTGGTAACCTGAAGATCATTGGACCGCTTGGAGTGTTGTAGCATCTAATTCCCTCAAATATTGCAGTAGAATAATGTAATGCATGTGTAAGAACGTGTACCTTTGCATTCTTGTATGGGACAAGTTTACCATTCATCCAAATCTTGCCATGTTCTTTCATACCAAATGGGATTGTCTTTGGTAATTTAAAGAATTAATCAAATCTTGAAATCACAAACTAGAGGTTAACTGTCTTTAAATCAAGGAATATTCTATCTTTACATAGTTGACACAACCAGTATTGTCTCTACTTTCTGTCGCCCTTTTTGTAATTGGAATTATTGGAAATGGATTTGAGATGAGAAAAATTCGCATGGCTACCGAAGGGCAGCCTAACCCAAAGAACGTGTTTGCAGATAAAAGAAACTTCAAGTGGTATGGTGTCATTGGAATTGCTCTGGTACTCTGGGCAATCAACGGAACCTATACATGATCTATATAGATCAACTCTAAATATTTCCTGATCGTAACTATACTAGTGCGTGTTTTGGGTAACGCCGGGCTGATTCTAGATAAAGAGGCCCAAGAATAAACCCACTTTGACATCTACAGGTATAGGCTTGTAGGTGTTCAAATGTTCAAGTTTTCTTATACCAAAGATAGAAATCATAGTGGATTCTCTAAAAATTAGATATGGTTGCAAGAAAGACAGGAAAACATAAACGCAAGGCAGACCAACGTGCTACTCGCAGAAAAAGAAAAAAGTAAAACAGTCGTTGTAATTTTATACAAACAAAATTATTTCACTGATGTTATTTTTGGTTAAACGAATTTTATTTTAGATCTTTCTGCATGTACTGCCCTAATTGCTTTCTCTATGTTGTCTACACTATCTTCAATTACTATGATGATTCGTGATGTTTCTTCTTGCGCATCCATGTTGAGTATGTTCAGACCTGCTTCCCCTATTCTAGAGCTTGCCTTTGATGCAACTTGTTGTACACGCCACATCTCATCACCAATCAAAGTGATGACACCTCTGTTGTAGGTTATGGATGCAAGTGAGTCAAATCCCAAGATGTATCTTTCATTGCGCTTGACATAGTCACCGTCTAAAAATAATATCCTTGTAAATTCGATATCATCTTTGGTAAATGGCGACAAGACTACGAATTCGCTGTATCTCTTGTCTCTGTCAAGTGAATGAAATAGTCTTTCAGATGCCTCTTTTTCAATTCTGACAATGGAGCAGTTTTTTTTCCCAGTGACTATCTTGAGGGGATGACCATTCTTCTCGCTTGGATTTCTCTCAATTGTTGTTATTTTCTCCGGCTTGGCCATATCTGTAATTATTATTGGCATCTCTACTCCATTTTCTACAATCTCCTTTATTGCAATTGGATCCAAGATCTTCATGCCAAACATGCCTGCAATTCTTGCCTCGTTGTATGAAAGACTGGTTATGCTTTCAAGTTCTTCTTTTACGATTCGTGGGTCTGCTGATAACACTGCACTATCTTTTTCAAAATCAATTCTAGTGTGATATTTTTTACTAAACAAAATTCCAAGATCAGCCGCAGTCCTGTCCGAACCACCTCTCTCATATGTTGTCTCTACTCCCTCAACTGTCTTTCCAATAAAACCGCCTATTGACAAGACATCGTTTTCTTCAAGCAGTTTTTCAGCCTCTGTAATTCTTTGTAATGATTCTGAGGCAAGAAAGTTTGCAGATTCCAAGTTATTGTCAGTAATTATGGGCCAAGCATCAAATGGAATTACATCTGACTTGATTCCAGAACTTTTCAGTACATAATTCATTACATTTGACATCAGTATCTCACCAGAATATGCAAGCAATCTTGCCCTTGTTTCATTGGCAAATTCTCTTTTTTGCAAGGTCTCTGCTAGAACATTCTCTGCTTTTTCTAGAAAAGAATTGATGGTTCTGTTACAGTCGTCTTGTAGAGTCTTGTCCACAATACTCATAATTTTCTGGTATGGTTTTCTTAGAATTTCAATTCCCATATTTTCTCCTTTCTCAGCCCTGCGTCCAATCTCCAGTGCAATGTCAGTAAGTGATCTCTGTTTTTCATTATACACTGTAAGAGGTGCAGAAAAAACTGTAATTACCTTCGAATCTTTTTTGAGTTCATTAATCCTTTTGATTATTGTAGGTATCAATATGCCGTCTACACCCACTGCGCTGCCACCAAATTTTGAAATGACTAGATTCTTCAAAACGTCGTTATCTCTATCCCAATCCTTCTATAAAGTATTGGATATTTTTACGATTATTCTAAAGAATTCTAGATGCACAAATTATGCGCATTACTTAAATCTAAAAAACCAATAAATGTATTCATGTCCGTAGAATCAAATCCATTTGTAATTCAAGGGGAGCTTTTTAGAGACAAAAATACGAACCATATTCTACAATTCATTCCAGAAGTTGGACTTGTTCACAATGAATCCCTATGCAAAGAGATAACCGGCTGCATTGATTTTCAGAAAAATAATTAGGTCAAGAAATTTCTTACAAGTTCTGATGCCTTTTTTGCCCCCTCCAAGGGTTGCGGATTTCGTTTTTCATCAATTTTTTCTAGTATCAATTTATCAAGATGTGATATGTCATTATACGTATATCCAATCTCTTTGGCATTTTCTTCCTGTTCAAAATGACCCTTTATTGGAATGAATATGCCAGGTGTTCCATAATGTCTTGACTCGTCTATGGTAGATTTTCCAGCAAGTGAAATCACCAAGTCTGCCGCAAATATTATCTCATGTAAATTATTTACAAATCCGAGATTTCTAATGTTTGGATGGTTCATCTGAAATGAAGGACCACTTACAATAACAAGCTCAAAATCAGAATTAATCTTTGAGTATATCTTGATAATTTCTTCGATCAAGAATCTGCCAGAATCTGTTCCGCCTATGCTTACAACAATTGTCTTTTTATCAAATGTAAATTTTTCCCTTAGTTGTTCACGCGACTGTGATGTACTTCGTACTATTGGCCCAACTCTTACTATATTGTCTTCATTTTTTCCATTTTCCGGCAAGATTACAAGATCACATTTTTCAATTATGTTTCTCATTGACTTGTTCATCTGTCTTTCAATTATGGTGCCTATGCCTTTTGCAAAATTTGTCTTGAGTATGTCAGTTACCAAAATCGTCTTGATCCCCATCTCTTGGGCAACCACTAGTGAGGCAAAGTCTTCGTCACTTGCTACAAGTCTTGGTTGGCAAGTTTTCAATATTTGTGATGAGATTTTTTTGCATCTCTTATAATATGAATAATATCCGAAAAGCCATTTGAGTGGCTGTTCAAGTCTTCCGTTCTCCACTTGAAAGGCAGGAGGTATGTACAAGTCATCTACATCAAATCCATTCTGTGACAAAATAGATGACGCCGCCCCCCCGCTTACAAATTTCTTTGATATGTTGTCAAGGTTTTTTGCTATGGCTATGTCTCGTGTAGCGTGTCCTAATCCTATGGGGCTTGAGAAAAAAACCAAGTCTAACATACGAAAATCTCTGCCTGTCCTGTAATAAAAAATCCACTCAGATCACGTTTTTGTGCTGTATTTGTTAATTGCCTGCTGGAATGATAAATTATGCCAATGTCTTGAGTGCCAGCAAGTTGCCTATAATCTGGTATTGAGGATATTTGCCAATTTTTTCAGGATTTGAAAGTATGCATTGGCATTGAGCGCTTTTTGCACATTCCATATCGTGAACCCTATCTCCCACTACGAGTGTTTTTTGGGGTGAAAGTTTCAGTCGCATTATGGTTTCATTGATTTGTTCTAATCTATCATGATTTTCATCGCGTGTAATTATGCTGGAAAAAACAGTAGAAACACCCATCTTTGAAAGAATTTTCTCAGCAACTTTTCTGCATTGCATTGTAACAAGACAAATTGAAAGATTTTTTGAATGAAAATAATTTAGAATCTCAATTGAATTATCAATAATTTCTAATTTGTCAAAGGCAATATCTTCTTGTTTGCATAAAAATTCAAATGCATCATTTAATTTGATTTTGTCATGTCCTGAATTTTTTATTATGGATGGAATTAATGGCTGAAAATTTTCACTGGTTTGGAATAAATTTTTCATATAGTCGTATACTTTTTCATATTGTACCGGAAGCCTTACCAAAGTTCCATCCAGATCAAAAATTATTGCTTGAATCACAGCACTTTTTCCCTAAAGCCGTCTTCTTTCCAAATCCAGACTCCACAATCCATGTGTCTTAGAAGGTGCAATCCGTCTGGGTATATGTCATTGCCTAATTCTTCAGGTTCTGAAACTTTACCCGTGCCTAATTTGACATAAAGATATGGAATATTTTTCATGTTATCCTGTTTGAGAGTCTTTGTTGATATGAAGCCCCATAAAGGAGTAGTAGTATGAAATTTACCTGAATCTATCTCTGTCACGTAAAATTTTTCTTCAGAATCACCCTTTAGGTCCACTGAATAATTTCCATGAGGCTTGCTGTCCATAGATCTTACTGCGTCAATTCCAATTTTGTTTATGTTGGAATCAACAATGATTTTTGATACTGTTGGTGTTCCAGTAATACCTGATGGTGAAATGTGTTTGAATGGATATTCTAGTCTTTCTCGTGTGAAAGAACAAATTAGTTTGCCCTCAAACCAAAAACTGTCCCAGGCAACATTTCTACCTGGTAAATATTTCTGTATCATAAAGTCACTGTATTTTAAATTTTTTTTAATCACCCACAATTTCATCCAATATTGAGCCTCTTCTGAGTTCTTGCATAACAAACTTAGAAAACCGCCTGCACCTTGTTTTGCTCTTATCCAGAGAGGTTCTCCCTTACTTAGGGAATCAAAGGATTTGGCAATTTCCTCTTCTGAAGATATTGTTTGTGTATCTGCTACAGGTATGTTGTTTTTGTAGAGTATTTTTTGAGTCTCTAGCTTGTCTGCAATAATTACTTCGTATTTTGGAAGAAGCGTCTTGGCAGAAAAATTTCTTCTATTTTTTGCCACAACCTGAGCTTCTGATGATGGCTGTGGATGTAAAAAATCTATTTTATATTCTTTGATTGTTTTGGCAATCAAATCTACAAACTGTGGATCAGAGTGTCTAGGGGAGTTAATTCTAACATCTACTTCGGGAAACTGTAGATAATATGGATTAAAATCTGTCCCAACTATGAAAAAATCATCTTTTGTAGCACGTAGTGCTCGTACAAAATTAACTCCTCCAATACCTCCAGAACCTGTCACCAGAATTTTCATCGTTGTCAAATAATTGTTGAATTGGTTAATTATTATCTTTTTTTAAATCAAGTATTGTGAAAATTTTCACAATAACTAATTAGTCAGTATGAAAACAAGATTGTAGATTGCAATACGTATTTCTCAGTCATGATGTAGACTGGAGACGACAAGGTGCTTCATATGAACATATTATGGCAAGAAGTGAACGATTTGAACCTCATGTACTAAAAAAAATGAAGGATGAAAATCTGTATTATAATGTTCCAAAATATATGGATATTGAAGAAAAATATGGAATTCGGTCAACCTATTTTTTTAGGACCATTTACGAAAATGGTTCTTTGATTGACTATGAAGATGATGTAAAACAGCTAAGTAAAGGAGGCTGGGAACTTGGGTTGCATTTGGATCCATCATCAATAGATAATATTGATAAAATAACTAATGAAAAAAATATACTAGAACATCTGTGTAAGACCAAGATGCAAGGTAATAGAGTACATTACTTGGGTTTTAATGAAGACCTGCCAAAAAAACTTCAACAATGTGGTTTTGTGTATGATTCCACATTTAGAATATCAAAAGATCGTATAGATGAAAATGAAATTGGTTTTTTTAAATATGATCAACTAGTAGAATTTCCACTTACTTTGATGGATGCCTATCTATTTACTTATATGAAAATAGAAGAGGATAAAATAATTGATATTTTTAAACAAACCTTGAATCTATGTAGAAAAATAAATCCAGACTTTAATGTCATGACTGTGAATTGGCATGACAATGTATTACAAATGAAAGGAGGACGAATGTATGAAAAAATAATTGAATTTCTAACTTATCAAGATGATGTCAAAATAGTTAGAGGAATAGATCTTGTAGAAATTGTTAACAATAAAGTTCGATAAGTTAGATGATTTTTTCTAGTTTTATGCAAGTTCTATTGTAATGTTTTATAAAATCAAAATTTCTTTTTATTGTAAAATCTATTAGTCATTCACTTAGACTTATATGCATTTTAGATTGAGTCTTGTTCGGGTTCATAGTCCAGGTCGGTTATGACGTCGCCCTTACACGGCGAAGATCCAGGGTTCAAATCCCTGTGGACCCATTTACTTGAACATGTGTGATATAATTCAAAGAATTGGAAAATGCCTAGAAAATGTTTTGGACTCTAGAAAACTCCTTGGAGGATCACTTTCTCTTACATGGGGATTATATTGCCAAATTTTTACTTGGTCATAAGTTTGAATTTTTTATTTATTTTTGTAGTGGTATTTGTAGTTGGTATTTCTTTCTTGATTGGACAATTTGCATTTGCAGAACCATCTTCTTACACTCTTAATTCTGCAGTAAACTATAATGTGCCAAACCATGACCTACAAGAAGACATCTTACAAGTAACAAGCAATACTGAAGGTAAAAAGGAGACCCAAAAAATTCCTTCAAGTAAACTTCTTTTTAATGTCATACCTCATTTCCAGAATGGTCAACTAACAACTCTCACCATGACACTAAAACCCACTCTGTCCAGTTTGTATGATCAAATTGGTCTGTCTAAAAAATCAAAAGATATTGTTTTTGTGTATCCCATTTTTACCCAGGCAGCCTATGGGACTCATGGCTTTTATGATTATTATAATAAAAAATGTGATACCAGTTGCCTACGAGTTCAAATCCCAACTAAAGTTAACGGCGTATATTCTTCTAGTATAGCTGGAGCATTGGCATTGAAATTATTACAATATCCACATGTCACAGATGTAGATGTTGATAAAAATCCAGATATTTTAAAAAAATACAAACGAGTAATCATGCTTCATAATGAATATGTAACAAAAAAAGAGTTTGATGCAGTAACAAGCCACCCTGATGTCATCTATATGTATCCTAATGCGATGTATGCCCAAGTCAAGACTAATTATACTACGGGTACTCTGACTCTAGTCAAAGGCCATGGGTATCCAAGTAATAGCATCTCAAATGGATTTGGATGGAAATTTGATAATTCTAAATATGAATATGACACTAGATGTGACAACTGGAATTTCTCCAAGGTTCAAAATGGCTTTATGCTGAACTGTTATCCAGAATATCGTATGCTCTATGATGTTAAATTATTGCAATCTCTGCAATTACCGGATTCTAAATTGATGCATAAATAAAATTTGATGGTTAACAAAAGGGATTGAAAATAATCTTGTATTCATACATAACATGAGAACCTGAAATAGTCTTCTGACTGATCAGAATCCTCTAAGGCCAACAGGTCTGCATAATTCTGGGTGCTCTCTCAAGTGTGTAATTTTCTGTAGCATAGATGGTTTGTCTTGTGGAAAAGTTCCCCCTATTGGATATGCATTTGATCCATGATTTGCACGAAAGACTACTGGTGTAGTGGGCTCCATTTTTGATATCAAAAGTTCAAGTTCACTTAATGCTTCAGAGTCGTCAATTGGTAAAAATGGCTCCTTGAATTTTGTTAGAAATTCATCTCGTATTCCATCTTCTAGATGTAAAGTAAGGGCACCAACATAGTGAGGAGATGCTGCACTTAGCACCTTGGCAGTCTCCTCAATGTGGTTCTTTGAGTATGTTTTTCCACCCAAACCTAAAATGACCATGCATGATATGGTATATCCTACATCCTTTGCTTTCTGGCATGATTTTATGATTGTCTGACCTGTTGCACCCTTGGTAACTTTTTTAAGAATTATATCTGAACCGCTTTCTATTCCAATGTAAAACATTGTCAACCCTGCAGCATACAATTTTTTGAGATCCTCTGGAGATTTTTTCATAATGTTCTGCGGCATCGCATAGCATGATATGCGCTCAAAGTTTGGAAATTTCTCCCGCAGATAGTCAAGAATCTGGATCATTTTCTCGGTTGGCAAGTTTAATGCGTCACCGTCTGCAAGAAATATTCTAGTACTACCGGGCATGTGTTTTGCAGCAAGATCAATTTCCATCTTTATCTGCTCCCATGGTCTTTCAGAATATTCCTTTGAGCGATACATGTTACAGTATGAACATTTGTTAAATGAACACCCTAGTGTAACCTGAAAAATTAATGATTTTGCTTCAGACGGGGGTCTATAAAGAGGATAGTCATAGTCAAACATTATTCTAATTACTCCTGTTGTATCTTATCAGTTATTCGATCCTATATTGCCTCCAAAAATGCCTTTTCAGTATTGTTTCATCAAGATATTTTTCCGATTCAAAAATAATGGCAGATAAGGATCTATTAATTAACTGATGATACACGGAAATACATGCCTGTCGATCCACATGCCAAACGTCTGTTATGGTTCGTATTCATGGGTTCAAAGGGTGGATTAAACAGAATTCGATTCATTTCTCATATACGCAATAAGCCTCTCAATGCAAACCAGCTTGCAAAAGAGATGAATCTTGATTACAAGGCAATTCAGCATCATGTTGGAGTGCTTGAAAAAAACAATCTGATAACTCGTGTGGGTGACAAGTATGGCGCAACATTTTTCATATCTACATTTCTTGAGGTAAACTTGACAATCTTTGATGAAATTGTAAGTAAATTGGAAAAAAGTACATAAGCAAAGTGGAACTAGTGTTTTTCAAATGGAACCAATAATGACTGCAAGCACAATTGTATCAGGTGTCAACATGATTGCACTTGGAGTGCTAGTGGGGGTTTTTGCCAAGATGTATTCTAAAACCAAGGCACAACTTCCTCTTGGAATGATATTTTTCGCAGGCCTATTATTTTTGCATAATGTGATTGGAGTGTATGCATACTTTACAATGATGGAGCTTTATGCTGCTGCATTGTTGCCATACATGTTGGCAGTGCATGTTGCAGAGCTTGCTGGCATATTGATATTTTTGAGAATAACTCTACAATAGACTTGATTTATTTGTAAGGTGGACAAAACCAGTCTGTGAAAACCCAATACAAAGAATATCTTGCACTAAACAAGAATATTTTTTTAGGATTTTTAGCATCAATTGTTGTCTCTGCAATTGTTGCAGAACTGTTTTCAAACCAGCAAAGCTATGTAAATGCAACATTAACTCTCGGTGTTGATTATCTTGTGTATTTCTCCACTTTTGGAACACTCTTTTATCTTGACAACAAGAAAAAATATCTGTTACAAACAGGAGAGGTAGACAAGGCAGGTCTAAGACGAGATCTTGTCAAAGTGATATCTTCACTTGGGATAGGCGAAGTTGTCTATACCATCTGTCGATGGTCTCTCCAATATTATCTACTTACAAATTCGTATCAAGCCTATGCCGCATCGTTGATATCTCAATCTGCATCTACTGTGATTTACATGGTTATAGTAAACCTGAGTGTAAAATTTATGAGGTTGTACAAAGATGACCCTTAGCATATTTGTTGATGGCTCGGGAGGATCCAATTCCGGTTTTGGTTATTTTGTCAAAGAGACAGGAGAGTCATTCTATGAAAAAAAATCTGACATAACAAACAACCAGGCAGAATACATGGCTATAATTTCAGTACTGAAAAAATTTTCAGGTGTAACAGATGAAATTATAATATACAGTGATTCAAAAAATACAGTTTCTCAACTAAACCATGAATATGCCATAAACAGTGACCAATTACGAAGTCTTGCAAGGGAAGCTTGGGAGCTTATTACCAAGTTGCCAAACCTAAAGATAACTTGGATCCCACGAAACCAAAATTTAGCTGGAAAAATGCTTGGCAGCTAGAGCAAGCATTTGGGATCAGGTATTTTCTTGGATAAACTTATTATACAAATGCATTTGAGTCGATCTCATTAAAATGAGCGAGTCAATTTTCCTATCTCCAAAATCTATTGCTATAATCGGGGCTTCTGATAAAGAGGGAAGTGTCGGACGTGCTATCACATCAAACATACTAAAAGGGTATACTGGAAAGATACTTCCAATCAGTCCAACAAGAGAAACTGTATTTGATAAAAAAGCATACAAAAGCGTTCTTGATGTTCCAGAAGAAATAGATCTTGCCGTTGTGGTAACAAAAAATGATGTAGTTCCTGCAGTGCTTGAAGAATGCGGCAAAAAGAAAATCAAAGGCGCAATTGTAATCACTGCAGGATTCAAAGAGGTCAATGAAGAGGGGGCAAAACTTGAACGAAAGCTTGCAGAAATTGCAAAGCAGTATAACATCAAAATCATAGGACCAAATTGCCTCGGTGTGATGAATCTAGCACCGCAAACAATGATGAATTCAACTTTTCTAAAAGTAACACCCAAGTCTGGAGGTATTGCACTTGTGTCTCAGAGTGGTGCAATCTGTGCAGCACTAGTTGAAGATGCTAGTGCCCAAGGAATAGGATTTTCCTCTGTAATCAGCATGGGAAATAAAGTTGACCTCAATGAAGTAGACATTTTGAAAATGCTTGCAGAACATGACCAGACCAAAGTCATTGTAATGTATCTCGAAGATATGACAAATGGAAGAGAATTCTTGAAGATATGTAAACAGATTACTCGTCTAAACCAACTAAAGAAACCTGTTCTAGTCTTAAAGTCTGGCAGAAGTCCAGAGGGTGCCAAGGCAGCCATGTCTCATACTGGCGCATTGATGGGCTCTGATGAAATCTATGATGCATTGTTGACACAATCTGGTGCAATCAGGGTTGATACAATGGAAGAACTATTTGATTATGCTGTGGCTTTCTCCAAACAACCACTGCCATTAAAAGGAGATCTTGTCATAGTATCAAATGCAGGAGGACCTGCAATAATTTCTACAGATGCTTGTTCCAGGATGGGAATTAAGATGGCAAGCATCGAGGATATCAGACCACAAATAAACGCAGTAATTCCTCCGTGGGGAACTTCTAGAAATCCAGTAGATATTGTGGGAGATGCTGATTTTAACAGATTTGATCATGTGCTAAATCTTGTACTTGCCCATCCAAATGTTGGTTCAGTCATAACCATGTGTACACCATCTGCAACACTTGACTACAACAAGCTTGCCGAAGTAGTTGTTACTGCCTCAAAAAAATACAATAAGACAATTCTTGCAAGCCTGATGGGTCTTGATGAAGGAATAAAGAATCGTGAAATTCTGGCAGAAGGAGGAGTTCCATATTATACATATGCAGAAAAAGCAATCCGTGCACTCAAGGCAATGCTAAGATTTTCACAATGGTCACAAACATCTGAAGGCAAAATACAACAATTCAAAGTAAACAAGAAAAAAGTAGAACAAATCTTTGCCAAGGTAAAGTCCGAGGGAAGAAAGAATTTGTTAGAAGAAGAGGGGCAAGAAGTTTTGAAAGCATATGGTTTTCCTGTGCCAAAAAGCATTCTTGCAACAAAGGAAAAAGAGGCAACAATTGCAGCAAAAAAAATTGGATATCCTGTTGTAATGAAGATTGCTTCACCACAAATCATCCACAAGTCTGATGCAGGTGGTGTAAAGGTAGGATTGAAGACTCCTCAGGAAGTCAAAAAGGCCTTTAAAGAAATAATAAAAAATGCAAAAAAATACAACAAGAAAGCTGTCATCAAGGGAGTACTGGTGCAAGAAATGGTAAAGGGTGGAAAGGAGACCATTGTAGGCTCAAAGCAAGAACCGGGGTTTGGTTCTGTAGTCATGTTTGGAATGGGCGGAATTTATGTTGAAGTACTCAAAGATGTCACATTCCGTGTTGCACCTGTTACAGATTCTGAAGCAAATGAAATGATATCATCAATTAAGACAAACAAGCTGTTGCAGGGTGTAAGAGGAGAGAAACCATCTGATGTTGCCAAACTCTCAGATTGCATTCAAAGGATTTCCCAACTTGTGACTGATTTTCAAGAAATAAAAGAGCTTGACATGAATCCAGTCCTTGTATTTGAGAAGGGCAAAGGCTGTAAAGTCGTAGATGTAAGAATTGGACTTGCTTAGATCACCGCCACAATTTTGTTATAATATTTATATTACTTGTAAAGGGTATTAGCAGATATGCCAATTAAGACAGCTGCTGAGTATATCCAAAGTCTCAGGGGCCGTAACATGAAGGTCTATCTTTTTGGTGAACTTGTAAAAGAGCCAGTTGATCATCCAATGATTAGGCCTTCGATAAATGCCGTTGCAGAGACATATGATCTGGCAGAAAAAGATTCTGAGATGGCAACTGCAAAATCATCAATAACTGGCATCCAAGTTAACAGATTCTTGCATATTGCAGAAAGTGCAGATGATTTGGTAAACCAAAACAAGATGCAAAGAAGACTTGGCCAGCTCACAGGAACATGTTTCCAACGATGTGTTGGAATGGATGCACTAAATTCATTATATTCTGTTACTTTTGAAATTGATGAAAAACACAAAACCAATTATCATAAACGACTAGTTGATTTTATCAAAATGATTCAGCAAGAAAATTTTGTTATTGGTGGTGCCATGACTGATCCCAAAGGAGATAGAAGTAAGGCGCCTCACCAACAGGAAGATCCTGATGTATTTTTACATGTAGTAGAAAAAAATGACAAGGGAATATTTGTTACCGGAGCCAAGGCTCACCAGACTGGCTGTATCAACTCCCACTGGATTATAGTAATGCCAACAATGCGATTACTAGAAGGCGACAAGGATTATGCAGTAGTTGGTGCCATACCTGCAGATGCCCCTGGAATTACATACATCTATGGTCGTCAATCCTGTGACACCCGAAGTATGGAAGATGGCGATATCGATGCAGGAAATGCCAAATTTGCAGGCCAGGAGGCGCTTATTGTATTTGACAAGGTCTTCATTCCCTGGGACAAGGTATTCATGTTTGGTGAGTATGAATTTGCTGCAATGCTTGTAGAGCGATTCACATGCTACCACAGAAGAAGCTATGTGTGCAAGACAGGTCTTGGAGATGTTCTAATTGGAGCAGCTGCTTCAATTGCTGATTACAACGGAGTTCCAGATGTTTCCCATATCCGGGACAAGTTAGTAGAGATGACTCATCTCAATGAAACAATATATGCTACAGGTATTGCTTCATCATCTCAGGCTCACAAGACCAAGTCTGGTGTATGGCTAAACGATGACATGCTTGCAAATGTTACAAAACATAATGTGACAAGATTCCCGTATGAAATAGGTAGACTAGCTCAAGATATTGCAGGTGGTCTTGTTGTTACACTTCCATCTGAAAAAGATTTGAAAAACCCGACCACTGGTCCAATATTGAAAAAATATCTCAGAGGACGCAAGGGTGTTGACGTTGAAAATAGAATAAGGATATTGAGATTGATTGAAAATATGACTTTGGGCAGAAATGCCGTAGGATATCTAACTGAATCAATGCATGGTGCAGGTTCACCACAAGCACAAAGAATACAGATTGCACGTCAGATGCAGCTTGGATACAAGAAAAAACTTGCCAAAAACCTTGCAAGCATCAAAGAAAATTCTGAACCAGAATCTGAACAATCAGATTATTTCCAACGAGTATTCAAGATACGAAAATAATTTAAAATTTATTTAATCTCTGAATCTTTGTTATCAGACTTGTTTGAATTGTTTTCATGCTCGTTTGAATCTTTGTTTTGCAACTTGCCCAAATCTGTCTTATCCTTGTCTGAATCTGTAAGATATGACTTGTCACTTGACAAAGTCTTGTCTGCATCCGACGTATCAGAGTCTGTCTTGTCCTGAATGTTGGAAGCATCACTTGCAGATGATTTGGGCTTGCCAAACTGCTTTACTAGCATTATTCCTACAATTACAGCTATTATGATGTAGTTAATTGGCGGAGTTAGTATTCTGGTTACATATCCTATCTGCGGAATGACATAGACTACCTTTCCTATGTAATCGCCTTTTGTTATTGGAAAGTCAGTTCCAGGTATGGATCCAGGATTTGCATCACCTTTTGTCCTTATCACAAGAGGATCCTTGTTTAGTATCTCTGCAACTCTGTGAACTATGACCTTGTCATGTCCATCTGGTCTGTTGAACACTATGATATCTCCAACTTTTAACTGATCAAAATCAACATGTCCCTGGACTACAATGACATCAAAGACTTCTAAATTTGGTATCATGCTTCCACTTGATACAACATAAAACGGATTTTCTGTACCAAAAGCTACTCTAAGACCAATCCAAATTATTGCAATGCCTACTACCACAATTATAATGTCCTTTACGATACCTGATTTGAGAGAAAGTTTAGTCAATTGTTCTTAATTCTCTAAAATCGTAAGATAAATCTTGCTTAACAATGTAAGGTTACTTTAACTTGTTACCGCAACTTTCACAGAATTTAGAGCCTTGGCTGTTAGTATAACCACATTTGCACTTTAAATTATTTTCAAGTGAGCCGCCAAGTAATACAATCTCACCAATTTTTTTGATGTCATCCCATTTTATTGTAGCATCTGTTCCATCATTTCTTGTTACAACAAGTACTATGCTTGACT